>NZ_JBFBLI010000003.1:0-344636 GCF_040702545.1 Citricoccus sp. NPDC079358
GAGAACGCTTGAAGGGCGGGTTCTCACACGACCGGGTGCACCGCCATTCACATTCAACAACCCAGGTCAGCACGGAGGGCCACCGGTAGAGGGTCCGCTAACGGAGAGCCCTGGCGACACCTAGGTGATTAGTGCAGGCCACTCCTGACATCCGTGTCGTCGACTTTTGAAACTGACACCGCAGATTGGCTCGCCGGGCCGGCGCTGTGGCGTCCCGCAACAGCCGTCCGGGTCTATGTCCGGGACGGGTACCCCTTGCGACAACACACCCGGCCGCTCGGCGTGCCCACTGACGCCCTTGGTTGGGGTCAATACGTCGGGTCTTGATACGCAGGCTGTCCAGTAACCATTGCATGTTGGTGGTTTCTGCGAATCCGCCGGTGGGGACGTCTCCCCCGTGATGGAGCGCTGGACGTCGGTCCCTGAGCGAGCTGAGAGGCGCGACCGGTGGGCGAACGCCCGCGCTTGGCGTCTACAAACCCGGCGCTGACAAGGGGTTTGCGACGACCATTTGCGACGATTCGCGGTTGGCGCGAAGATTTCGCGCATTATGCGAACGCCTGAATTGGGCCCGGCCGGCAGCGTTCCGCTGGTGCTGCGCTCTGGGATGAGCGTGCTGAACGAGGCTGACTTCCCGGATCCCGGGCACGGCCCGGCTTTGCCTCGGCGGCGGTGACGCGCACGGTCGCGGCTTTCCATGTGCTTTAGGCGATTTCGTCTAAACCGCCCTAAAGCCTGTAAACGTGATTCCACTGACCCTTCCCTGGGAGTCCCGGAAGTCGGAAAGCTGAGAGAACACGACGGTCCTGGATACGTCAGGCCAGCAATTACTGGATTCTGTGTCCAATGAATGATCTGAGCGTATTGCCGGCGCTGGCGCTCCACGGACATGGAGTCCCTGCGACACCAGAGCGGCCAGGGAATGGAACGATGACCACCGCAGGCACTGTCCAAACCGGGAACCAAGCCCGCATGGCCGTACCCGGATGCGGGGTCGTCCCGATCGATCCGCTACCCGTCCAAGGGGCCTGACAGAATCGCCCCAACACCGAGAACCAGACAAAGTGCCAGTGAACGGGTCACCCATCGACATCCGCCCCTCGCGGGGCACACCGAAGGAAAGGAGCAGCCAATGTACCTCTGGGCCATAGCGGTGCTGGCATGCGTGATCCTGATGGGTCTGATCGATCGGCAGGTGCTCCCGGTACCACGGGCCTGGGCCGCGGCACCTGCGGCGGCCAGCGTGCTCATCGTCCTCATCTGGATCATCAACTCGGTGGTGTCCCGCGCAGCCTGGTGGGAGGCCGGCCTGGGTGTGGTGGCGCTGGTGTCCACGGTGCTCATCACCTGGTGCATGGTCCTATACCTCCGCAGGACCGGCGCCTTCAAGAACCGCCGTCCACGCGGTGCCGAGGACCGCACCGCATGACCGCCACACTGGCAAACCGACACACATCTCCGCCGGGCGGGGGGCTAGGCATGGCATGGGTGAAGCGAGCAGGCGGCTCAGGCAGCGGATCCTACGGCCAGCACGACCAGGTTCCGTCCTGGGGAACCGGGGAATATGAACCACCGGTGCACTCCGGACCAGGTGAAGTCTCAAGCGCCAGGTACGGTTCTGAACCCTATGTGCGGGCATCGTTGCCCGACCGGGGAACCGTGGACGCCAAGGTTACCCGGTGGTCACGGACCCACGTACTCCTCCACTGGGAAGCGCACTTCGGGGCAGAAGTGCACAACGCCTGGGCCACGGCCGGTTGGGTCACCCAGATCCCCCGCAGAGAATCCTCCTGGCGAGACCCCAACCAGAAGACCAGCGACTACTTCCGCCGCTAAAGACGCGACCCGGTCGGCGTCAGCTCTTGTTCTCGACTGACCTGGCGATACGCCAAAGATAACCGACAACAATGGAGCCAGGTGAGGACGGCGAAGAGGGTGACGGTGGCGCGGTCGGCCCGGTGCTTCTCAGCCCACCATTTACGCCGTTCGTATCAGCGCACCGGCTCGGCAGCCACCACATAGCGACGCCCGCCCCATTCCCGCCGCAGCGGAACCCCGGCCGTGGTGCGCTGGACCGCAATCGACCGCGTGAATGTTCCCATCAGGGGTCGCCCTGTCCCGTCTCTCGTCCATTTCTGAGCCCGCGTCCCCGACTGTGTTGAGACCGTAGCGGACTGATTGAGCGGTGGGAAATGACGCTGCCACAGGGAAGGATGACCACGCCCTCATTACGTTAGAACTCAGTTCGATAGTGGATCTGCCGGCCACGGGCGGGGCCACGAACCGCGGCTGGCGCATTGAAAACCAAGAAGGAGGAGTCTCCGCGCGGGAGGCTATGCCGCGAAGTGTGCGGTTATATTCTCCATCGGCATCAGGACGGTGATGATCGGGCATCAGCGGAGGCGACGACACCATCGATTCGCGCCATCTCGTGACGCCACGCCGTGCCCGTGTTGAAGCCTGCTCCGAGGTCGGGCAGTTCGGCCATGTCCTCGTCGGCGAGGTCGCTCAGCGTGCCCCCGGCGGAGAGGATGTCCAGCGAGAGGCCGGCGATCGTGTCGACACTGATCGCCTGGAGTACGGCCTGCTCGACGGTGGGCGCCGCGCTGGTGATGCCATGCGCCCTGAGCACGATGACGGGACGTTTGTCCATCACGGCGACCATCTCGGCCGCGAGCGAGTGGTTTCGCACGAGCACACCGCGTGGATACACCGGTACGCCTCCTTTCACTAGCCGAGTGCCGGGGATGTCGAATGCGCCGACGATCGGGCGGATCGCGATGCCGGCGAGGTCCGCTGCGACGATGCGCGGCGGGTGGGCGTGCACGACCGCCGCGACGTCATCGCGTGCCTTGAGCACCGCTGTGTGCAGCGGCAGCTCGTTCGGCACGGACCAGCCGTCCAGCTCGCCCGATGCGGCCTCGGTGCCGTCGAATCGGACGAGGCGGATGTCTTGGGCATCGGTGTAGCCGAGGCCTCGTTCGCGCGGGCCTCGGCAGCGCACGAGGAGATTCTCGTCGTCGACGCGCAGACTGATGTGTCCGAGGACTCCGTCAGCGAGGCCGCGGTTCGCGAGCACACGGCATGCGCCGGCGATGAGTGTTCGCTCTTCTACGAAGCTGTTGGGCATGCTATTTCCTTGTCATCCGTTGGGTGCGCCTGCACTGCGCCTGCTGGTGACGCACGCATTACCGCCGAGGTCTCGACCTCGCTCGTTTCCCGTCAGCATAGAGCGCGATCGTGAAGCAAGCGGATGGGTGCGCCGACGGATTCTTCTTGACAGACCCCCAGCCTGAGGTACATTGGTCAGGCCATTAGTTATTTGGGAGGAGCCTCGAGTGCCCAAGGTTGTGTACGCCAGGAGCGGCGATGACGAGAGCGTGGTCGATGCAACGATCGGTGAGAACGTGATGAGCGCGGCTGTGCGCTCTGGCGTCCCCGGCATCGTCGGCGAATGCGGAGGGCAGATGTCCTGCGCCACGTGCCATGTTTGGGTCAAGGACGAGTTCCGCGATCGAGTCGGCAGTCCGGGCGAGATGGAAGCCGACCTTCTCGATCTCGGGGTGTCGGACTATACGGAGGCCAGCCGTCTCGGTTGCCAGATCACCATTACTGACGAGCTCGACGGGCTCGTTGTTGAGCCACGCCCTGAAGCGTGGCACTGAGAGGAAAGGGATAGCGATGCTGCGCCCAGATATCAATGACATGCTCACGCAGACCGGTCCGGGCACCCCCATGGGCCTGTTGTTCCGGCGTTATTGGCAGCCGGTCTTGCATACTGATGAGCTGCCCGAGGACGGGTGCCCCCCCGTGCGCGTGAAGATTCTTTCGGAGCGGCTCATCGCTGTCCGCACGCCTGAGGGCGAGTACGGACTCATGGATGAGTTCTGCGCGCACCGCGGCGTGTCGATGTTCTTCGCCCGTGTCGAGAGCGGCGGCATCCGCTGCCCGTACCACGGCTGGAAGTACAACGCCGATGGACAGGCGATTGAGGTGCCCAGCGAGCTCAACAACTCTGAGTTCTGCAAGAACGTCAAGCTGCGCTCCTACCCGTTGGTCAAGGTGGGTGACCTTCTGTGGGCCTACCTCGGGGACCCCGAGAAGCAGCCGCCGCTTCCGACGTGGGAGTTCGCGACCGTTCCTTCGGGGCAGACCTTCACGTCCAAGCGCCTCCAGGAGAGCAACTGGCTCCAGGCGCTCGAGGGTGGGATCGACTCCAGCCACGTGACGTGGCTGCATGGTGGTGGCCCGACGGGCACCGGCCTCGAGGCCGACCCGCTGTTCGCGGGCGCGAAGGGAAATCAGTACAACAAAGGCGATCTGAAACCCTCCTTCGAAGTCGTCGAGAACGAGGGTGGACTGCTGATCGGCGCACGCCGCAATGCGGAAGAGGGCCACTACTACTGGCGCGTTACCCCTTGGGTGCTACCCAACTTCACCATGGTTCCGCCGCGTGGCGACCACCCCGTGCACGGTCACTTCTGGGTGCCGATCGACGATGAGAACTGCTGGGCCTGGAGCTTCGACTACCACCCCACGCGCGACCTCACCGAAGCGGAGGTCTCGGCGATGAAGGCCGGGGCGGGTGTACACAGCAAGAACATTCCCGGCACGTATCGTCCCGAGGCCAACAAGGACAACGACTACCTGATCAATCGCGAGAAGCAGAAGACGGGTGAATTGTTCTCGGGAGTCGAGGGCATCGCGATCCAGGACTCCTCCCTGCAGGAGAGTATGGGCCCGACCGTTGATCGCACGAAAGAGCGACTCGTCGCGACCGATGCGGGAATCATCAAGGCTCGTCAGAAGTTGCGTCGCGTCGTCGAGGCGCTGCGTGATCACGGTACCGAGCCGATGGGCAATGTCCCCGAGCACCAGCAGATCCGTTCCGTGGCGATTGTCCTTCCGGCGGACCAGCCGTTCGTCGAAGGCATCGGAGACGGGTTTGAGGCACGCGAAGGCGTGCGTCAGACCACGGTGTGATCATGACTACACCTATCTCGGTCAGCGCCTGCGCGCGAGCGGCCACGACAGAAGAGGCCGCGTACCGCATCGACTATCCGCTGGCGTACGCCCGGTCGACCCGTGTGGTCGCATTCGACGAGACGGCGGAGAAGTCTGTGCGGTCAGTCTCCGACGGCCCTTGGGGGCAGGCGCAGTTCTACACGACGTCCGACTCTGGTGAGGAGCTCGTCACCCTGAAGGGCGAAGGGCGCCCGATGGTGATGGAAATCGAGCACTCCGACTCCGTCATCATGGTCGCTACGAATTCGATCGTCTCAACAGCCGTCGCCACAGTGGGTGCTGCCTGTCGCGAGCGGTCGATCATGACGGCGGGCCTGCTTTTGCTGGACGCGGGTCCGCTCGGCGGCGACGCGCTGAGCGCGATCCGCCCATATGCCCGCATCCTCCTGGTTCCCGCGGACGAGGACGACCTCTTCCAACTGCTGAAGGCGATCAGGGCGTGAAGACGATCCCTCAGCTTCAGGCCATGAAACATGCGGATGAGAAATCCGTCTGCTTCGTCGCCTGGGATTACCAGATGGCTCGCATCGCCGACCGCGTCGGCGCCGACATCGTCTCTGTCGGTGACACAGTCGGCGTCAACCTGTGGGGTCAGCCGAATCCGCTGGAAATCACGTTCGACGAGCTGCTCGTGGTCGCGAGGGCGGTACGCCGCGGCGTGACGAACGCGCTCCTGAGCTGTGACTTCCCCTTCGGGCCGCTTCAGTCGGGCGGTGCGCTGGACGCCGCGATCCGCCTGGTGAAGGAGGCTGGCGTCGACCTCGTCAAGCTCGACGGCGCGGCCGACTTCCCCGAGGAGGTCGAAGCACTCACACGAGCGGGGATCCCAGTCTTCGCGCAGTTCGGGATCACGCCGCAGACCTCGCTGAAGTACGGAGTCGACTACTCGGCCGCTCACGCCGCCCAGGTGCCGGATGAAATGACGGATGAGCTCGTTGCCGAGGCCAAGCGGCTAGAGGCGGCGGGCGCCGTGCTGCTCAACTTCACAAACTCCGGGCCGGTCGTCGGGCCGGCCGTCGCCCAGGCGGTCTCGATCCCCGTGCTCGGCGGCTTCGGCGGAGGGCCGTGGCTGGACGGCAGGATCCGCATGGCCACGGCGGCGCTCGGATACAACGAGAAATGGCTTGATGCCGAGCCCGACACGTACGCGAACATGGCTCGCATCGCGTACGACGGGCTTGCCGCCTGCGCAGAGGACATCCGCGCGGGGCGCCAAATCCGTGGCGGCATCAAGGTCCCTAGCGCGAGCTGACGAAACAGAGGAGAGGGCTATGCCCGTTGTTGAAGTGGGGGGCATCCGCACCCGCTACGAGATGGTCGGCGACGGTCCGCCGATCCTAATGTTCAGCCCAGGCGGCTTCGACTCGAGCCTGGACAATTGGACGACATTCGGGCGTTACAAGCAGCTTGGATTCGTCGATGCCCTATCGCAGGAATACACCTGCGTCGTGTTCGACCGGCGTGAGTCCGGCCAATCAAGCGGTCGCCTCGAGCGGCTGGCGTGGTCGAAGTACATCGATCAGGCGATCGGCCTGCTCGACCACCTCGGGCTCGACGCGGTGCACACGATGGGCGGGTGCGTCGGGTGCTCGTCTGCCGCGCTGCTCGCAATCGCGCAGCCGGAACGCGTACGCAGCATGGTGCTGTTCTCGCCAGCGGGCGGGGTGACCTACCGGGCAGCCCAGCACAGGCGCTTCACGCAGCATCTCGGGTTCGCCCTCGAACACGGCGTGCAGGCCGTCGTCGAGCACGCACGGTCCACCACAGCGGGGTTCACCAAGGATCCCCGCGTCGGGCCCTGGGCCGCGATGCTCCGCACAGATAAGGCATTCGCCGAGCGCTATGCGGCCACCAGCCTCGGGCGGTACCAGGCGATCGTGTCGGGATCTGCGCGGCTGCTGTTCGACCGCGACACCGTTCCGGGGCCGGAGCCAGAGGATCTCCAGCTGCTAGAAGTCCCTGCACTCGTAGTGCCCGGAGAAGATCTCTCGCACACCCGCTCGGCCGCGCGCTACCTCGAGGAGTGCCTGCCGCAGGCCGAGTACTGGGATGTGCCGGTCGTCGAGCAGACGCCTGACGCGTCGACGGCACGCGTGCGCGAGTTCCTCTCACGCCACTGAACCAGCGGTCTCGGCGAGAAGCGCTCACTACGCGCCGATGTCGCTCTCGATACGCGAGAGCTGCGCGACCCGATCGGCGTGGAACGGCATGACAGTGAAGACCATCACATTAATATGGATAAAGTTCACTATGATGAATGAATAATGATGAGCCATTAAACTGGGTGAATGTTTCGAAAGGAAATTATGGCACGAATTATCCTAACGGGTGTGGATGACAGCAAGACCGCCCTGAGGGCCGCGGAGAAGGCGGCTTCTATTGCTATATCCTTCGGAGCTGAATTGCATGTCCTGTCTGCTTTTACCGTGAAGACGAACGAAACCGTTCAGGTACTTCATAGCAAGGATGAGCAGGCAGTTAGGACCCACGCATACAACACGCTGGTCGCCCGATACGCCAACGACGCTGAGCACACAGCTTCAACAGTAGCGGCCGGCTTGCGCACGGATTTCCCGGGACTGACGGTAATTTCAAAGTCCATCGAAGGGGCGCCCGGAGCTGCACTCATTAGCGAAGCTGGAAGACTAGGCGCCGAGGTCATCGTGGTGGGCAATAGAAGAGTGCAAGGGCCCGCCAGGGTTCTGGGGAGCATTGCGCGAACCGTCGCTAGCGAAGCCAACTGCGACCTCTACGTTGTTCACACTCACCAGCGGTGAAGCATCTACGTCCTCTACCGCGGGCACGGTGATGTCCCCAGGGCCTTGGAGATGTATACAGACTGAGTGGTCTTGCCGCTGCGGGAGTTACCTGCGTTGTTCCTACCCAGAAGATCCGTCGGTTAGGTAATCTCATCCTCCGCAGCACTCGAGAAACTACTCTCAAACTCACCAAGATTGCCTAGCGTGTGTCGTGTTAGTGGTTGGGGCCGTGGTGTGGTGGCCTTTAAATCGTTGTTTGAGCCTCCTAATCCTGGGGCATGTGTTTGGACGTGGAGAACTGACGGGCAAAGCTTGGGAGCGCGTCGCGCCGCTGTTACCGACCAGTGGCAAGGGCGGCCGCGGCGTGATTCCCGGCAGATGATCAACGGGATCGAAGTGGAAACTGTGCACCGGCGCGCCCTGGCGGGACGTGCCGTGGAAGACCTGCCACGCGCGGCTGCGGACCTGGACCATGGTCGGCACCTGGGCCAGGATCTTGGACGAGGCGGTGGTCAAGGACGACGCCGCCAGCGAGGTCGAATGGGTACTCTCCGCCGATTTCACTTCCATCCGGGCCCATCAGCATGCCGCCGGGGTCCGGAAAAAGGGGACTGCTCTGATCCGGTCGAGACCATCGCTGTGGCCGGGGAATGCATCGGGAGATCCCGAGGAGGACTGACCTCCAAAATCCACCTGACCGTCGACGGCGCAGGGATGCCGATCAGCATCATCCTGACCGAGCGCCAGGCCGGGGGACACCCCGCAGTTATTGCCGGTTCTGGAGCAGATCAGTGTCCGTCGTGACGGGCCGGGCCGACCCGCACCAAGCAATCATTCCCGCCCGAGGCCGGTCTCGATACGCGCAATCTGTGCGACCCGCTCGGCGTGGATGCCGCCCTTGAACGGCGTCGCAAGCCACCGATCGAGAAGCCCGAAAGCAGTCTCGTCGTCGATGACCTTTGTGCCGATCACCATCACATTGGCATCGTTGTTGCCGCGAGAGATATCGACTGAGAACTCGGAGTATGCGAGCCCCGCGCGGATCCCGCGCACCTTGTTGCAGGCGATCACCTCGCCCTGGCCGCTGCCGCCCACGATGATGCCGAGGTCGGCATCACCCCGGGCGACCATCCGGCCGACCGCAGCGCACAACGGCGGATAGTCCACCGTTGTGCCGCCGCGCGGGGCCAGGTTTAAGACATGGTGTCCCTTCGCACTTAAGGCGCCCACGATGCGGTCGATGAGCCGCACGCCGTGGTGGTCTCCTGTGATGGCGATGCGTGCGAGAACGGACATCAGCCTCGAAGCTCCCGCGTTCCGTCGGCGAAGATGTCCTCGATCGCCGGGCGGGTGCGAACGATGTGCTGGTTCATCGCGTTGTCGATGAGCTCCTCGAGCGTCGCCCGATTCTCTTCGAGGCCGTACGGCAGGGGGTCTGATCCCGTGATCTGCATGACCCGCGCCAGGACCTGATCCTGGCGGTTGTCGCCGGGGCCACTGCACAGCTGCTCGACGTAGCGACGCTTCGCCTCGGTGAAAGCGGCGAACAACGTCGATGCCAGATCGGTGTGCTGTGCGAGCAGCTCGTCCCGCACGACGACGAGGTGGTTGATGGGGAATACGCCGCGCTGCCGGAGCACGTCGGCTGCCGCGTCGTCGGGGGTTGCGATCTGTGTGACCACGTCGGGGTGCGTGATACTGGCGCCGACGACGGCATCCAGTTCACCGGCGAGGAGCATCTCCTCGAGCGTCGCCCCCTCGGGTGCACGCACCACGTTCTTCGGTGGCATATACCCGGCGACATGCTCGTCGCCCGAGCACACCCAGGTCACCGAGTCGAGATCGAGACCGGTATCGGCAAGGGCGGCGCGGCCCCAGACGCCCGTGGTCACGGTGTAACCGCGGCTCACGCCGATGCGCTTGCCGACAAGGTCTGTGGCGGGTCGGCCGCTGTTCTTGCGCAGCACCTGGGTGGCGCGGTGGTGGAAATCGCGCACGAGGAAGATCGGCAGTGCGGTGAACGCGACGCCGTGCTCCTTCGCTGTGAGATATGTGGTCAGAGCCATCTCGGCGACATCGAACTCGAGGCCGCGCACCATCTTCCGAAATCCCCTCACGAGGACGGGTTCATCGACGAAGTCGAAGTGGAGCTCGGACGGCGACACCTCGCCCTCGATAAGTGCGCGGTTCGCGCCTTGTGGGCGCGTGAGTAGTGACAAGTGCATGGATTCTCCGTGGGGTCAGAAACGTTGTCTGTGTCGGATGCTAGCCTGGTCTGACCATTACGCCAATCCTTAGCTCATAGGACGTGCCCATGACTGATTCAGTTCTCGCAGCTGTGCGTACAGCACCCGGATCGACCGAGATGCGCGAGTTCCCCAAGCCGCGCATCGACGCCGACTCGGCACTGCTCAAGGTCGAGGTGGCTGGCATCTGCGGCACCGACGCCAAGCTGTACTTCTCGCCTCCCGACGCTCCCTCGACTCAGGGGCCCGTCATCATGGGGCACGAGAACGTCGGCGTGATCGTCGAGGCAGGAGAGCGGTTCAGGATCCGGCACGGGCTCACAGAGGGCGACCGAGTCTTCGTCGAGCATTACGTGGCCTGCTACAACTGCGAGTGGTGTCGCATTGGTGAGTATCGCCACTGCGAAGCGACCGATTGGCGTACGAACCCCGACGCGCGTCGGTTCGGCTACACATCTTCCGACATGCCCGGTCGCCTCTGGGGCGGATTCTCCGAGCACATGTATCTGCCATGGAATGCGGTGCTTCACAAGATCCCCGAGACGATCTCGCCTGAACTGGCGGGACTCGTCATGCCGCTGTCGAACGGCATCGAATGGGCGCTGCTCACCGCCGGCATCGGGTACAGCGACACCGTGCTCATCCAGGGACCCGGCCAGCAAGGGCTCTCACAGCTTGTCGCGGCGAAGCAGGCGGGCGCCTCGCGAATCATTGTGTCCGGCACCACTCGTGACAAGGAGCGGCTCGACCTCGCGCTCGAACTCGGTGCCGATGACGTCATCGACATCCTGACGGAGGATCCGCGCGAAAAGGTCATGGACCTGACCGAGGGACGCGGGGTCGACTACGTGCTCGACTGCACATCGCGCGCCGGCACGGCACCCCTGCTACTCGGAGTCGACGTCCTTACTCGTCGCCAAGGCACGCTGCTCGTGCAAGGCGAACTGGCCGCCTTTCCTGACTTCCCACTGAAGAGAATCACCGAGAAGTCGATCACGATCAAGTCTGCACGTGGCCATTCGTACCGCGCTTGCGAACTCGCCGTCGCCCAAATTGCATCGGGTCGGTTCCCCCTCGAAAAGCTCGCTACACACCGGTACGGAATCGACCAGGTCGATCACGCGATTCGAGTACTCGCCGGCCAGACCGATGAAGACGCGATCCACATCTCGATGATGCCCGAGATGATCGGCCAGCCTGGCGGGCGGACGAGCGCGAACGGGGCAGCCTGATGGCCGGCCTCGTCGTGACAGGAACGCCACGCACGCCCCTCGACCTCGTTGACACACTGGCCGAGTACAGCGTCGCCACGGTGCACGAGGCGCAGGGCCGCACTGGACTGCTCGCATCGGCGATCACACCGATCCAGAGCGGAACGCGCGTAGCCGGATCGGCTGTGACAGTGACGGTCGCTCCTGGCGACAACACGACTATCGCCGTGGCGGTTGAGCAATGCCAGGAAGGCGACCTACTCGTCGTCACACCGAGGGCGCCGTGCGACATGGGTTACTTTGGCGACCTGCTCGCCACCTCGCTGAAGACCCGGAAGGTGCGAGGCCTGGTAATCGACGCCGGAGTGCGTGACGTCGCCGACCTGCAGGCAATGGACTTCCCAGTGTGGTCGCGCTACGTCTCCGCCGAGGGCACGACGAAGGGCAACCTCGGCGATGTCAACGTGCCGATCTCGATCGCGGGTCAGATCGTGCATCCAGGCGACGCGGTGCTCGCCGACGATGACGGCGTCGTGATTGTGCCGTGTGCACGGGTCGCCGGGGTGCTGGTTGCCGCGCAAGACCGCGAAGAGAAGGAAGAGATCTCCCGAGCCCGGTACCTCGCGGGCGAGATCGCGCTCGATGTGAACAACATGCGACCCATGATCGAGGCCGCAGGAATCCGATACGTCGACTACAGCATGTGGAAAGAAAGGCGGATATCATGATCATCGACATACACGGGCACTACACGACAGAGCCGGAACCGCTCTATCGGTTCCGTACAGCACAGCTTCGGGGAGAATCGCCGAGCGCGGCGGCTCTCAGTGACCAGGTCTCGGACGAAGAGATTCGCCAGAGTGTCGAAGACAATCAGCTTCGGGTCCTGCGTGAGCGCGGTGGCGACGTCATGCTGTTCTCGCCGCGCGCCTCCGGGATGGCACATCACGAACCGGATGCCGATATCGCGAATGCGTGGGCGCAGGCGTCGAATGACATGGTCCACCGCATCAGCGAGCTGTTCCCCGCACATTTCGCTCCCGTCGCACAGCTCCCCCAGACTCCCGAAGGCAACCTCGAAGGCGTACTCGCCGAACTGCGACGCACCGTGGAGGAACTCGGATTCGTCGGCGCTAACCTCAACCCGGACCCCTCTGGGACGTGGGCGGGTAAGCCGCTGACGGATCCGTCGTGGTTCCCGATCTACGAGGCCGCCGAGGCCCTCGATGTGCCCCTCATGGTGCACGTCTCGACGGCGTGCAACACGAACTTCCACACGCTCGGTGCGCACTATCTCAACGCGGACACGAGCGTCTTCATGCAGTTGCTCCCATCGGATCTGTTCACCCGGTTCCCCGGATTGCGGCTCGTCATCCCCCACGGCGGCGGCGCGGTCCCCTATCACTGGGGCCGCTACCGTGGACTGGCGATGCGCAATGGCTGGCAGGATCCCTCCGAGCTCTTGCGCAACGTGTTCTTCGACACGGCGGTGTACCACCAGCCCGGATACGACCTCCTCGTCGACCTGATCCCGGCATCGAACGTGCTCTTCGCCTCGGAGATGCTCGGAGCCGTGCGCGGGGCCGACCCCGACACCGGCGTGGAATGGGATGACACCCTCACCTACCTGCGGGCATCTGGACGGTCGCAGGCCGACTGGGATGCGATCACGCACAAAAACGCGTTGCGCATCTACCCGCGGCTCACCGCCAGACTGACAAGGAGCAACGGTTGAGTCGCCTACAGCTGACCTTCGCGTGTGGCGACTACGACCGCACCCGCGGGGTCGAGGACGGGAGCGTGGCGATCGACGGCATCGACCTCACGTACCTGCGTTTGCCCGTGGAGGAGACCTTCTTCCGCATGGCGAGGCACCATGAGTTCGATGCGGCGGAGATGTCGCTGTCGACCTATGTCTCGACCTTCAACGCGCTCGATGTGGGAGACGAACCGCCGTTCGTCGCGCTGCCGATCTACACGTCGCGTCAGTTCCGCCACGGAGGGATGTTCATCAATGTCGACGCGGGGATCGAGAAGCCCTCCGACCTGCGCGGCAAGCGGATCGGCATGCCCGAGGTTCAGCTGACCGCGTGCGTGTGGCAGCGAGGGATCCTCGCCGACCATCACGACCTGCCGCTCGACGCGTCGACGTTCTTCACCGGCGGCCAGGAGAGGCCCGGGCGGATCGAGAAGGGCGTTGTGAATGTGCCGTTCGACATCCATCCGATCCCCTCGGACCGCACGCTGTCCGAGATGCTCGCCGTCGGCGACCTCGACGCGATCTTCGCACCGCGGATCCCGAGCACCTTCGGGGAGCCGGGCGGGCGCATCGCGCGGCTCTTCCCCGACACGAAGAAGGCCGAGCAGGCGTACTTCCGGGACACTGGAATATTTCCGATCATGCACGTCGTCGTGCTACGTCGCGAGCTGTACCAGCGCCACCGGTGGGTTGCGCAATCGCTGACGAAGGCTCTGACCACAGCGAAGGCGCAGGCGACAGCGCGCATCTACGACTCCTCGGCACTGCAGTTCATGGAGCCATGGCTGATGCTGCATCTCGAAGAAGCGCGGGACCTCCTGGGCGACGACTACTGGTCGTATGGGCTGGGTAGCGCCGAACGCGAGGTGCTCACGACGTTCCTCCGATACCACCATGAACAGGGACTATCCGGATCGCGTCGAGAGCCCGAGGATCTGTTCGCCCCCGAGTCGCTGGAGTCCTTCGTCATCTGACGCAGTTCGGCCGGAGCACCCTGGCGGGGCTCCGGCCGAACTGCGTCGCGTCGTCACCTCGTGAGGTGCATCCTCGCGAGGTGGGTCTTCAGCGGGATGTCCGTGTCCCCAGCGGCCTCCGGCGGGATGTTCCCGCCTGCCTCGAGAATGCGCCTCGCCGCCATGTAGTCGCGCGGAGAGTTGACCGACTCGATCGATACGAGCTCACCATCGCGATAGTAGAGCGCAGAGAAGTGCTCGCTGTCGGGATCGCCGCGAACGACCACATGGTCGTGGCCCATCGTGAGCCCGGCCATCTGGAGTTTGAGGTCGGCCTGATCTGACCAGAACCACGGCACCGCCGTAGCATCCGGCTCGAGCCCCATTAAGGCGGCGGCGGCTGCCTTCGCCTGTGCGATCGCGTTCGGCACCGACTCGAGGCGGATAGGGCCGTGGACGGGGTGGGAGGTCACCGCGCAGTCGCCTGCGGCGACGATGCCAGGGATGCGGGTGCGCCCGACGGCGTCTACGTCGATTCCGCGATCGCTGGCCAGCCCCACCGAGGCGGCGAGCTCCGCGTGGGCAATCAGGCCGATGCCGACTATCACAACGTCGGCCTCAATCACACGACCATCTGCCAGTTCGACACCGCTCACGCGATCTGTTCCACGGAAACCCGACACGGCAGCATCGAGCACGATGTGTGTGCCACGGCGCTGATGTGCGTCTGCGTAGAAACGGGACATTTCGGGGGCGACAGCGCGTGCCATGAGGCGGTCCTGAGCTTCCAGGACGGTGACGTCCTTTCCGCTCGCCGTCGCCGCCGCTGCGATCTCGAGACCGACGAAGCCGCCGCCGACAACGACCGCGCGAGACGCGTCGTCGAGGGATCCCTTGAGCGCGACGGCATCGTCGAGGGTCCGCAGATAGTGGATCCCTGCAAGCTCAGCTCCGTGCACACGCATACGACGAGGCGTGCCGCCAACGGTGAACGCAAGCCGGTCGAAAGCGAGCGTCCGGCCGCTTCGAGTCACTGCTTCGCCTGACCCAGCAGCGTCGTCGTCGAGTTCGATTGTCTCGACCCACTCGCCGCAGATGAGGGTGATGTCGTTCGCTGCGTAATAGTCGGCGCCGCGGAGTGCCAGCTCGTGCTCCTCGGCCTTGCCGCTGAGGAAGGCTTTCGACAATGGTGGGCGCTGATACGGTGGCCGGCTCTCTCCGCCAACGACGGTGACCGGTGCCGTTTCGCCTAACTCTCGCAGAGTGACCGCGAGCTGCAGTCCAGCTTGGCCGGCTCCGATGATCAGGGTGCCGACGGACATTGGCGACGTTTCGATGTGGTCCATGGTCCTCCTTAAGGGTAGGACCATTAGACCACATCGTTTCGGATTAGCGCCTACTGGTCGACGGCGGCGACTCGTTGTGCCGTTCGCTCAAGGTGCTGGGTGAGGATCGCACGAGCGCGGGCGAGGTCGTCGTCTTCGATTGCGTCTATGATGCCGCTGTGCTCCTCGACCCCCTTGATGCCCATGTCCGGGGCGACGGTCTTCGCCTCACGGAGGGACGAGATGAGAGGGCCGTGGAAGCTCTGCATCAGTGCTTCGATCGCCGGGTTATGCGTACATGCCGCCAGTCGCACGTGGAATGCGGCAGACATGTCCGTGGAGTAGACGCCATCGGCCTTCGCGGCCTTCGCGTCGGCCACGAGGCCACGGAGGGCGGCGATGTCCTCCGGCTTCGCTCGCTCCAGGATGAGGGGGAGGATCCCGAGCTCAAATATCTGGCGTGCCTCTGTTGCGGCACTCGCTGTGATTGGCGAGAGAGTCAGGAGGTGTGCGAGGTTCTCCCCCACGATCTCGACCGAGGGGGAGGTTAAGAACGACCCACCGTGTGCGCCGAGTCGTACCTGGATCAATCCCGTTGCCTCGAGGACGCGGAGTGCTTCGCGAACCGTGACGCGGCTGACGCCGAGCTGCTGGCAGAGGTCGCGTTCGTTCGGCAGGCGGTCGCCCGGCTTTAGGCTGCCATCCCTGATTAGCTGCTGGATCTGCTCCACGATGACGTGAGAGGCGCGGTCTACATTCACCTGGTTGAAGAGCTGCGTGGATGGCGGGTTTGCGGGGGTGGCGGACAATGCCGTCTCCTATCATTCAGGTGCGTCGAGGTCAATCGAAAACCGCGGTCGCGAGGGGCTGGGCGCCACGCGTCTGCCATCGCATGGGGGCGGGGGTGCACACGACGAGGATACTCCTGTTGATGGAAGGTCTATTGGTGGTATGGTCCATCCATTCGTTTTATGATTCCGATCACATCCCCGTGTTCGGACAAGGGGCCGGAAGCAGTGCCCTGCGAATCACGACAATGTGAAGAAAGGCGTTCGATGGTGTCAGCGACGCGAAGGCGGGTTTCGAGACCGCTGTATCGAGAAACCGGGAGCAGCGGGGGTTTGCACGCTTCGCGCAGTGCGTGCACGAGGAGGTGTCTCGCGTGATCGACGTGATCATGAGTGGTCTCGGCCAGGTGCTCCAGTGGGAGACCCTGGGTCTGATGGTCTGCGGCATGCTCATCGGATTCGTCGTGGGGATCCTGCCGGGACTCGGTGGTGCCGTGGCGCTCGCCCTTCTGCTTCCGTTCACTTTCGCAATGGAGCCGGTTCAAGGACTTGTGTTCCTCCTGAGCATGTGGATCGTGACAACGACAGCCGGCGACATCACGTCCGTACTGTTCGGCATACCGGGCGAAGCCACGTCGGCGGCCGCGGTGCTCGACGGCTACCCCATGACAAAGAAGGGACAGGGGGGGCGCGCGCTTGGAACTGTACTCACCAGCTCCGCCCTCGGCCTGATCTTCGGTGCGATCGTCCTCGGCGTCTTTATCACGGTAATCCGTCCCCTCGTGCTGTTGCTCGGACCACCCGAGTTCTTCATGCTCGTGCTCCTGGGGTTGGCATTCGTCGTGACGCTCGCTGGCAAGAGCCCCGCGAAGGGGATGGCGATGGTCTCCCTCGGCCTCCTCGTCTCCTATGTCGGTTCCGACCCCTCCGCGGGCGTGCCGAGGTTCACGTTCGATCAGATGTATCTTTGGAGCGGCATCGAGCTGATCCCCGTCGTCGTCGGCCTCTTCGGCGGGGCCGAGGTGCTCCAGCTGATGCTGACCCGGTCGTCTATCGCTAGCGGACCGCTCGGCGATACCAAACTCACGGGCACGATGCGTGGTGTGGCCGATGCCCTCCGTCACTGGCCCGTGGTGCTCCGTTCGTCATCGATCGGCGTGGTCATTGGAATGCTCCCGGGTCTTGGCGGCACTGTCGCGCAGTGGATTTCATACGGACAGGCGCGCCAATCGTCCAAAAACCCCGATCAATTCGGCAAGGGTGCTGTAGATGGCCTCGTGGCGGCGGGGGCGACGAACAACGCGAAAGACGCGGGTTCGCTCATCCCCACGATCGCGTTCGGGATTCCCGGCGGAGCGGCGACGGCGGTCCTACTTGGCGGGTTCCTCGTGCTGGGAGTCAATCCGGGTCAGGACATGCTGACCACCCAGCTGGACGTCACGTTTTCAATGGTGTGGACGGTGGTCATCGCCGGCATTCTCGGGGTCATCCTCGCGCTCGCGCTCGTTCGACCGCTTGCGGCTCTGACGAAGATCAGCGGCCCTGTTCTCACGCCGATCCTGTTCATGTTCCTTGTGATCGGCGCCTATACGACCAACAACAGCTGGGGCGACCTGTTCGTCATGATCGGGGCATCGGTGCTCGGCGTGGTGTGTCTGCGGTGGGACTGGCCACGCGTCCCGTTCTTGCTCGCGCTTGTGCTCGGAAAGCTTCTCGAACAGTACTTGAACCTCTCTAACACGATGTTCGGCTCCGACTGGCTCACCCGTCCGGGCGTCATCATCGTCGGTGTGATCGTGGTTGCGACGCTATTCCTCAGCATCCGTTCGGTGCGACGCGATCACCGCGCACGTATCGCCAACGAGCCGACTGAGGGGCCCCGTACCCGGGTAATCCAAACGATTGGAAGGAAAAAGTGACGGCCCAGTCGGCGAACCGGTCCGCGATGCCGGACCTCGTAATCTCGTGTGTAATTCTTGTCATTTGCGGCGGGGCGATCGCCATAAGCATTACCTATCCGCCCTCGGTATCGATGTTGCTGCCCCGGCTGGCTGCGGGCCTCGGCCTGTTGTGCGCGGCTTGGATAATCATCAGCAAGTCAATCGCGCTGGCGCGACAGCGTCTGGAAACCGGCGTCGAAGGGACCACCGGTCCCGTCGACGACCACACAGCGGTGCTCAAAGTGCCCACAGAAGACGATGATGAAGTGGATCCGAACGATGCGGAGTACGTCCTGTCGCATACCTCGCGGCGCGTGTGGCTGACGACGATCGGCTTTATCGCCGGGTTCTTCCTCGTTCTCTACCTGTGCGGGCTGTTCGTCGCCGCAGCCGCGCTGTCCCTCGTATACCTGATCGTCATCGGCAAGAAGTCCTGGCTTTTCTCACTTATATACACAGCGGTCCTGACTGGGCTGTTGTGGGTCCTCATGCGCTGGGCGACGTACATCCCCAGTCCTCCCGGGGTCTTGCTTCCCGGAGGATGACCTCCGCCTCAAAACCTGACAGAAATACCAAGGAAGGTATGTTCATGTTCCAAAGAAATTCGCACGTCTCTCGCATCGCCCTGGGCGCGAGTGTGATCGGTGCTCTCGCATTAACCGGGTGCGCGGCGTCCGGTCAGGAGGGGTCATCTTCCGGCGCGGCTGCGGCGAACGGGTGCTCCTCCTTCAAAGGGCAGACCGTCGAGCTCGTGATCCCATACAATGCCGGAGGCGGATACGACGTGCTCTCACGTGTCATTATCCCCGGCCTTGAGAACGCGCTGGATGCCACGGTGATCCCCATCAACAAGCCCGGCGCGGGCGGTCTACTCGCGATCAATCAGCTCACCGCAGCGCCTGCTGACGGCAGTCAGATCGCCATCGTCAATGGAACGGGCGCTGCCGCCGCGATCCTTGCAGACGCCGAAGGGCCGGAATTCGAGTTCGACGATCTCAGCTACATCGGCCGCGTTGCCATCGACGATCTGGTCGTCACCACCAATGCGGACAGCGAGTATCAGACGTGGGAAGACATTATGGAAAGCGAAGGGTTCAAATTCGGGTCGACCGGCCGCGGGTCCTCCGACTACATCGTAGCCAACGCGCTGATCGAAGCATTCGACCTAAAGGGTGCCGAAGTCGTCGTCGGGTTCAATAGCCAGTCAGAGACCGACCTCGCCCTCGTCCAGGGCAACGTGGACGCGATCGCGGGTCCGCTCGACAGCCGCCGCGCGAGCATCAAGGGCGGTGAGACGACTGCCGTGCTGTCGTTCGCCGACGAGGCGCCCTCCGATGTCGCCGACGCCACCGTGTTCAGCGAACTCGAACTCTCCGAGGACGGGCAAGACATCATCGACGGCATCAGATCGCTCACAGATTACGGCCGTCCTCTCGTCGCGCCGGCGGGAATGGATGAGGAGACGCTCGGTTGCCTGCAGGGCGCGCTCGAGACGGCCATGGAGGACCCTGAGGTTCTCGAGCAGGCCGAGAAGATGCAGCGCGATCTGTCCTACCTCTCGGGCGAGGAACTCTCGACCGACGTCATCCCGAGCTTCGACGAGCTGTCGGCGGATTTCATCGACGTGCTCAAAGCATCGTACTGACACGTTCGCGCACATAATCACCGGGCCCTTCGCCTCCGCGAACATCGCGCGGACGCGAAGGGCCCCTTTCTCTCTGTGCGACCGTGAGGTCGCGAGGACGGACGTGAGACATGGCGTCGGCGCATGACAGCACGGCCCCCGCGCCACGGCGGGAGGACATCCTTTCCCAGACGACGATCTTTCTGTTCTCCGTTGCGCTCGGAATGGCGACAGTCGTCGTCCCGCTCGTGGCCACGGCAGCCGGTTACCAGCTAGGAGCCGTGGGATTCCTCGTCGGTGTGTCCGCCATCACTCAGATTATCGCGAGAGCTGGCATGGGCGCGCTGATGGATCGATTCAGCACGCGGACCTTCATCTTCGTCGCGCTGATTCTGCTGGCGGCCTCGTGCGTGATCCTCGGCGTGACCGATGAGCTGTGGGCGTTCGTCGCCTCGCAGCTCCTCCAGGGAGCCGCTCGTGCCTACTTTTTCACAGGCACGCAGACGCACGTGGTACGAGCTACGAGACCAGCGGTGTCTGCGCTCGCCATCATGAATGTGACGAACGGTGTGGGGTTGCTCGTCGGCCCCTTCCTTGCAGGGATCATCGGCGCCTCGTCGCTCACGCTTGCACTCTTCATCGCCGCGGGCATCACAGGACCGGCTGTCCTTAGCTGTGCCTTCCTAATCCGATACGATCCGTTCGCGAAGCCGCGCACGGATTCCGTCGAGAGAACGGTTCCTGTGTGGCGGCGCACTGGCGTGATGACCGCGGGATGGATGGGCTCAACAGCGGGAGCGTGGCGAGGCATCCTGAACTCATATCTGCCCGTTCTCTTGACCGAGGCGGGGCATTCGATCCCAGTCGCAGGAGCGATGATGGCACTGGCGAACCTCGCGGCGCTCGTGGGTTCTGCCGTCGCGACGCCGGTTCGTCGGGTAGGAGTGAGGCTGTCGGCTGTCCTCGGTTCGGCTCTCGCAGTCGGAGGCGTCGCTTCGATGGCGTTCCTGACGCCCTACCTCGTGCCGGCGAGTGCGTTCCTGTTCATCTCGGGGGTGGGAGCGGGGATCCTGCAGACGCTCGGCCCAGCGCTCGCCACGGAGGCCGTCGGGCCGGAGGAACGTGGGCGCGCGATTGCCTCGATCGGCACGTTCCGTGCCATCTCTCTTCTTGTCACGCCGATGGGCATCGGTGCCCTGGTCTTCGTTCTTCCTTCCGCAGCACTAGCGACCGCGATCGTCGCCGTCGCCGTCGGCATTCCTGCGATGGCGACGCGGGGCGACACATCAGGACGCAGCTGACGGGAAAAACAAGCGGTGGTCGGTGCCGCGGAGGATGCACCGCCAGAACCACACGCGTGGGCGCCTTCGGTACGGTGCCGTCTCACGTTCAGCATGCCCCCCTCTCGATGGGCTGCCTCTCGATCCGCCTGAGCGCGCGGAGTTGACCGTCAAGTCAGGTATACCCGCTTACACACCTCACGCCGCTACGGAAACCTGCTGTCAGATTGGGTACCAAGCTGGCCTATTGGACAGATCTGCGGACAGGTCTTCAACCTGGCTGGACAGCCACTGGGCCACCAGCGATTCGTGACGTGACGAAGACGTCGTCTCCAGCACATTGAGCCACAGATGTCACGTACCACCAGAGTGCACCGGCAACGGGGGATCATGGATCCATGACCAGTGAGGCGATCGAGGATCCGCGCGGCCGCCGCGCCGAGATCGCCTTCGGCATCCGGTTGTCCCTGCCGGCCGGCCTCGGCATGTTCCCGCTGGGCGTGGCCTTCGGCATCCTGGTGATCCAGTACGGGCTGCCGTGGTGGATGGCCCCAGCCCTGTCCATCGCGGTCTACGCCGGTTCGGTGGAGCTGCTGCTGGTCGGGCTGATCGCCGCGGCCACCCCGCTGGCCACGATCGCCCTGACCACCCTGCTGGTGAACTTCCGGCACGTGTTCTACGCCTTCACCTTCCCGCTGCACGTGGTGCGGAACCCGGTCGCCCGTGCCTATTCCGTCTACGCCCTCACGGACGAGTCCTATGCCATCACCGCGGCCAATCCGCGCGGGTGGACGGCCCCACGCCTGCTCACGACCCAGGTCGCCTTCCAGTGCTACTGGGTGTTCGGCGGGCTGGCCGGGGTGTTGTTCGCGTCCGCCTTGCCCGGCCCGGTGGAGGGCCTCGAGTTCGCCCTGGTGGCCCTGTTCATCACCCTGACCCTGGACGCCTGCCGGACACGGAATCAGGTGCCCTCCCTCGTCATGGCGCTGGCGTGCTTCGCGGCCGCCCACCTCCTCCTGCCGGAGCAGTCACTGTTCGTGGCGATGATGCTGTTCGTGGTGGCCCTAGCCGTGCGGTACGCGCTCTCCCGGCAGCGTGGCCAGCCGGAGAAGGAGACCACCGTTGCCTGACCTCGGATACGTGGTGGCCGCGCTCGTGATCGCCGGCGCCATCACCGTGGCGCTGCGGGCCATGCCCTTCGCCGTCCTCAAGCCCCTGCGCGAGTCGAGGCTGGTGCTGGCCCTCGGGCTGTGGATGCCCGTGGGGATCCTCGGCATCCTGGCGGCCTCCACCTGGGCCGGCACCTTCACCGGTGACGCCGGCATCCGCTGGACGACGGCGGCCCACGCGGCCCTCGCGGCCGCGGTCACTATCGCGGTGCACCTGCTCTGCGGCCGGCGGACCCTGCTGAGCATCGGGCTGGGCACCCTGACCTTCGTGCTGCTCGTCAACTTGCTGTGATGGCGCGGCTGTGTACCTTATGAACATCGGTGTACATGGTGAACATCAGTGAATCCGGTGCCGCACCGCCACTGCACCGCAGGCGAAGCGGCGCTCTGCCTCGAGTTCTAGACCCAGCCGGACGCCGTCGGGAAAGACAGGGAGCCCGCCGCCGATGACGATGGGCAGCAGGACCTGGTCCACCACGTCCACGAGGCCGGCACGCAGGGCTTGGGCGGCCAGGGTGGGTCCGCCGATCATGATCCCGCCGCCCGTGGAATCCTTCAGTTCACGCACGGCGTCCGGATCGAAGGCGCGCTCCAGCCGGGTCCGCCGGGTGGACACCTCACCGAGCGTGGTGGAGTAGACCACCTTGTCCGCGTCCATCCACCGCTGGGCGAACTCGGCGTAGACGCGAGACGCCGAGGCGAAGTCCGGGTCCGTTTCCCACACGGTCATCAGGTCATAGGTGGTCCGGCCGTAGAGGTGCAGGTCCAAGCCGAGCAGCATGTCGTTGGCGTACTGGTGGACCTCCTCGTCCGGTTCGGCCCAGGAGAAGTCGCCGTCCGGGTCGGCGATGTAGCCGTCCAGAGATCCGATGGCTGAGTAGATCAGCTGTCCCATTTCAAGTCCCCCAATCGTCTCAGTCGTCCTGCTCGGAGCCCAGGCCCGCGAGCGGCACGTAGGCCGCGTAGGTCACCCCACCGGCGAAGGCCCGGGCCTCCACCCGGCGCAGGCCCGTCCCGGGGTGCCCGTCCGGGAAGAAGGACCGACCCCGGCCCTGCCAGTACGGG
Organism: Citricoccus sp. NPDC079358; assembly: GCF_040702545.1. NCBI lineage: Bacteria > Bacillati > Actinomycetota > Actinomycetes > Micrococcales > Micrococcaceae > Citricoccus > Citricoccus sp. NPDC079358. Next base: position 23,145 of record NZ_JBFBLI010000003.1, read on the forward strand.
TAGACGAACATCCGGAACAGGTCCACGAGCCCGGCGCCGATCAGTGCGTGGCACAGGGTGATGCTGCCCGTGATGATCACGTCCTTCCCCGGTTCCTCCCGCAGCGCGCGCACGGCCTCCAACGGGTCACCGGAGATGATTGTGGTGTTGGCCCAGCCGGGATCGGTGAGGGTGGAGGAGACCACGCGCTTGTCCGCCGCGTCCAGGCTCGCGGCCACGCCGGTGGTGTCCTCGGTTTGCTGCGGCCAGTAGCCGCGGAAGTCCTCGAAGGTCTGCCGTCCGAGCAGTAGCACTTCCTCCAGCTCGGTCTGCCGCATCAGCTCCGCGGCCAGGTCCTCGTCCTGGTCGGCCGGGTCGAACCAGTCGTCCAGCATCTCGACCCGGCCGTCCAGGGTGGTGTTCTGCGTGATGACGATCCGCATGGGTCCTCCCGGTTCGGTTAGTCCTCCCACGCTAGGGGCGTGGCCCAGCCTGCGCGTCTCCGATCCTGCCGGATGTCGCACCCGGCCGGAGCTGCTGAGGTCCTTCGTGGGTCAGGATCGCTGAAGGATCGCCACCACGTGCTCATCCTCCACGGCGGTGAAGTCCGCGTAGTGCTCGCCGACCGACCGGAAGAACCGGGGCGTGGCCACCACGACCACCTCGTCGGCCTCGCCGTCCTCCCGAATCCGGCTGACCGTGTCCCGGGCGGCCACCGGCACGGCCAGCACCACGTGGGCGGCGCCGAGGTGGCGGGCCACGGTGCAGGCCACCCGGGCCGTGGCGCCGGTGGCCATGCCGTCATCCACGATCACGGCCGAGGCGCCCGTCAGGTCCAGCGGCGCCCTGCCCGCCCGGAACAACGCCCCGCGGCGCTGCAGGGTCTGCTGCTCGCGCCGTTCCACCTCGGCGATCTGGTCCTCCGTGACGGCGAAGTGCCGCACGATCGAGGCATCCAGCACCCGGGCGCCCTGCTCCCCGATGGCGCCCATCGCGAGTTCCGGGTGGGCGGGCACCCCGAGCTTGCGCACCATGATGACGTCCAGGGGCGCGCCCAGTTCCCGGGCGACCACCTCGGCCACCGGAACGCCGCCGCGCGGCAGGCCCAGTACCGCTGGAGGCCCGACGCCGGCCCTCGCCTCGCCCGACCACTCGCGGGAGGCGAGGTGGTCGGCCAGTTGCCGGCCGGCGTCGTACCGGTCTGCGAATTCCGCCATGGGGCTCCTGGAAAAGCTCGGTCGGCCCTACGAGTTCCCGCCTGCCGCCCGGTTCACCTCTTCGCGCCAGCCGGCCTCCTTCTGGATGTACTCATTGTCCGCGAAGTCGGCGAAGTCCTCCTCCGTCTGCACGCGCCGGACCTCCAGCTTGGACCCCGGCCCCAGTGGGCACTTGCTGGCCCACGTCACCGCGTCCTCCCGAGTGGGGACCTCGAGCATCCAGAACCCGTTAAACAAAGCCTCGGTCTCGCCGTAGGGGGCGTCCGAGACAGTCGGCGGGTCCTGGGCGAAGTCGAGAACGAAGTTCGCCCGGTCCTCCGGGTAGGCCAACCCCTCGCCGCCCACCATCACACCGGCGCCCATGAGTTCCTCGTTGTAGGCGCCCATTTTGTTGAGCATCTCCTCCATCGGAATGCTCTTGGAGGCCTCCACCGCGGCGTCGGTGGCCCGCATGATCAGCATGTATTTCATCGTGCTCAATCCTCTGATCCGGGCGGCATGGTGCACGTGATGATGCACTTCGGACGTGCACGCCCGAGCCGAGGTTAAGCCTCGCTCGGCCCGCGGTTCCAGAGTTCACCGCCCGGCGCGAGACCCCGCAGTAGATCCATCATCCGAAGTCTCGGCATGTCGCCCCTCAATCGTGGCGACACACCGGACATCTGCATGACGAATCGTCAATCCTCCCCGTACCAACCGGCCACGTCCTGGGGCTCGGGCCAGCCGTGGCACGCCTCCCCGCCCGGCCACCCCTCCGGGGACTGCTGCCAGGCCTCCTGGCGGCCGTAGGGCAGCACGTCCATTAGCCCGAAGACGTGGGACACCGTCTCGAGGCCGCGGCCGTCGGTGTGCCACGTCCGGTAGACGTCCTCGCCGTCACGCAGGAACACGTTGAAGGCGTATCCGGCATGTGGTGGGGCGCCGACGTCGGCCCCGAAGGTGCTGTCCGCCGTGGAGTACCAGCTCATCCGGTTCCCGACGCGACTGCGGTAGGCCAGAGCCTCGTCGATCGGCCCCTGGGTGACGACCACGAAGCGCGCGTCGTAGTTCTCCAGGAACTCCAGGCGGGGGAACTGTGAGGAGAAGAAGGTGCAGCCGCCGCACTGGTACTCGGCGCCGTCGTGCCACATGTGGCTGTAGACGATCAACTGGTGCTTGCCCCCGAAGAGGTCCACGAGCCGGATCGGCCCTAAGGCCCCCTCCAGCGTGTAGTCGGGCATCTTCACCATCGGCAGCTGGCGGCGCTGCGCGGCGATGGCGTCGAGTTCGCGGGTGGCGGCCTTCTCGCGGCGGCGCAGCGCATCGAGCTCGGCCTGCCAGGTCGGCAGGCCCACCACGCGGGGTGTGGCCGGGGCCGGATCGTAGTGGGAGAGGTCGGTGGTGGTCATCACAATTTCCTTCAGTGGGACAGACCGGTGAGTGCACGTTCTCGCTGCGTGCCTTCACGGTAGGTCCGGCGGGACGGTGTTGTCCTCTCCGGAAATGCTCACCTCGCGGGACCTCCTTCTTATGAGGTTTAGTCCACTTTATAGAGAACCACTAAACCTACCTAACCTTGCTAAGGTGGTCGGGTGGATCCACGAACCAATCCCTATACGCCCAATGCAGGCGCCGAACCCGAGGCCGTTGTCGGTCGTGAAGACCAACTTGAATCCTTCGATGTGCTCTTGGCACGTCTCGAACGCGGCCGGACAGAACAGTCGATGATCGTCACGGGGCTGCGAGGCGTGGGAAAAACCGTTCTGCTCCAGCAGTTCAGGCAGAAGGCCATGGAGAACACCTGGACTGTCATGGACATGGAGGCCGAGAAGAACGATACGTCTGGCTTCAGGAGGGACCTCGGTTCCAGATTCCACAGTGCCCTGCTCCAGATGTCCCCCAAGGCGAAATGGAGCGAGGGATTCAAGCATGCCGCTTCAGTCGTGAAGTCATTCTCCGTGACCGCGAGCCCCGAGGGCTCGGTCACCTTTGGGATGGATGTCAAGTCCCTCGAGGGCTATGCGGACCATGGCAACCTGACCCAAGACCTCGTGGACCTCTTCATTGCCGTCGGCAATGTAGCCAAAGAAAAAGAAACGGGCGTCGTCATCCTTCTCGACGAAGTCCAGTTCCTGAGCAAGGACCAACTCGGTGGGGTCATTACGGCCTTGCATAAAACCGCCCAGTACAAACTGCCCATCACCATGGTCGGTGCTGGTCTCCCCCAGATCGCCGGGTTCGCTGGAGACGCAAAATCCTACGCCGAACGCCTGTTCAAGTTTCCGCGCATCGGAAATCTCGACAAGGACGATGCGGCCAAGGCGCTCTCCAAACCGGCTACGTCAGAGGGTGTTCGATTCCATGAGGATGCCCTGGCGTTGGCCTTTGACATCACTGCAGGCTATCCATACTTTATCCAGGAACTCGGGTACGCCGTTTGGACGATTGCCGCCAACAACACGATTACCGTCGAGGACATCGAGTTGGCCGTGCCGGGATACACCGACAAACTAGACCAGTCCTTCTTTCAGGTCCGCCTAGACCGCTGCACCGAACTCCAGCGGTCTTATCTGCGCGCCATGGCGGACCTCGGCCCCGAACCACAGAAGGCCAACGATGTGGCAGAACGCATGGGCCGTACATCCCAGAATCAAGCGCCCACCCGGGCCGAGCTCATTTCCATGGGATTGCTCTACACCCCGGAACACGGCTACGCCGCCTACACCGTGCCGCAATTCGACCAATACATGCTTCGCGCCATACCCACGTTGGAGGTACCGCAGAAGAAGACAAGGAAGGCCAAGCATCGGGCAACCGCCGAAAGCGAGTGAGCCACCGGTTCGAACCAACCCGTCACAGCCGGTGTCCAGCCTCGCCTCGGCGTCCTGACAGGCCACGGAGCAACAATGGACCCATGGATGATTCCCCGCGAAGACCGGCGCACACCACTGATCTCGAACGGCGCGGGCCAGGCGGACCGGAGACAGGGTTGGGTCTGGCCGCTCTGTCCCCGGACCTCGCGCAGCGCCTCTCGGCCATCGGCGGCGAGTTCCAGCAGCTGACCCTCGAATACGACTTCGCCATGCGCGAGGTGGAGACGAAACTGCGGATCCTGCAGGACGAGTTCCTGCACTTGCATGACTACAACCCGATCGAGCATCTCGCCACCCGCATGAAGTCCCTGGACTCACTCGTCGCCAAGGCCAAACGCCGCGGATTGCCACTGGACCTGGACGTGTGGCGGCAGGAGATCACGGACATCGCCGGGACCCGGGTCACCTGCAGTTTCCGGCGGGACGTCTACCGGCTCTTCGAGTTGTTCACGGACCGTCCCGACGTGGAGTTGGTGCAGGTGAAGGACTACATCGCCCATCCGAAGACCAACGGATACACCTCCCTGCATGCCACGGTCCGCGTCCCGGTGTACCTCTCCACCGGGATGGTCCGGATCCCGGTGGAGATCCAGTTCCGCACCATCGCCATGGACTTCTGGGCGTCCCTGGACCACAAGATCAAGTACAAGTACGACGGCGAGGTGCCGGCCGACGTCGCGGGTGAACTGAAGGAGGCGGCCCAGTCCGCCCTGGACCTCGACCGGCGGATGGAACGCCTGCATGACCGCGTTCACGGCGACGGCGGCCCCACACTGCTCGTGTGAGGCCGCCGTCCATCGCGGTGCCGGTCAGCCGCGGACCCGCCCAGCTTTGCGGGCACAGAAGAGTACTATTCTCTGCCCTCAAGGTGAGGGGCTGGCTGAGGTTTAGAAGGGGTAGGGGGCGACGTCCGGTCGCATCGTCACCCACTGCACCTCGGTGAAGGCCTCGATGTTCGCGGTGTAGCCGCCGAAACGGGCCCCGGTGCCGGAGGCCTTGACCCCGCCCATAGGGGCGTTGGACTCGTCAGCCACGGTCTGCTCGTTGATGTGGACCTTGCCGGCGTCCACGAGGTCGGCCAGCTTCATCGCCTCGCCCACGTCACCGAGGATGCCGAGCGAGAGGCCGTATTCGTTGGCGTTGATGATCTCCGCGGCCTCGTCCACCGTGGCGAAGGACATCACCGGGGCCACCGGTCCGAAGATTTCCTCGGCCCAGGCCGGATTGTCCCGCCCGATCCCGGAGATCACCGTCGGGGCGTAGAACAGGTTCTCGTAGGTGCCACCGGCCTCGATGGTCGCCCCAGCATCCTTGGCGCCACGGACGATCCGGTCGATGTTGTCCCGCTGCTTCTCGTCGATGATCGGCCCCAAGGCCACCTGACCGGTGGGGTCACCCACCGGCAGGTGCTCGGCCTTCTGCCGCAGCGCACTGATGTACTCGTCCTTGATCGACTCGTGCACCAGATGCCGGCCACTGGTCATGCAGACCTGCCCCTGGTGCATGAAGGCCCCGAAGGCCCCGGCCGAGGCCGCCGCCGCGACGTCAGCCCCCGGCAGCACCACGAGGGCGTTGTTGCCGCCCAGTTCCAGGTGGGCTCGCTTGAGGTTGCGCCCGCAGGCCTCCCCGACCTTCCGGCCGGCCGCCGTCGAGCCGGTGAAGGACACGATCCGCACCTCCGGCGCCTCGGACAGCGCGGCGCCGGTCTCCGCCCCGCCGGGCAACAGCTGCAGCACGCCAGCCGGCAGCCCGGCCTCCTCGAAGGCCCGCATGATCATCACGCCACCGGAGACCGGGGTCCGCGGATCCGGCTTCAGGATCACCGCGTTGCCCAGCGCCAGGGCCGGGGCCACCGAACGGATCGAGAGGATCAGCGGGAAATTGAACGGTGAGATCACAGCGACGACGCCGGCCGGCACCCGGCGCGCAAAGGACCAGTGGGGCTCATCCGAGGTGAGCACCTCCCCGGCCGGGTGATGCGGCAGCGCAGCGGAGTCAAAGCACTCGTTGGCCGCCACGTGGGTCTCCATCGCGGCCTTGCCGGCAATGGCTCCGGTCTCCCGCTGGATCCAGGAGTTCAGCTCGTCCACGTGGTCCTCGAACACCTGGCCGGCCCGGCGCAACACGGCCGCACGCTCTTCGGGTCGCTTCGCCGCCCACTGCTTCTGGGCCTTCGCGGCCCGGGTGGCCGCCGCGAACACGTCGTCAGCCGACGCCATGCCGGCCTGGCCCAACACCGAACCGGTGGCCGGCTCCAGGATGTCCACGGTCCCGGCCGAACCCTCGGTCCAGCCATCGGTATAGACCTTCCCGCCCCACACTGACGGATCCAGAAAACTCATGACACTCCCTTGTTCACCTGTTCAACGGTTGGTGGCGCCGGGCGCCCGGTGCACAGCCGGCCGGCCCCTCGAGGATCGGGGTGGCGCTCTGGTCACGAGCCTACCCACGGCGGAAACTGGAACGCACTCGCCCGCCACGGGAGAATCGATTCCATGGAACCTGCCGAGGCGACGACCTCCCAGCCCCCGGCCCTCGTGGTCGATGCCGCCAACGTCGTCGGCTCCCGCCCGGACGGCTGGTGGACCGATCGGAAGGGTGCCACACTCACGCTTCGCAACCACCTCGCGGTCCTGGCACGTGAAGGTCTGGCATGGCCCGACGCCGGCCCGAACGGCCCGCGCGTGAGTCCCCACATCGTCCTGGTCGCCGAGGGACAGGCCCGCGGCCTCGACTCCGCCGACGGCGTGGAGGTGGTGGACGCGGCCGGCAGAGGGGACGACGAGATCGTGGACACCGTCCGGCGGCTCCTGGCCGAAGCCCCCGCCCGGCCCGTGGTGGTGGCCACTGCCGACCGGGAACTCCGGTCCCGGGTGCAGGCCCTCGGCGCCGCGGTCATGTCGGCGCGGGCGGTCCGCCACCCAGCGGAGTAGCTGGCGGTCGGCGAGCCAGGCGTCCACTCCCAGGTCAGGCCTTCGCCGTGCGGCGCAACCGGGTGTTGACGAACTCGCCCATGCCCCAGCGCCCGAGCTCGCGGCCGAAGCCGGAGCGCTTCACGCCACCGAAGGGCAGGCCGGGCAGGGTGGTGCCGTGCTCGTTGACGTAGGCCATGCCCACGGCCAGCCGGTCGGCGACCACCTGGGCCCGGCCGACGTCGTTGCCCCACACCGATCCGCTGAGACCGAAGCCCACGTCATTGGCCAACTGGACGGCCTCCTCCTCGGAGTCGACGCCATAGACCATGGCCACCGGGCCGAAGATCTCCTCGGAGTAGGCGTCCATCTCCGGGGTGATCCCGGTCAGCACCGCTGGGCGCATGAAGGCGCCGTCACCCTCGAGGGCATCACCGCCGGTGTGCAGGGTGGCGCCCTGCTCCACGGCCCGCTTGACCTGCTCCACCACGGTGTCCCGTGCCTTCACCGAGGACAGTGGGCCGACCTTGACCCCCTTCTCCAGGGGGTCGCCGATGGTCGCCTCGGAGAAGACCGAGGTCACAGTGGCCACGAAGTCATCGAGCTGGGAGTTCAGCACGATCATCCGCTTCGGAGAGTTGCACGCCTGCCCGGCGTTGGAGAGCCGGGCCTTGGCCGCGGTGCGGGCCACCCGGCCGACATCGGCATCCTCCAGCAGAATGAAGGCGTCCGATCCGCCGAGCTCCAGCACGGCCTTCTTGAGGTTCTTTCCGGCCGTTTCTGCCACGGCGGCGCCGGCCCGCTCGCTGCCCGTCAGGGACACCCCGCGGACGCGGGGGTCGGCGATCATGGTGGCGATCTGTTCGTGACCGGCGAAGACGTTGATGTACACGTCCTCGGGCACGCCGGCGGCATGGAGGATCTCCTCCATGACCTGGGCGGAGGCGGCACAGATCTCGGCATGCTTCAGGATGACCGTGTTGCCCGCCATCAGGTTCGGCGCGGCGAACCGGGCCACCTGGTAGTAGGGATAGTTCCACGGCATCACGCCCACCAGTGGCCCGACCGGCTCCGTGGTGACCAGCGATTCCTCGGCACCCTGAGGGTCCAGTGCCTCCGGCTCCAGCAGGTCCGGCCCGTGCTCCGCGTACCAGCGGTAGATCTCACCGGCCAACTCGGCTTCACCGATGGCCTCCCGCAGCGGCTTGCCCATCTCGGTGGCGATGAGCCGGCCCAGCTCCTCCTTGCGGTCCGCGTAGGCGTCGGCCACCCTGGTCAGGATCTCGGCACGCGCCCGGACCGCGGTCGAGCGCCAGCCGGGGAAGGCGGCGTCGGAGCGGTGCAGCACGTCCTGCACCCCAGCCTCGTCCAGTTTCGGGAACTCTCGTTCGATCGCTCCGGTGGTCGGATTCGTCGTGGTGTAAGTAGCCATACCCCCACCCTGTCGGACTGGCGGAGTGCTGCCAACCCATTCCGAGCACATAGAGGTATTCCTTCGCGCCTGGCGAATCCGGGTGAGCGTCAGTCGGGCGGGCTTGAGCCGGGCGAACCGGCCCGGAACACCCCGCCGGCCCCTGCCGGCCTACGCCGGACCGCACCGGACCGGACCGCACCGGTCTGGAGACCTGTACGGCCGGCGTCGGGCGCTCCTACGCTGGACAGACCGCACACCTCCACCCGACTCCACCCGATGAAAGGGGTCATCATGGCCGTCTGCGACACCTGCGGCAACGACTACGACAAGGCGTTCACCGTCACCATGGGCGAACGGCAGGGCACCTTCGACAGCTTCGAATGCGCCATTCACACCATGGCACCGGCGTGCGCCCACTGCGGATGCCGCATCCTCGGGCACGGCGCCGAGGTCTCCGGCATCATGTACTGCTGTGCGCACTGCGCCGAGCACTCCGGAGCCACCGAGATCATCGACCGCGTCTGAGCGGGTCTGACTGCGTCCGCGGGCCGCCTCAGCCTCGATGCCCTCATCGCCGGCCGCCGGACCCGCTCGGTCCAGATCTGACTCAGGCGCCGACGTCGTGCAGGTGGTGTTCCATCTCGTGCGCGATGTACTGACTCATGGTGGCCACGGTGAAGGACATGCCGTCCGAGCGCCGTCCGGAGCGTTCCCAGCCATGGGCGGTCACGCCGTGCAGTAGCCGACCCACCTGCGCAGCGGACCGCTGCAGCTCCGCCAGGGTCTGCTGGGGGTCCTCGTTCCAATACTCCAGTTCCACGGCCTTCGCGTCACCGTCCCAGTCGGCGAACACCGGTCCCTCCTGCCCCAGCATGGCCTCCACCCGTTCCTGAAGCACCACCAGCATGTCCCGGACATGGCCGGCGTACTCCAGACGGGACCACACGGCGGGGGCTGGCCGCTGCGCCGCGTCGGTCCGGGAGAGGACGTCCCGCCAGCGCGTCGACCGCTCCACGAACACATCGGCCAGCTCGGCCGGCGGGAGCGGCTGGAAACCACAGTCCGGGCAACCGTCGGTGATGACGAACGTCCAATCCCGGTCGTCCCCGGGCACCGGAGGCGGGGGTGTGGAGGGCATGGTCCCATCCTGCCTGCGGCGAGGCGCTGCGTCGAGCAACCTCGACCTTGATCAACCTCGAACCAGGGAGCCGGCGGATCTTCGCCGGGCCTCGAACCGCTACGCTGGCGCCGTGAACAACCAGCCCCACTCCCGCCAGCCGGATTCCGACCAACCTGCATCCAGCCAACCTGCGGGCCTTCAAGCCATCGTGGATTCCGGCCTGGAATACACCCTGACGCAGCACGGCCCGGTCTCCTCCCTGGCCGAGGCGGCTGCGGCCCGCGGGGTCGATCCGGGCCGGCTGATCAAGTCGCTGGTGGTGCGCCGCGGCGAGAATGACTTCCTGTTCATCCTCGTGCCGGGGGGCCGCAGCATCTCGTGGCCCAAGCTGCGGGCACTGTTGGGCGTGAACCGCCTGTCCATGCCCTCCGCAGCCGAGGCCCTGGAGGTCACCGGATACCCGCGCGGTTCCATCACGCCCTTCGGCGCGACGACGGCCTGGCCCGTCATCGCCGACGTCGCCCTCTCGGGGGTGCAGATCTCCATCGGAGCGGGAGCTCCGGGCGCTGCCGTGACGGTCGACGCCGACCGGCTGGTCGAGGCGCTCAGCGCGAGACTCGCGGACGTGACCGACCCGGAGTAGCCGGCGTCTTCCCGGAACTCCCCGGAAGATGTTCACGCCGATGACACTCAGATGTCCCTTGTCTTCGCCGGGACGGACCACCATCGTTGGTGTCACGGAGGACGGCCCCGGGATCACCGCTACTGCGTGCCGGGCCACGGATAGCAGACAGAAGGGTGCACGAGGCATGGGCACAGAGATCGACCTCGGCTGGTTCATCCCCACGATGGGAGACACCTCGCGGATCGGGGACCCCACCGCCTCCACGCCGCCCAGCCTGGATCTCTTCACCCACATCGCGCAGACCGCCGAGGACGCCGGCTTCACCTACCTCCTCGTCCCCGTGATGCCCGAGTGCTACGAGGCGTACATCGCCTGTGCCATGGTGTCGGCGAGGACGCAGAAGATCGACATGCTCGTGGCAGCCCGGGCCGGGTTCATCGCCCCGCCCGTCATGGCCAAGATGCTGTCCACCTTCGACCAGCTCTCCGGCGGCCGGCTGCGCGTCAACCTCATCACCGGCGGCGACTCCGCCGAGATGGCCGCGGACGGGCTGTTCTATGGCCATGACGAGCGCTATGACGTGCTGACGGAGACGGTCGAGATCCTCAAGGACGCCTGGACCCGGGAGGAGCCCTTCGACGTGGACGGACGATATTTCACCGCCCGCGGCGTCCACGTCCAGCCCCGGCCGGTCCAGGCGCCACATCCGCCGCTCTACCTCGGCGGGATGTCCGAGGCGGCTCGTCAGCTGTGCGCCAGCCATGCCGACGTGCACCTGTTTTGGGGCGACACCCCGGCCAACATCGCGAAGAACGTCCTGGATATGACCGCCCGCGCCGCCCAGAAGGGCCGCACCTTGGAGTTCGGGATGCGCCTGCAGGTGATCGTCCGCGAGACCGAGGAACAGGCCTGGACCGCCGCCGAGGACCTGATCTCGGCTGCCAGCGCGGAGCACCGGGAGTCGGTCCAGGGGCGTTGGAGCGAGTCGAAGGCCAACGACCGCATGAAGGAGCTCGCCCAGGCCGAGGGCCATCTGGTGGACGAGCACCTGTGGAGCGGCATCGCCACCGTGCGCCACGGCGCGGGCATCGCGATCGTCGGCAACCCGGAACAGGTGGCGGACAAGATCACCGAATTCGTGGATGCCGGCTGCTCGAGCTTCTGCCTGTCCGGCTACCCGCACGCCGAGGAGGCCGAACGCTTCGGCCTCCTCGTCATGCCGCTGCTCCGCGAACGCTTCGCCGTGAAGGGCGCCCGCCCCGGCGGGCAGGACAGCGCGGAGCTCACGACGCCGGCCGCGGCCCTGGTGGGATCAGACGGCTGACCAGCCGGTCCGTTGCGGCGGCGGGGGAGAATTCCTCCAGCCTGGTCTCGTCAGACATCGCCCGACATGGCCGGAACGGTTCCGTCCAGGTGGGTCCTGATGGCAGGATGTGCGGCAACGCACCATGTCACTCGCACCGACACCGCAGATGAGGCCACTATGAACTCCCTTGTGCTCGCCGTGGTCGGGGTCGCCATGATCCTGCTCGGCTACTTCCTCTACTCAAAGTACCTCTCCAAGAAGGTGTACCGGTTGGACCCGGACTACACCACCCCCGCGCACCGCTTCGAGGACGGGGTGGACTACGTCCCCACCAACAAGTTCGTGCTCTGGGGCCACCACTTCACCTCGGTCGCCGGCGCCGCACCCATCGTCGGACCCGCCGTCGCCGTGATCTGGGGCTGGGCCCCGGCCTTCCTGTGGGTCACGATCGGGACCGTCTTCTTCGCGGGCATGCACGACCTTGGGGCGATGTGGGCCTCGAACCGCAACAAGGCGCAGTCCGTGGGCACCCTGTCTGGCCGGTACATCGGCCGTCATGGACGGAATCTGTTCCTGATCGTCATCTTCCTGCTGCTCCTCATGGTCAACGCGGCCTTCGCCGTGGTGATCTCCAACCTGCTGGTCTCCACCCCCACGGCGGTGATTCCCACCTGGGGCGCGATCGTGGTGGCCCTGCTGATCGGCCAGGCGATCTACCGGCTGAAGTGGAGCCTGCCGATCGTCTCGATCGTGGGCGTGGTGTCCCTCTACGGACTGATGATCCTGGGCGACATGTTCCCGATCGTGCTGCCGGAGACCATCCTCGGCTTGAGCGCCAACGCGTTCTGGATCGTGGTGCTGTTCCTCTACGCCGGGGTGGCCTCCCTGCTGCCGGTGTGGATGCTGTTGCAGCCACGCGACTACATCAACGGCTTGCAGCTGTTCATCGGCCTCGGGATCCTCTACCTCGCCATCGCCATCTCCTCCCCCACCGTGGTGGCGCCCGCCTTCAACCAGAACGTCCCGGAGGGGACCCCCGGGATCTTCCCGCTGCTGTTCGTGACCATCGCCTGCGGCGCGATCTCCGGATTCCACGGGATCGTCGCCTCCGGCACCAGCGCCAAACAGTTGGACAAGGAGACCGATGCCCGCTTCGTCGGCTACTTCGGAGCCGTCGGGGAGGGACTGCTCGCCCTGGGCACCATCATCGCCACCACGGCCGGGTTCCAGACCCTGGCCCAGTGGGAAGAGGTCTATGCGGCCTTCAACGACGGCGGCGTGGAGGCCTTCGTGAACGCCGGCGGCGGCCTCCTCAATGCCGGGCTGGGCATCCCCACGTCACTGTCCGCCACCATCCTGGCCACCATGGCGGTGCTCTTCGCGGCCACCACCATGGACACTGGCGTGCGCCTGCAGCGGTTCGTGGTCACGGAGATCGGCGAGATCATGGGCGTCAAGCTGAACATCTGGGTCTCCACGCTCGTCGTGCTGGCCGTCACCATGGGCCTGTCCTTCGGGGCCGGCGCGGACGGTTCGGGCGGCATGGTCATCTGGCCGCTGTTCGGCACCACCAACCAACTGCTGGCGGCCCTGACCCTGGCCATCATCGCGGTCATGCTCATCCAGCTGCGCCGCCCGGTGTGGCCGGTGCTCATCCCGCTGGTCTTCGTGGCGATCGTCAGTGTGTACGCGCTGATCATCCAGCTCGGGACGTTCTTCAGCACGCAGAACTGGCTGCTGCTCGTGCTGGACGTGATCATCCTGATCTGCGCCCTGTGGGTCATCGTCGAGTCCGTGGCGGCGATGAACCGCGCCCGTCGTGATCCGCCGGTGGAGTTCGCCGAGGCTGAGGACGACGAGCTGGACCCCTCCAGCTCGAAACTGTGACCGAGACCGGGGTGCCGGGCTGGCGCCGGCGACTGGCCGGCGTCGGGCGCGGCCTGCAGGACTACTACGCGGGCCCCTACCGGTCGACGTTCGCGCGGGCCCGGCGGGACGAGGAGGACCTGTTCATGATGATGGTCTTCTCGGACGCGCTGGGCGTGCCGAACCCGGCCTCCTACTACACGGTCGAGCTGCTTCCGGTGGTGTACGAGCGCTTCCACGAGTGGCACCGCCGGATGGGCATGGAGCGGTCCCCCCTCGATTCACTCTCCTGTTGCTGACCCGGGGCCGTGGCCGGCCGGGCCGAACACGAAAGGGCGCCGGATGATGACTCTGATGGAGATTCTCCGCGGCCGCCGGGTGGTGTTCTTCGGGGGCAAGGGCGGCGTCGGCAAGACCACCCTGTCCTCGGCCACCGCCCTCGCCCTGGCCCGAGCCGGTCAGCGGGTCCTGGTGGTCTCCACCGACCCGGCGCACAACCTCGGCCACCTCTGGGAGCGGCCCGTCGGCGACGCCGAGGTGACGCTGTGGAAGGGCGCGGGGACCGGACTGGTGAGTGGCACGGAACTGGACCCCGACCGCGTGGCACAAGAGCACTTGGCGGCGGTGGGTCGCACGGTGAAGGGCCTGATGCCGGAACACCTGCACCGGGAAGTGGATCGCTACTTCGAGCTCGCGCGGCAGTCGCCGGGCACCCAGGAGGCGGCGCTGCTGGAGAAGATGTCCACCACGGTGCTGGAGGCGTCGGAGCGGTTCGACGTGGTGGTCCTGGACACCGCTCCCACCGGCCACACCGCCCGACTACTGGAATTGCCCACACTCATGTCCGCCTGGACGGACGGGCTGCTGAGCCGGCGGGAGAAGACCGAGCGTTTCTCGGATGCCCTGCAAGGCCTGGAGGGCCGGCGCCGCGGCGGCCGCGAACGCAGCGCCCAGGAGGTGCGCGATGGTGAGATCCGTCGGGTGTTGGAGCGGCGTCAACAGCTCTTCGGAGACATGCGGCGGCGGCTGGCCGATGCCGCCACCACGGCCTTCGTCATGGTGCTGACCGCCGAGCGCATGCCCGTGCAGGAGACGCTCGCCCTCCACGGCCAACTGCGGGCCACCGGATTGGACCCGGCGGCACTGGTGGTGAACCGGCGCTCACCACAGGACGCCGGCGAGTTCCTGGCACACCGGCATGAAGCTGAGGGCGGTCACCTGCGGGTGCTCGAGGCTGCGCTGCCGGAGGTCCCCCTGGTGGAGCTGCCCCTGCTGTCCGGTGAGGTCACCGGGCTCGAGGCCATTGGACGGTTCGCCGACCTGCTCGCGTAGGCCGGCCGACCGGACGGTGGCGGGCGTGCGAGCACCCGGGTCTCGGACGAGCATCAGGTCGCGGGCGGGCATCAAGGCCGCCGCGTAGCGACCCTCGCCAAGTCCGGCCTGGCCCCGGCATGCTGGCACCGTGGCGTCGGCCGTCCGCGACTACCCGGACTCGTCGCCGTAGCGTACCGAGAACTGGAGCAGAGAGGCGAGCAGCGTGCATTCACTATGGCTGGACACCCACCCCGTCCCCGCTGGCGGGACCGAACAGTTCGTCTCGGGGACCGACTATGACACGGTGGTGGCCGGTGCCGGTCTGACCGGTCTGACCACGGCGGTGCTGTTGGCCCGTGCGGGCCAGCGGGTCGCCGTGCTGGAGGCCCGCTCCGTTGGCGCGGCAGCCACCGGCAACACCACGGCCAAGCTGTCCCTGTTGCAGGGCACCACCCTGTCCCAGATCAGCCGGCACCAGTCGGACCAGGTCCTGCGTGCCTACGTGGAAGGCAACCGCGAGGGCCAGTCGTGGCTGCTGCGCTATCTCGAGGAGCGCGGCGTCCCGTTTCAGAGGCGCCGGGCCTGCACCTACGCCACCAGCCCTCAGGGGGCTGAGGCCCTGCGGCGGGAACAGCGGGCCGCCGAGACCGCCGGCCTGTCCGTCACGTGGACGGACGAGACCGAGCTTCCGTTCCCCGTCACCGGCTCGATCGTCCTCGAGGACCAGGCCCAGATCCATCCGATGGAGGTCCTGGACGCCCTGGCCACCGAACTTCGCGAGCACGGCGGGACCCTGATCCAGGGTGTCCGCGTCACCGGGGCGGGAATCGGTTCCCCGCTCACCGTCAAGACGACCCACGGAGAGGTGCAGGCCGACCACCTCGTGCTCGCCACCGGCGCACCGGTCCTGGACCGCGGCGGTTATTTCGCCAAGCTCTTGCCCCAGCGGTCCTATGCTCAGGCCTATCGCATCCCCGGATCACCAGGGAGCTTGCCGCAGGGGATGTACCTCAGCGCGGACGCCCCCTCCCGCTCACTGCGCACCGCGCCCCTCGGCGACGAGGAGCTGCTGCTGGTGGGCGGCAATGGCCACGTGGTCGGCCGACAGGAATCTCCGCAGGCCGCAGTGGACGACCTCGAGGCCTGGACCGCGGAGCACTTCCCCGGAGCCCAGCGCACCCACTCGTGGTCCGCCCAGGACTACCGCTCAGCCAACCTCATTCCCTTCGTTGGGACGCTGCCCCGCGGAGGTGGTGGGATCTACCTGGCCACCGGCTACAACAAGTGGGGCATGACCAACGCCGTGGCGGCGGCGCTGTCCATCACCGCGGAGCTGCTCGGCGGCCAGATCCCCTGGGCCGCCACCCTCGGACGGCGCCTCACCACGCCCTCCGACCTGCTGACTGGCCTGAAGGACACCGTGGCCGTCGGCAAGGAGGCAGCCACCAGCTGGGCCTCAGCCGAACTGCACACGCTGCCGGATGACCCTCCGGCCGAGGGCGAGGGGATCGTCGGCCGTCAGGGAGCCACTCCCGTGGGGGTGTCCACCGTGGACGGCACCACCAGAAAGGTCTCGGTGGTGTGCCCGCACCTGGGCGGTGTCCTGCGGTGGAATGATGCGGAATGCTCCTGGGACTGCCCGCTGCACGGCTCCCGATTCAGCGCCGACGGGGCCCTGCTGGAGGGTCCGGCTGTCCGGGACCTGCCCACCGTCCCCCGCTCGGAGTGACAGGCTGCACCACGAGAGCTACGGATCACGCGCCGGCCGGCGTCAGCCCTGCGCAGCCGCCCACTCAGCGACCCGCCGCCCGCTCTCCGCCTCGGTCAGGTCCTCCACGCGGGACATCAGCGACCACCTGATGCCGAAGGGATCACGGACGGAGGCGAAACGATCCCCGGAGACGAACGTGCTCAGCGGCTCACGGATGGTCGCCCCCGCCCGCTCTGCCCGGGCCACCAGCCCGTCCACGTCCGCGCAGTACAGCCCCATCGAGTAGCAGTCCTCGTCGCCTGCCGGGGCGGGCACCATGCCGTAGTCCGGGTGGGGCTCACCCAGCTGCAACCGGCCCTGGCCGAAGTCCAGCTCCGCATGCACCACCACGCCGCCCATCTCGGTGACGCCCAGAACGCGGGCGCCGAAGACCTCACGGTAGAACTCGACGGCCTCCTTCGCCCCGGCCACCGCCAGGAACGGAGTCAAACTCGTGTATCCCGCCGGCACGCCGGCAGTCGTATGCTCTCCAGTGACCCCGAGCCGGGGCATGTCCTGTTCATTCATGGCCTCACCGTAGGCCCGGTTTCCACCCCGGGGCTTGCAGATTCGCGACACCTGCGGGACCGTCCCCCCGCCGGTCACGCAGCCACCCCAGCCCGAGAGGAGCGCCACTCGTGACCACACCGGACGATGGCCGCGGCATCCTCTACCCCACCCGGCTGCCCTCATTCCACCGGGTCCCCGCCCCTCCCGGGCTCGAGGCGCTCCTGCGCTGGTTTTGGATCCCGCAGTGGAGCCTGGCCGCGGGCCGGACCTCACGCCAGGAGGTCCTGCCGTTCCCCGCCTCCAACCTCGTCGTCCAGCCCGGCGCGGTGACCCTCACGGGGCCGTCCACCCGGGCCTCGTTCCGCGACCTGACGGGCACCGGCTGGGCGGTGGGCGCGTTGCTGCGCCCGGCCGGCGTCGTGCAATGGCATCCGGAGCCGGAACGGCTCCGGGACACCGAGGTGCCCTTTGAGGCCCCGGACCTGCTGGTCTCTGTGGAGGCCGCCCTGGAGCACGACGACGGCGCGGCCGCCCGCGGTGAGGCCGCCTCAGCCTTCGCCCGGTGGGCGGAGGACCGGATGGTCCTGCCGGACGCCGCGGGCCGGCTCGCCAACGCGATGGAGGAGCTGATCGCGACGGACCGGGCGATCGTGCGGGTGGAGCAGGTCGCCGAGCGGCTGGGCGTCTCGGTCCGCGGTGTCCAGCGGCTCGCCCGCAGCCACGTGGGCGTGACCCCGCTGGCGATCATCCGCCGGTACCGGCTGCAGGAGGCGGCCGTTCGGCTACGCGAGGAGCCCGCCATCACGATCGCGGACATCGCCGCCGAGCTCGGCTATGCCGACCACGCCCATCTGAGCCGGGACTTCCGGACGGTGCTGGGGCTGACGCCACGCACCTACCGAGGTGGTCAGTAACCGAGCAGACGCCGCGGCGTGTTCCACAGGACGTTGCGCATCCACTCGTCCCCGAGTCCCCAGCCCACGAGGGCCTCGATCTGGTGGCTGTAGGCGTACGGAATCGAGGGGAAGTCCGTGCCGAAGACCACTTTGCCGTCCAGTGCGGCCATGCTCTCCGGATAGTCCGCCGGGATCGGGGCGCGCAACTCCATCGCGGTGGTGCCGACCATGGTGGTGTCGAGGTAGACGTTCGGGTGCTCGGCCGCCAACTCGGCGAAGTCCCGGTAGTCGGGCAGGCCGGCGTGCGCGATCACCAGCACGAGGTCCGGGTGGCGGTCGGCGAGCGCCCGGACGGGACCGATCCCGGTGAACTCGCCCCGGTGCGGGCCGTTGCCGCAGTGGATGACCACCGGGGTCCGGGCCTGCTCGACCAGTGACCAGGCCTCCGCGAGGGCGGGGTCCAGTGGGGAGAACCCGCCCACCTGGACGTGCACTTTGAAGGCCTGGGCGCCGGCCTCCAAGGCGTCCGCGACCTGCTGTCCCGCTGACACCCCGTCCGGCTCCGGGTAGAACGTGGCCGAGTGGATGGCGCACGGCTGGGACGCGGCGAAGGCGGTGGAGAACTCGTTGAGCCAGGAGGCCATGCCGGGCCGGTGCGCGTAGTTGAGGGTGGTGTAGGCGGTGACGCCCAGCGCGTCCAGGCGGCGGACGCGCTCGTCGGCCCCCACGCGGTAGGCGATGGGCCACGGCAGTCCACCGTCCTCGCCCTGCCGGTCGAAGAAGGCCCAGACCTTCTCCTGGACGGTGTCCGGCATGAAGTGCACGTGCAGGTCCACCAGGCCCGGCAGTCCCAGCGACTTCAGGTAGGGACGGATCTCCTCGTCCATGCGGGGCGCCGGGGTGTGGGTCACGGGATGGCTCCTCAGGGAGGGGATGGAGGGGTGGGGTGAGTGGATCGGGTCCGCGGAACCGGCTCTCACCTGCTGGCATCCTACGGGTCACGGTTCCGAAGCCATCCGCGCCCAGGCCGTCCGAGCCCATAGAATGTCGCCCGTGCCCGGCCCCTCGCAGCGACCCCCCGGCCGCCCACTGCGCCGGCGACCCCCTTCACGTTTCCCGTTTCTGGCCGTGTCCCTGGCCGGAGTGTCCGTGGTGCTCGGTGCCATCGGCCTCCAGCAGGTCACCGCACAGCCCACTGAACCCATCACCTTTGTGGTGGACGAGGGGCTGCCCCATGGCATCACCCAGGAATCGGTGGAGGCCGCCGCAGAGGGGATCGCGCGGGGCCATGAGCCGTTCACCCTGCATGTGGTCGAGCGCGAACTGGAGTGGGACGAGTACAGCAACGGCGAGACCGGTGATGCGGACATCATGCTCTCCATCGGGGACGATCCCGAGGACCCGGACCTCTCGCTGCATGACGCCACCCGCGTGGCCTTCGCCGGGGAGGACTACGGCGACGACTACTCGACCGCCGCCAGCATCCGTGAGACCTTCGTCAACAACCGGACCCTCGGCCACGGACCCCACGCGATCATCGGCGCTGCCCTGACGTCCGCAGACCTGAAGTTCGACCCGGGCATCCGCACCCCGCTGCTGTGGGCTCCCCTGGCCGCGCTGCCGATGTTCATCGCCATCCTCGTCATGTACCGCTGGGTCGGCCGGCGCCGTGACGAGCGCGCGAGATACCGGGCCTTCGGCGAGTCCCAACTACGGCTGGCCCGGGCCGTCCTCGAGTTGGAGACCCTGCAGCTACGGGTGGAGGTGGCCGGCGTCCAGCAGGATCGGCCCCAGCACGCGAGGCTGCAGAACGACTGGAAGCGGGTCCGCGAGCTCACCCGTGAACTCGCCCGCACGGAGCAGTCCCTGGTGGCGGACCTCGACCGCACCTCCCCGCCTCTGAAGGCCCGGACCGCGGAGCAGCTCGAGTCCGATCTCCAGCAGTTCGCCGCGGACACCCTGGACCTGCAACGCCGGGCCGACGTCCTGGCCCAGGCCGCCGAGGTCCGCTCC
Source organism: Citricoccus sp. NPDC079358 (assembly GCF_040702545.1). Classification (NCBI taxonomy): domain Bacteria; kingdom Bacillati; phylum Actinomycetota; class Actinomycetes; order Micrococcales; family Micrococcaceae; genus Citricoccus; species Citricoccus sp. NPDC079358. Next base: position 42,919 of record NZ_JBFBLI010000003.1, read on the forward strand.
GGCCATGCCGGGTCCCGGTCCGTCCTGGACCGGCTTGCGTTGCCGCTGCTCCAGTCCATCGACGAGGTGCTCGCGCATCATGACCGCTACCCGGCTGAGGCTCGCGCCCTTCAGGCACACCGAGCTCGCCTGCTGGCCATCGCCCAGGAGGTCGCCGACCATGATGCGGACGAACTGGCCGCGGGGCTGATCTCCCGGCACGGCGATCTCCTGCGACGGTGGAACGCCGTGGAACAGGACATCCGCACGACCGCCCAGCGGATGTCCCGGCGCGTGGCCTCGCCGAAGACTATCCCCAACGCCGCTCACGTGCGGACTTTGAATGAGTCCGTGGACGAACGTGCCCGTGCCAGGGTCTCCGCCGCCACGGCCGGGGCCACCGACTCCTTCACAGGCCTGCGGGCAGCTCTGGGCTTGGGTCACGGCGCCGACCTTGGCCCCCTGCAGGCCACCGAGCAAGTGTTGGAGCTGATCGATCGCCATGCGGGGCACGGTCAGTCAACGCCGCCCCCTCCGCCGTCCACAGCCGCGTCCGGGATCCCCTACGGTCTGCTCCTGGGCGTGTTTCCGCTGCTGGTCTCCCTCGGAGCCGGATTCCTGGTCTCATCCCAGGTCGAGGACAGCCACATCCAGTACGGCCGGACCCTCACCGGCGACCGTCCCCTGGCCGGGCTGCAGGTCTATGGCGATCCGGCGGCGTTGGCCGGGCCAGTGCAGCCCCGGGAGACCGATCCGCAGACCCAGGCGGACAGCCTGGACCTGGACTACGTTCGAGAGCGGATGGCATGGTCCCTCGAACACAGCGACGAGGGCGCGCTGCTGCCGGCCGACGTCGAGGTCACGGTGGCCCTTCTCCCGTCAGAGCGGTACATCGACTATGCACCGGACCCGGAATATGACCATCGCATCGCCATCGACTACTGGGACCTGCTCGAGGCGCAGCAACAGGTGAAGCAGGACGTGGCCGCAGAGTTCCCGGAGGTGCTGGACCCTCGGACGGGTGACGTGGCCCTGGGCCAAGCCATCCTGCCCGTGTGGATCCTGGAGGACGGCACGTACGCGTTCGACAACTTCCTCACCGGAGAGTTCAGTGTGGGCGTCAGCAGTAGGCTGGGCGCCTACGCCTTCACCGGGACTGAACCCACGGTGTACGGCACCGGTGACATGGCCGATGTGTCCATCGGCTGGTGGATCTCCTACGAACTGGAGGACCTGGGACGGGCCATGGAGTACAACCACCTCACCGTGGACCAGGTGAGTCCGGCAGCCGTGTTCTGGGCGGTCTTCTTCAGCGCGTGGACCGGGATCCTGACCGTCATCATGCTCGGCCTGGCCGTGGTGGAAGCCGGCCGGCGCCGGGTGGGCACCGCTGCGGTCCGCCGCCAACTGGCCGGGCTGCGGACCGACCTCGAGCAGCTGGCCCTGGGTCTGGACCTCTCCCGGTTGGACATGGTCGCGGTGCTGGGCCTGGATTCGGCGACCGGCGGCCGGGCGGAGCAGGCCGACCAGCGGCTCTACGAGTCCGCGCTGGTCACGGCATGGCGCGAGGTGGACGCCCTGGAACGGTTGCCGCGCCGGGAACAGCGCGGCGAAGCGTGGGAGGCCCGCGTCCGCCACGTGCGGCGCTTGGTGACGACCCTGGCCACCCAACAGGCCGATGTGGCGCGCCGCGCCGACGCTCTGCTGCGCAGCCAGCGGTTCGGTTGACCGCTGTGCGGGCAAGAGCTGGGTACAACTACACCAATCGTGCCGGGCCACAGTGATCATCACTGTGGCCCGGCACGATGAGAGTGGCTGCGGAGAACCGGATCAGTACCGGGCGGCCGTGCCCATCATGTTCGTGGGGCTGTAGTCCACGTCAGTGACGGAGACACCCTCGGTGTAATTGCGGGCGTGAGCGATCTTTCCATCACCCACGTACATGGCCACGTGGTAGATGCCGGAGGCCGATCCGTTGTTGGACCAGAACACCAGGTCACCGACCTGCAGATCGTCCAACCCCACATACTGGCTGGCCCCGGAGAACTGCGCGCCGGAGGTCCGCGGGATGTCCACGCCGGACTGGGCGAAGGCGTTCTGGGTGAATCCGGAGCAGTCGTAGGCGGACGGCCCGTTGCCACCGTAGGAGTAGCCCACAGAGGAGTCATTGGCGGTGGACACGGCCCAGTCTGCCGCCGCTCCGTAAGAGCCGGACGTCGAGGAGTAGGAGGCCAGCTGGTAGCTGGCACCTTCGCTCGAGGATCCGGCCGAGGCGGTGGAGTAGTCCGAGGCGGAAGACGTCTCGGAAGAGCTCGAGGAGGAGCCCTGGTAGCTCCAGTCCTGGTAGGACGAGGCCTGCTGCGAGCCATCGTTGGCGGAGGCGGGGGCCACCCCGGCCAGCAGGGCGCCGGCAGCGGTGGTCACGCCGAGGGCTCCGACGGTCAGGGAGCGGCGACGGCGGGACCGGCGGGCCTGCAGCTCGGCGGCCAGGCGGTCACGGCGGGTGGGGTAGTTCATGGATTCATACCTTGTTCGACGACGGTGTACACACGGCGGTCCCCGGATCCGAACAGCGCCCGCCCCGTGGCCTTCACAGGCTGGAGTGGGTCACCGTCCGACATCCGCTGGGGTTATCGGACCGTTACTTAAAGGTACAGGTTCGTTATTAAACCGCAACCTTGCGGCGGGCTGAACGGCCCCCGACCGCCATCTGGGTCCCATCAGCCCGCATAAACATCCGCGCTCAACTCACACCGTTATCACGCCGTGACCAGGCGTTCCGGCACGCCCAGGGTCCGCCAGTACTTCACGCAGACATACAGGTCCCAGAGGACGACTACCCAGATGACCACCAGATAGAGCACGTCCACCCAGTCCGTGGCGCCGGAGGTCTGGAGGATGCCGGAGCTGATCGCGGGGTCGATGACCTGCTGCGTCAGGACCAGCACGGTGAAGAACAGGCCGGCCACCACGTCCATCGCAGCCCTGGCCGCCAGTCGAGGCCGAGTGGTGCGGCCCCGGACGATCGTCCAGATGCCCAGCATCGCCTCTACGGCGAGGAGGACGTAGTAGGCCGGGAGCCAGAAGTTCCACAGGCCCTGGTTGACGAACGGTCCGCCGTCGTTCAAGTGGCCCACGTAGAAGAACGAGGTCGGGATCAGCGGCACTAGCGCCAAGAGCACCAGCATGACCAGGCCACCGATGGCCTCGGAGCGGGCCTCCCGTGCATGGGCCATCTCGACCCCCAGATCGTCGACGCTCCAATGCCGGGCCCCGTCCCGCGCAACGGCGGTCTTGTCCCGCGGCTGGGCGACGCGTTCGAAGACCCAGAAGAACAGGGTCACGGAACCCAGGATCCAGAACAGCGCGCTGATCAGCGGCCCCACGATCTGTCCGATCATGGCCCCGATATTGGCCTCGGCCTCCGTGGCGGAATACACCACGATGTTGACGATCAGGGAGACCATGAGGACCACCGGCACCAGCCACTGCAACGCACGCACGTAGACGGGATACAACTCCGGGCCGATCAGGTAGTTCGGCGCGTTGCGGTACCGTGCGGCCAGCCGGGCCGGGTCCCCGAGCTCCTCGAGGGCCTCTCGCTCGGCGGCAGCCTCGTCGGCACCGGTGGCGAGCCGCTCCTCTTGCATGTCCGAGATCAGGGCGGCCAACTCACGGGAGATGTCCTCGCGCTGTCCTTCGGACAGATGCGCGACGACCTGGTCGATGTAGCGACGGGTCAAAGCGGTCATCGTGGTGATTCCTTCCAGAGGGTGGCCAGACTGGCCGTCAGTCGTTTCCATTCGTCCCGGAGCTCGTCGGCCATCCCGGCTCCGTCCTCGGTGAGGCTGTAGTACTTCCGTGGACGGGGCTCCTCCGTGTTCCACTCCGCCTTCAGGAGACCTTGGCCTTCCAGCCGGCGCAGCAGCGGGTAGAGCGTGTTGGCCTCCGCGTCCAGCCCCGCGGACGCGAGGTACTCCAGCAGGGCGTACCCGTAGCGAGGGGTTCGGCAGGCCAGCAGGCAGGCGACCACGAGGGTGCCGCGCCGGAGTTCCTGCCTGTGGGTGGCAAGGGCGGAAGCCAGTTCTTCGTTCACGCCTCACACTTTACTGTGTGACACACACTATTACAACAGAGAAGAGTATTTCGGCTCTACAGGTGAGGACGAACCGGGCCCGCGGGCTACCTCAGGAGGGCAACGTGGTCGGCGGATGCGTGCCCTGCTCGGCCGGAGTGATGTCATAGACGAGCCGGGCCCACTCCCCGATCTTCTCGGCGGACCGCAGCCGCAGCCGGTCCCAGAACATGTCGCCGGAGAACAGCGGTTTCCCGCGGGCCAGGGTCACCGGCGCCAGGGTGATGGCGATCCTGTCCAGCGCGCCAGCGGCCAGGAACTGGGCGGCCAGCCCCGTTACCTTCTTCGTAGCCCCTTCTTCGGAGAGGATGTGGGCGTGCTGGCCGGAAGGCTCCGGCATGATTGCTGCCCCCAGTCGTTGATGATCCGGGGGGTGATGTCACCGGGGCCTGAAGGTGCCGGGGACATCGCTGATAGGGGCCGGGCAGAATTATTCGAGGCCGTTCGTAACGTGGATGCCGAGCTCTGACACCGCTGCTGGACCAGCACGTTGGAATCCGTTTCTAACGCTGGAGATGAGCCATGGTTACCAACCACAGTGAGGTGGATGTCTTCCTCGGGGTCGATGTGGGCAAGGGCGAGCATCACGCCGTTGCCCTGGACCGTGCCGGCACCAAGCTCTACGACAAGGCCCTGCCGAACGACGAGACCAGGATGCGAGCGGTGATCGACACGCTCACCGTCCACGGCACGGTGTTGTTCGTGGTCGATCAGCCGGCCACGATCGGTGCCCTACCGGTCGCGGTGGCCCAGGCTTGCGGGGTGACGGTGGGCTACCTGCCGGGGTTAGCGATGCGCCGCATCGCGGACCTGCACCCCGGCGAGGCCAAGACCGATGCCCGGGACGCCGCGATCATCGCCGAGGCCGCCCGCACGATGCCCCACACGCTGCGCTCCATCCAGGTCGCGGACGAGCAGGTGGCCGAACTATCGATGCTCTGCGGCTTCGACGACGACCTGGCCAAGCAGGTCACCGCCACCTCGAACCGGCTGCGCGGGCTACTGACCCAGATCCACCCCGCCCTGGAACGGGTCCTGGGGCCACGGTTGGACCACCCCGCGGTGCTGGACTTGATCCGCACCTGGCCCACCCCCGCAACACTGCGCACCGCCGGCCGCAAGCGGGTCGCCACCCGGCTGAGGAAACTGGCCCCACGGATGTATGACCGGTTGACCGAAGAGATCTTCACCGCCCTGGACGCCCAGACCGTAACCGTGGTCGGCACCAACGCCGCTTCCGTGGTGCTACCCCAGCTGGCCGGGATGCTCGCCGATCTGCGAACCTCCCGAGACACCCTGCACGCCCAGGTCGAAACCCTCGTGGAGGCCCACCCGCTTCACACGGTCCTGAGCTCGATACCGGCGGTGGGCATCAGGACCGAAGCCAGGATCCTCACCGAAGTCATCGGCAAGGACTTCCCCACCGCCGGACACCTGGCCTCCTACGCCGGACTCTCACCGGTGACCTGGAGATCCGGGACCTCCATCCGTGGGGACCACTCCTCCCGCCGAGGCAACAAGATCCTCAAACGCGCCCTGTTCCTCTCCGCCTTCGCCGCACTGAAGGACCCACTCTCCAGGGCCTACTACGACCGCAAACGGGCCCAAGGCAAGAAGCACAACCAGGCCCTCATCGCCCTGGCCCGACGCCGCTGCGACGTCATCTACGCCATGCTCCGCGACGGCACCCTCTACGAGACAAAATCACCCGCCGCCGCTTGACAGAGAACATAGGGGCACCCCCCGCCGCCCATCATCCAGATGTCGCCGTCGCCGGCGGCCGCCCGGATCTCGGGAAGGTGCCGGCCGGCGTCGCCGTCGAGGATCCGCACATCTGCTCCGGCCGGAACGGGCAGCTGGCGGGTGGAGAACACGAACACCGGTTTCTTCCCCATGGACGAGGCCCACTTCTCCGGATGGGCCACGAGGTCCTCGATCGCCAGCACCCATTCATAGGTGGTGGAGCCCATCACCATGGCGGCGGCCGAGCCCATGAAGTCCGTGATGTCCGGTTGCTCACCCGGGATCTCGAAGAGCCAGTCCAGGGAATCGTCCTCGGTCGCGAGAAATCGGTTGAGGGTCGCAGCGGTTTCGTAGATGACGGCCATGCCCGCACGGTAGCAAGGGCCCGACGCCGGCAGGCAGGTCCCACAGCCCGCCGCCGGTTTCTCCGGTCGCGGCAATATTCTGGGCGACGATCCCGTTATGCCGGACATGACCTCGCACCCCGCCACCCGCCTGCCCGTGTCCCTCCTCGACCGCGCCAACACGATCGAGGGGGCCAGCGAGGCCGAGGTGCTGAGGGGGGTCATCGCCCGGGCCCAACGGGCGGAGCAGCTGGGATACTCGCGGTTCTGGGTGGCCGAGCACCACGGTGTACCCGGCATTGCCGGCTCCACCCCAACACTGCTCATGTCCGCCATCGCCGCCGCCACGGACCGGCTCCGCGTGGGCTCCGGCGGGGTCATGCTGCCGAACCACCAGCCCCTGGTCGTGGCCGAACAGACCGCCACCCTCCAAGCCCTGTTCCCCGGACGCATCGACCTGGGCCTAGGCCGCTCCGTCGGGTTCACCCCGGCCGTCCGGGCGGCACTGCGCCGGGACAAGGAGGCCGCGCAGCAGTTCCCGCAGGACCTCGCCGAACTACTGGGGTTCCTCGGCGGCACCGGTCCGTTCACCGCACGCCCGCAGGACCATGCCGCCACCCCGGTGTTCGTCCTGGCGACCGGGCAGGGGCTGCGCTGGGCCGCGGAGGCCGGGCTGGCCGTCGTCGTGGGCGGGCCGTCCCTGTATCAGCGCGGCGGCGAGGCGGGACATGAAGGCCTCGCCCGGTACCGCCGCGACTTCCGCCCATCACCATGGTTCGCGGAGCCCTACGTCATCGTCTCGGCGAACCTCGCCGTGGCGGATACCCGCGAGGCGGCGCGGGACCTGGTCCTACCGGAGGCCTGGGCGCTGGCCCAGTCGAGGGTCAAGGGCGAGTTCCGCGCCCTGGAACCCGCCAGGGACGTCCGGGCGGTGATGCGCGGCGAGTGCGACGCCGGCTCCGTTACCGACCGCGACCGGCGGCGCGTGGAGGAGAACCTCGCCTCCGGGATCCATGGCACCCCGGACGAGGTGCGCGAGGCGGTGGAGTCGCTGGTGGACTTCACCGGCGCCGATGAGCTGCTGGTGACCGGCGGCATGAGCGATCCGGCCGGCCAGCGCCGCTCGGACGAACTCGTGGCGGGGTTGTTCGCCTGAGAGCGTGACCACCCGGTCTCAGCCCACGTTGCCTGGCCTCAGGTCAGGGTGGCGTCCACGGTGATGTCCTTGACACCGGCGAGCGCCTGGGACACCGGGCACTGGTCCTTGGCCTGGTCCGCGATCTTCACGAAGTCCTCGGTGGAGATCCCCTCGACCTGTCCCTTGACGACCAGCATGATGCCGGTGATGCCGACGCCGGCCTCGAAGGTGACGTCCGCGGTGGTCTCCAAGTTGGTGGGGGCGGTGCCGTTCTCCTTGAGCATGTTGGAGAACTGCATGGTGTAGCAGGTGGAGTGGGCGGCGGCGAGCAGTTCCTCGGGGTTCGTGGTGGCGCCCGCCTCCTCGGCCCGGGCCTTCCAATTCACGTCAAAGGTGGCGGCCTTGGATGTCTCGAGGGCGGTGGTCCCGGAACCGGTGAACAGGTCACCGTCCCACTGGGTGCTGGCCTTGCTGACGATCGGACGGGGCATGGAGTTCCTCCTGTGACGTCTGGACGTGCCGGGTTGCCGGACCGGTGACGGTGCCGACGTGGCCACCGTATCGCCATCGGTGCCCGAATGTCAGGGTGTGCCGCGGCCGGGATCGCCGGGTCGGCATCACGGAGTCGTCATCACCGTGCAGATCACATGGGTAGTTCTCCCCACTGCGGATCTCTGGACGCGTCCCTACAATCGAACGGTGAGCGCCGGTGACGGACCAGCCGGGGCCATTCGCGCATCAACGGCAGCATGCCAGAGGACGAAGAGGAGGGCGGCACACCATGGGCGCCTATGAGATTGACCCGGTGGGACTCGGCGCGGTGATGCTCAACGCCGACGTCCACGTCCAGAACCTTCGGGATGACAACACCTTGACCACGGCCCTGTCCTCGGCGGAGAGCGCCGCCAAGGACGTCTCCGTGGTGGTCGAGGCGCTGTCCTCGTTCGAGGCGAACCTCGCCATCCCCGCCAAGGACAACATCATCAGCCTGTGCGAAGGTCGGCTGGTGGCCACCCAGACCTTGGTGGATGCCTATGTCGAGGCCTCGGCGGAGCAGGGCGAGAACGCCCGCATCTCCAGCGAGGCGATCGACACGGCCCGGGACACCCTGGACCGGGACCAGTACGGTGCCGTCGACCTGAACGAGCTCTGAAGGAGATCCCATGGCGCGTTTCCCCCAACTGGACAAGCTGGACAACTGGCCGGATCCGCAGACCATCCGTGACGCCGCCACGGACCTGAACACGGCCGGGGAGAAGTACAAGACGGAGGTCGACGGCGCCAAGACCGAGTGGAGCTCCGTCACGGACTACTACCAGACGGACACGGGCCTGCAGATCCAATTGGCCGGCGCATTCAACCTGCCCTCGGACCGGGCCGAGAACCTGGCCACGGCCCTGGGCGAGGCAAAGTCGGCGCTCAACACCTGGGCCGGAGCAGTCGAGGCGTTGGAGACCCGCAACACGGACGCACAGGCCGCGGCAGCCGCCTTCCCCGGGGGGCTCACGAGTGACGATCCGGCGTACCAAGAGGAGATCGACCGGATCAATGGCCTGATCAACGGGGTCGTCACCGACTACGAGACCGCCAACGAGGCCTGCGCACAGACCCTGACCGGCATCACGGTTCCCATCGCGAACGAGCACGGCCAGGCCTTGGGCTGGGGCGGCATCACCACCGGCTATTTCGAGACGATCCTCGGCCAGGTGCACTACGAGTACAAGCCGCCGACCACCCCCACCTTCAGCCGTCGAGAGTTCCTCCGAGGCCTGCCCAACCTGGCCCAGGGCCTGGACCCCGACGGCAGACCGGTCAAGCTCGACGTTCCCGAACCGGACTTCAACCGGGACATCCAGATGACGCACACCGGCACGGACGCCGATGGCAACCGCCTGCGGCAGCCGAACGGCATCCGGATCGGTGGAGGCGCCCTCTCCGTCCTGGCCGCAGGCTTCACCTTCGCCAGCGAACGGCAGAAGGCCGAAGAACGCCTCCTCCAGGAGAATCCGAACCTCAGTGAGGAGGAACTCGAGAACGAGGTCGGTCAGGAGACCTTGGTTCGCGGCGGCACGGCCATCGCCACCGGGGTCGCCACCGGGGCGATCATCGGCTCGGTGGTCCCCGGGGCCGGTACCCTGGTGGGCGCCGGCGTCGGCCTGGTCATCGGCACCGGCGTTGCCGTGGCCCTGGAGTTGTCCGGATGGCAGGACGACATCAACGATTTCGTCATGGACGGGTTCAACAAGTATGTTCCGGAGGGAATCCAAGAGGGGGTCGGCGAGGCCGGTGACTTCGTCGGCGATCTCGTGACCGGCAATTGGGGAGAACTGTTCGATTGAGCGACTCGGCCACCTGGCGGAACCTGTCCTGGCAAGACCTCACGTTCGAGGTGCCGTCCAACTGGCGGCAGCTGCCCGGTCAGGACCTGACCGTGGTGCATCCGCTTCGGGAAGATCTGGACTACACGCCGACCTTCACGGCGCGCTACGTTCCCTCTCGCGGCCGGTCCCTGCCGCAGCTGGCATCCCTGGCCGCCGCCGTGCTGACCAGTACCGCACCGGACTGTCTGTGGCTGGACACGGCCCCCTTCCGCCTGTCCTCCGGGACAGAAGTCCGCAACGGCCGTCGTCAGGTCTTCCTCCATGCGTCCCCGGCGGGTGAACTGGTCAGCTACCAATGGCTCATCGAGGACGGCGAGCGCCTCCTGGAGATGTCCGCGCACTGCACCGTGGCCCAAAGCCGGCACCTGCAGCCACTCATGCTCCACCTGGGCGGTTCCGTGCGCCGGTCCGGTGACGGCTCTGCCGCCGGGGGTCCCGTCGCCCCGACGCCCTTCGACGCGCGCCTGTCCGGCTTTCCGGACCGGGAGCCCCGGCTCGACGCCGCGGCCTCGAAGGCCCACGGGATGCCACTGGAGACCCTGGACAAGGTCCGCGGCTTCCAGGCCTGGTCCCACGAGGGTGGCTGGTTCGACGACGCGTACGTGCGCCGGATCGAGGCCGGCGGCGTCCTGGATCCCGAGACCTACGCCGGCCTGGGGCTGTCCGGGACGGGTCGTGACCGTCCCGCGGAGTTGCAGACCCTCGACTCACCGCACCGGCACACGGCCGTGCTGCACACCCCCCGTGGTTCCAGCTCCGTGGACCTGAGGCTGTCCCGGGACGGCTTCGCGGGCTGGGCGGCCCCGGGCCTGGTCGCGATGCTGGACCCGGATCCCGCGGTGGAGGCACACCGGCTGGCCGCTGACCGCCAGTTCGTCTCCGGCGCCTGGGACGCCCTGCCGAAGGCGGTGCTGTCCTGGGCGGGGGTCACCCCCGCCTGGCTCGGCTGGCCGCCGGTCACCGTGGACTGGTCGGCCATCGAGGACCACGCCGGCCCGGGCTCGTCAGCCTCTGGAACGGCCGGAACAGCGGCGGCGGCCGCACTGCCGGAACCGTTGCGGGACGGCCGTTGGTGGTTGCTGCGCCTGGCCGGTACGGATGCCACGCCCCAGCCCTGGCTCATGACAGAGCGCCACGGCTGCTTCGCCATCACCGGCGAGCCCGGGGACGATCAAGCCACCCTGGTCCAGGTCAGCGCCCTCACCGTATTCACCAGCCTGGTCGAATACTGGGACGAAGCCACCCGCGGGGTCACCGGCGGGTCCGGAACCTCCTGATGTGGTTCTTCCTCTTCATCGGCGCGGCATTCCTGGTCTTGGGCTGGGGCGCCTACGCCGGCTGGAACCGACGGTGGCTCTCCCGACCGCTCATCTACGCCGGCCACCTCGGACCGGCCATGGTCCCCATGGGCGCCGGCTTCGTCCTGATGGGACTGTCCACTCCCGTGGCTGATCTCTTCGCCACCGGAGGCCCGACGACGGCCAGCGGCATCGCCTGGTCCGTGGGCTTCTTCGGCGGTTTGGCCCTCGTGGTCGCCGGGCACTTCATGGGCACCTCGGGCATGCCCGCCCGATGGCGGCCCCGCTGGGTCCGTGCCCTGGAGGGCCTGGCCGCCCGGCCCGGGGACCCAGCGCCTGCACCGGGCGACTTGGCGCCGAACTGGTCCACGGTGGCCACCGGCACGGATTCGGCCCCCGGTCCGACCGGCTACGCCCCACCTCTCGAGCCGATCCCCCAGCGTTCGGTGCAAGCCGTCATCAACGCCGCCTGGGGTGGTGCCCGCTCCCGGCAGAAGGACCAGGGTCAGCTCGAGCTGCTGCAGCGGCTGAACCTGCTGGACAGCCGGCTACATCCCACTCCGGCCGGAGCCCTGTTGGCCGCGCGGCTCTACTGGGAGTCTGCCGACACCCTGGTCATCGAGGCCACCCCGCCGGGCCGCCGTAGCGTGGTGGTGACGATCGTGGACCACGAGGTCGCGGTGCTCGAGTTCCGTCAGGACTGGGGCCGGGCTGCCGAGGCAGGCACCGGCCTCGGGGGGTTCGACGTGGTGCCCTATCGCTCCGAGGAGCACCTCGGCGAACTCCTGCGGCCCTGGGTCACTGCGGTCTGAACCACCGCCCTCTGAACCGCCACCTACGTTCCCCGCGTCCTCAGCCGGTCACCACCACATTGCCCACGGGACTGCCGGACTCGACGGTGGCCACCGCCTCCGCCGCCTCAGAGAACGGATAGACGGTGGAGACCACGGGGGTGAAGTGTCCCGCGGCCACCAGGTCGGCGACCTGCGCGTAGACCGCGGAGGTGCGGCGGCGGGTGACGGGCGCACCGCCGAGTTCCCGGGCCAGGTCGTAGTCGGCCACACTGCGCAGTGGCAGCACGCTCGAATGGCTCGGGCCGGACGGTGCCCGCTCTACCCTTCCCCACCCGGATCCCCGCCCGGACCCTCCTGCTCCGCTGCCGGCCCGGAGAAGTCCGGCGGCTTCGCGCAGGGTGTCACCACCCACGGTGTCGATCACGCCGTCCACCCCGTCCGGGGCCAGGGCCCGCACCCGCTCGGTCCAGCCGTCTCCCTTGACCACATGGCGCGCGCCCAGTTCCTCGACGATCGGCCGCTTGGATTCCGAGGCCACGCCCAGCACGGTCAGCCCGCGGTCCCGGGCCAAGCCGCAGGCGGCCGTTCCCACACCGCCCCCGGCGCCGAGCACCACGAGCGTGGCGTCCTCGGGAAGATCGAGCTCGTCCAGGGCGTCGAAGGCGGTGCACACGGATACCGGCAGGGAGGCCGCCTGTTCAGCGGAGACCGCCTCGGGCCGCAGGGCCGTGCCGGCCGCACTGAGCAGGACCTGTTCGGCGAACCCACCGGTCCCGGCCGCCGTCGAGCCGAACACCGCGTCTCCGGGACGGAACTCGGTGACCCCGGGGCCGACGTCGAGCACCTCACCGGCCGCCTCACGGCCCATGGGCATGGGGAACCGGACCTCGATCCGATCCCGGCGCAAACCGGACCGGACCTTGATGTCCGCCGGGTTCACGCCAGCCGCGGCCAGGCGGATCAGCACCTGCCCCTCACCGGGCGTCGGGTCCTCCATCTCGAGGTGGTGCATGACCTCAGGACCACCGTACTCCGTGTATCCGAAAGCTCGCATGCGGTCATCTAACCAGGTCCCGCCAGTGAACGGAGGCCGGTCTGCGCGGCGCCGGTCCCCGATCATGCCCTGGTGGCGAGCCACCGGGTGAGCAGCCTCGAACCTACCTGGCTCGAACGTACCTGAAATGCGGGCATTCGAGAGCTTGACATCACCTGACATGGACTGTTGCTGCCGCCGGACCGGGCCCGGTCCGGCGGCGGATTTCCGGGCGGTGACCGGGGATGGACCGGCCTGCCGTCGCGGCCATACTCTCCTGCTGTTCCCGCGCACTGAAGGCCTCCCCCGGCTCCGCGCGCAGGCACTGGCCCGTCCCGCCCGGGACGGTCCACTCGCAGCCGTTTCACCCTTCGGAGGACCCCCATGCGCACGTCCCGTGCGGCAGCCGCTGCCAGTTGTCTGGCCCTCGCCGTCACCCTCATCGCAGCACCCGCCCAGGCCCATTCGCCCACCCCACCCGCCCCGGAGACGGTGGCGCAGGGCCTCGTCGGGCCCCTGTCCGTCGCAGCCGGCCACCACGGTTCGGCCTACGTCACCCAGAGCTTCACGGGCACCCTGTCCAAGGTCAGCAGACGGGGGACTGTCACCACCGTCCACCAGATGCGGCCTCCCGTCAGCGAGGAGATGCCCAACGAACTGGTCGGCATCGACGTTGCTAAGGGGTCCACCTTCCACATCGAGTCCGATTTCGGTCGCGGCCCCACCAGCCACCTCGTCAAGACCTCCGAGCGTGGAAAGCGGACCGTGGCCAGCCGGGACTTCATCGCCCACGAGAACCGCAACAACCCCGATCGTCGGCAGACGTACGGGCTCCGCGGGCTGGACGCCACCTGTGCCGCCGAGGTGGCGGTGCTCGAGGAGGCCACCGGCCTACACCTCAATCGCTACCGGGGCATCGTGGAGTCCCACGCCTACCAACTCGATGTCCACGGGAACACCGCCTATGTGGCCGACGCCGCCGCGAACGCGATCCTCAAGGTCGACCTGAAGACCCGGCGCATCTCCACCGTGGCCGTCCTTCCCACCACCACCATCACGATGACGCCGGAACTGAAGGCCGGCTTCGATGCTCAACTGGGTGCCCCGGAATCGGGCCTGGCCGTGCCGGACTGCGTCGTCGGGGCGGACTACACCGTTGAACCGGTGCCCACGGACGTGCGGGTCGGACGCGATGGAAACCTGTACGTCTCCACGCTCCAGGGCAGCGCTGGAGAGATGGTGCCGATCAGCACGGTGTACCGGGTCAATCCGTGGTCAGGGAAAGCCCGGGCCGTGGCCAGCGGCATGCACGGCACCACCGGTCTGGACGTGGACCAGAACGGGGACATCGTGGTGGCCGAGATGTTCGGCGGGGAGGTCTCCGTCATCAAGAAGGGCAGTACGTCGGCCAAGACGCTCTTCGCAGCAGAGTCACCCGCTGACGTGTCCTTCGGCGGGTCCACGCTCTATGCCACCACGGGAACCTTCGGTGACGGTGCCCTGGTGACGTACGAGCGGAAGAGGGGGCGCGGCTGACCGCTCATCAGAATCTGCAGGGCCAGCCCCGGATCTCCTCCAGGCGGTCACCCGAACGGGATTTCACCGCGCAGAGAATCGAGGTCCCTGACCGGCTCGAGCCCCGTCCTCTCGATGAGCTTCCGGGCCGGTTTCACCGACTCCCAGACGTTCCACAGCAGCACGCCCCGGACCGCGCCGATCTGATTCACGTAGTAGACCACGCCAGTGGAGTGGTCCGGTTGGCTGTCATCCCCCAAGGCCCAATCCTCGACCGTCCGGTGGCGGGTGTCCACCTCGCCGACGGCCTCATAGCCGAAGTCGAACAAGTCGGACCAGAAGAACGGCGTGGTGCGGTAGGGCCGGTCCGCACCGGCCATGTTTCGCCCGGCCACCGTGCCCATGGTCTCGGCCGCGGACGCATGCTCCACCCGGCGGACCCCCAGCAACCGGTCCGGGTAGCGGGCGACATCTCCCGCCGCGTAGATGCTGTGCGCCCCGGTCCGCAAGTGGTCGTCCACCAGGATCCCGTCGTCCACCGCAAGCCCGGCGGCCCGGGCCAGTTCGGTGCGGGGGGATACCCCCACCCCGACGACGGCCGCGTCCGCCGCGATCTCGGTCCCGTCCTCGAGGCGGACGGTCACCCCCTTGCGCCGGGTGGAGCCGCCGGCGAGCCGCCCGACCACCAGTTCGACACCGCGGTCACTGAACTCCCGGGTGACCGTGTGGGCCAACGACTCGGGGAACAGGTGAGCCAGCAGCGGAACGGAGGTGACCACAAAGGTGACCCGGACCCCGTTCTGGGTCAGCACGGCCGCGAGCTCGGAGCCGATGTACCCGCCGCCCACCACGACCACGTGCGCCCCGGTCCGTGCGAGTTCGCGTAGTCGCCGGAAATCGTCCACGGTCCGGTAGTAGAGGACCCGCGAGCCGGGTTCGAGCCCGGCTAGACGGGGTGCAGCCCCGGTGGCCAGCAGCAGTTTGCCGTAGCGGACACGCTGCCCGCCGACGAGGGCGAGTGAGCGGTCGTCCGGGTTCAGGGACGTCACCGTGGTGCCGAGATGAAGCTCGGTGCTCTCATCCGGGGCCTTCGCCGCACCGGGCGCCGCGGAGAGCATGAACGATTCCTCCAGGCTGGCGTCCTCCTTCAGCCACAAGGTCTTGGAGAGGTCCGGGCGGTACACCGGGGCGGAGGGATCCTCGCCGAACACCCCGATGCTCCCGGCCTGGTCCTCGGCCCGGATACCGTCAATGGCCTTGGCGGCCGCCATCCCCGCGCCGACGATCACGTAGTCGTAGGCGTCCCGGACGGCGTGCGGCCGGGTGCCGGCCAACCACTGATCCGGCGTGACCTCGTCCACGAGCCCGTCCTCGGGGATGAGCCCGCCCGAGGCGATGGCACGGCCGAACAGGGGCACCTCCAGGATCCTCTTCGGGCTCTTGCCGCCGAGGGAACCCCGCACCGCCACCATCCTCCGGGCCACGTCGGCCGCCGTCGCGACCTCCGGTCCGCGGATGGCCACCTCCCGCACCTCGTGCCCGGTCCGTCCGTCGGGCTTCCGGGCCACCTCGTCCGCCACCAACCGGGCCACGGAGGCCGCGGAGACGGCTGCCATGCGCATCGTCGGGAGGACGGCGACCGGGCCCACTGTGGTCCGCCGGAGGATGGTGGGGACCAGCTCGAACCACTGCGTCGAATGGATGATGGTCACGGGCAGCCCCGAGGAACGGTAGGCGTGCTCCTGCGCCGCCTTGCCACGGTAATACCCGTACGTCTTGTTCACGGCCGGATCGGCCGCCCCCGCGATCGAGACGCAGACCAGCCGCCCGACGCCGGCCCGGCGGGCCGCCGCGCAGACGTTGCCGGCCGTCGTCGTGAAGTACTCGATCGCCGCGGCGGCGCTCAGGGTCTCCCGGTTCAGCGCATCCACCACGGCGTCCGCGCCGGCGAGTGCGGCCTCGAGCCCCTCGCCCGTCACCGCGTCCACCCCCGAGCTGCGGCTGGCGGCGAGGACCTCATGGCCGAACTCGCGCAGGCGCGTGGTGATGAGTGTTCCGATGGTTCCGGTGGCCCCGAGCACGACGACCTTCATGGTCCGCATGGTAGGTGCGCGGGCCCCTCGGATGTCAGGTCCCGTCGACGTGCCGGGCCGGCCGGGCGTACAGGCCGGGTGTTCAGACCGGGCGTCCAGGCCGGGTGTTCAGACCGGGCGTCCAGGCCGGGCACGTCCGTCAGGAGAGCTGGCCGAAGTGATCCGGGAACTCCCGGGCGAAGTCGAACGCCGAGATGCCGTAGACGTTCCGGTAGTGCTCCAGCCATGCCGGGATCAACCACACCCGCTGCAGGAATTGCCAGTGCTGGGGCTGGCGAACCAGAGCCCACGTGGCGAACAGCAGCTCGGCCAGGTCCGAATCCACCATGAAATTGCGCTGGCCCTCGGGCGTGACCCCCAGCATCACCAGCCGGCCGGGCTCGATCATCTGGCATTCGAGCAGGTCGTCCCAGCCCCACCACAGGAGACCCGCAGCGGTCCTCAGGTAGAACCCGTACTGATTCACGAACACGGATCCCTGGTCGAACGGACGCCAGTCCGCCTGGGCCATCCGTTGGGCGTCCGAGCGGCGCCGCGAGTTGCCGATGGCTCGCCCGAGGGCAGCTCCGGCGGTGAGGGCCAGGCCGAGCCGGCCGGTGGCCAGGAAGACGCCGCTGGTGTGGACGTAGCTCCCGTCCCCTCCCGATCCATAGACGGCGCGGCGAAACGGGGCACTCGCGATGATCCGGTTGTCCGGGAACGTTCCGGCCACGGCGAAGTCCACGGGGACGGGATGGATCTGGTCGAACTCCCCGTGGGCATAGGCGTGCATCACCTGCGCCGTCCTCAGCAGCATCTGGTCCCGGGCAGTCCAGGGCTCCCCCGGTGCGTAGGTCCCCATGACTCCACCTTAACGGCCATCGGTGCCGCCGATGGCACTATCCACAGGTCGGGGGTCGGGGAAGGTTCGACCGTGTCACGGTCGGCGCCAGTCCACGCTGTCCAGGTGCGAGCTCGGGCGGTGAGGCCGGACACCCCACTAGGGCACGGGCCACAGCATCCATCCGCCGGTCACCAGGCAGCCGACGCAGACGAGCCAGAACACCCCGGTCCATACAGCGGCCGGGACGTGGGTCAGGCGGGACAGTTGGTCGACGTCGCTGGCCAGGCCGGCCGCAGAACCGCCGCGGCCACCGGCCGCGCGGCGCATCCGGTGCCGCTGCCGCTGCAGCTCCACCACGGAGCGGGGAGCCGCCAGGAGCAGGGAGAAAACCACCAGGTGTGCGGCGGCCACCAAGACGACGGTCGAGGCCAGCCAGGACAACGCCCCCACGGCCACGCCGGTCGCCAGCACCACCCACAGCCCATAGAGGTTGCGGATCATCAGCAGCATCAACGCACAGGTCAGGACCAGCAGCCACAGCCAGCCGGCGGCATAACCGGCCCCTACGAGCCAGGCGCCCGCCAGGCCCACGAGCGCAGGGGCCGGATAGCCGGCTGCCAGGGTCAGCACCATCCCGAGTCCACGCGGCCTGCCGCGGGACAGGGTCACCCCAGAGGTGTCAGAATGCAGCCGGATGCCACTGAGCCGGCGGCCGGCGAGCACGGCCACCAACGCGTGCCCGGCCTCGTGCACCAGGGTCACCACGTGCCGCACCACGCGGTAGCCGGGCGGGGTCCAGGCCAACACCAGCGCGACGCCGGCCATCGCGAGCGCGACGGGCCAGTCCAGGGGTGCGTGGGCGGCGGTGGCCCGCGCCCAGAGATCCGCTAGCAGCTCCATCAGCAGGTCCATGAGCGGCGCGGGGAGCACAGAGGTGCCGTGGGCACCGTCAGAACCCGCCGGCGTCGGGAGCCATGTTGGAGAACCGTGAGTAGTGGCCCTGGAAGCCGAGCACGATGGTCTTGGTGGGGCCGTTACGGTGCTTGGCCACGATCAGGTCCGCCTCGCCCGCGCGGGGGGACTCCTTGTCATAGATGTCCTCGCGGTGCAGCAGGATGACCATGTCCGCGTCCTGCTCGATCGAGCCCGATTCACGCAGGTCGGACACCTGCGGCTTCTTGTCCGTGCGCTGCTCGGAACCACGGTTCAGCTGGGACAGTGCTATCACCGGGACGTCGAGCTCCTTCGCCAGCAGCTTCAGGGCACGGGAGAACTCGGCGACCTCCTGCTGGCGTGACTCGACCTTCTTGCCGGAGCTCATCAGCTGCAGGTAGTCGAGGATCACGAGCTTGAGGTCGTGCTTCTGCTTCAGGCGTCGGCACTTGGCACGGATCTCCATCATGGACATGTTCGGGGAGTCGTCGATGAAGAAGGGGGAGTCATTGAGCCGACCGACGGTGGCGGCGATCTTGGACCACTGCTCGTCCCGGATGGTGCCCTTGCGCAAGTCCTGCAATGCGATGGTGGCCTCGGCCGAGAGCAGTCGCATCGCGATCTCGTTCTTGCCCATCTCGAGGGAGAAGAACACGGACGTCATGTTGTTCTTGATGGCGGCGGCACGCGCGAAATCCAGGGCGAGCGTGGACTTGCCGACGGCGGGGCGGGCGGCGATGACGATCATCTGGCCGCCGTGCAGGCCCTGGGTCAGTTCGTCGAACTCATAGAAGCCGGTGGGGACACCGGTCATACCCTCGCCTTGGGACCCCGCAGCCTCGATCTCGTCCACCGTGTGCTCGAGGATCCCGGACAGCGCCACGTAGTCCTCGGACTGGCGGGTCTCGGCGACCTTGTAGATCTCCGCCTGGGCCTCGTTGACGATCTCCTCGACCTCGCCGTCCTGGCCGTAGCCCATCTGGACGATCTTGGTGCCGGCCTGGACCAGGCGGCGGAGCACACCCTTTTCGCGGACGATCTCGGCGTAGAAGCCCGCATTGGCGGCAGTGGGGACCGATTGGATGAGTTCGTGGAGGACGGCCGGGCCCCCGATGCGGGAGAGTTCCTGCCGCTTGTTGAGCAGGTCCGCCACCGTGACGGCGTCAGCGGGCTCACCGCGGCCGTAGAGGTCGATGACCGCCTCATAGATCATCTCGTGGGCCGGCTTGTAGAAGTCGTTGCCCCGCAACAGCTCCACGACGTCCGCGATGGCGTCCTTGGACAGCATCATGCCCCCGAGCACGGATTGCTCGGCCACCAGATCCTGCGGTGGAAGAAGATGGGCCCGCGAGCCGCCGGCGCCGTCGGTGGAATCAAAATCCTCTGATGCCAAGTACTCGATTCCCTTTCCCATACCGGACGGCCCGGCAAACTCCTCGCGGTGCGAATTTCCCCAGAGGAATCCGCCGCACCGGTTACCCCGAAGCGGCGGATTCCGCAGACGATGTAGTGCCGGATGTGCGCCGTGAACCCCAGCCAATACCCGGCTCCGCCTGAAGGGGATACCAGGAGACACTACTCGCCGGTCGCCCCTCCCTCAACCAGGTAATCCACATAGTCTGTGGATAACGTGTGGATTCAGCGGCGTGTTGTGTGCACAGCGTGGGGACAACTCCGGGGATTAGCCTGTGTATTCCGCAGCATTCACGATCTGACAAGGAGGTTTATGTACTGACGGCTGTGGATAGAAAAGAATCTGCTTGGGGATTACGGGTGGCGATCTAGCACCACAGGCGGCATTGGTGCAACCTGGAGGCCGTGCTCTTCAGAGTTATCCACAGCTTGTCCACATGGTTTGTATCCGTGGTTGTATGCTCCGATACCGCTCGTTCCGGCCACCCGGGGAACCTGTAGGCACCCACGTTGTCACATCCGTCACGACCGGCACCTACTCAGCCTCTATTGGTCTCCCGGTGCTTTCACATTCCCTCCCGCTGTAGGGACTGGGATGATAGACGCATGGTCGGCTATGAGAACAAGACGAAACCCACTCAGACTCCTGTCGAGGAGTTCATCGCGCACGTGGAGCACCCCGTCCGCCGTGCCGATGCCCAGGTCTTGGACGAGATGTTCCGACGCGTCACCGCAGAGGTGCCCGTCATGTGGGGCCCAACCATGGTCGGTTACGGCAGCTACCACTACGAGTATGAGTCTGGGCACCGAGGTGATGCCCTCGCCGTCGGCTTCGCCCCGCGGAAGGCCAACCAGTCCCTGTACGGCCTCCTGGTGCAGCCGGAGGCCCCCGAGTTGCTGTCCAGGCTCGGCAAGCACAAGGTCGGCAAGGGGTGCCTCTACATCAACACACTGGCGGACGTGGACGTGCAGGTCCTGGAGGAACTCATGCAGACGGGTTACCGACACATGACAGAGGTGGTCGATCAGCCCCGTAACGAGGGCTGACGCAGAGCGGGGAGCACGGGCGCGGAAACGAACCCGGTTAAATGCCGCGGCCGGTCGGTTCCCCGAGGGGACCCGACCGGCCGCAGTCCACAAGGACCAAGGTCGACTAGAAAGTCGGTCCTACAGTCACTCCTGAAGTTACTTCTACAGTCACTTCTTCTTTGTCTTGGCTCCGACGACGTCCAGGTCGATCACGGCCAGGACATCCTCGTGCAGACGTGCGTGAGCCTGGAACCGGCCGGTCGCCTTGATGGCGGACGGCAGGGTCACGACGCGCTTGTCGATGCTGCCGCGGCCTGCGGCCTCGACGGCGTCAGCCACGTCGGCGGCCTTGACGGCGCCGAACAGGCGGCCGCCCTCACCGGCGGTGACCTCGAGCTTGACCGCGGACGCCTGGAGCTGTGCAGCCAGGGCCTGGGCCTCCTCGAGGGACTTCACGGCGCGGATCTGGCGGGCAGTCTTGATCGACTCGACCTGCTTCTCCCCGCCCTTGGTCCACAGGGTCGCGAAACCGCGCGGCAGCAGGTAGTTGCGGGCGTAGCCGTTCTTGACGTCGACGACGTCACCGGCGGAGCCCAGGCCAGTCACTTCCTGGGTCAGAATGAGCTTTGCCATCTGGTATCTGTTCCTTCCTCGACTCGGTCGATCAGCCGCGGCCAGCGCCGGAGTAAGGAAGCAGGGCAACCTCACGGGCGTTCTTGATGGCCTGGGCGATCTTGCGCTGCTCCTGCACGGTCACGCCGGTCACGCGACGCGCGCGGATCTTGCCGCGGTCGGAGATGAACTTGCGCAGCAGTGCAACGTCCTTGTAGTCGATGACGGTGATGTCAGCGGCCTTCAGGGGGTTGGACTTTGGTTTGGGCTTACGGATTTCAGCCTTCGCCATCGTGGTGCTCCTTCGATATTCGGGAGCCCGCAGAACGGTTCTGCGGGATGGGATCGCAGGTGGCGAGCCACCTGCTGTGCCGTGCGGGAAACGGTTCCCGACGACGTCCGGTCAGTCAGTGCCCGAGGGCACCGGAGGCCGGTGGCGGGCCTGGTGGACACCAGTCCCTGGATGATGCGGTGTGGGGCGGGGAACCCGGGATCAGAACGGAGGTTCGTCGTTGCCCGGGGTCTCCCAGGATCCGGCGGAGGTGGAGGAACCACCCCACGGATCGCTCTGCTGGCCGCCTCCGGCGCCCCAGCCGGCGTTGCCGCCGCCCTGGCTACCGGTGTTGCCACCCTGGTTGAAGCCGCCGCCACCCTGGCCGCCGCCGAAGCCACCACCGGAGTTGCCGCCGGAGTTGCCGCCGAAGCCGCCACCGCCGGAGCGATTGGACTTGGTGACCTTGGCGGTGGCGTAGCGCAACGAGGGACCGATCTCATCGACGTCCAGCTCGTACGACGTACGCTTCTCGCCCTCACGGGTCTCGTAGCTCCGGGCCTTCAGCCGGCCCTGGGCGACCACGCGGGTGCCCTTGGTCAGCGATTCGGCCACGTTCTCCGCCGCCTCACGCCAGATCGACGCGCGGAGGAACAGGGTCTCCCCGTCCTTCCACTCGTTGGACTGGCGATCGAACGTTCGAGGGGTGGAGGCGATGGTGAAGTTCGCCACGGCAGCACCCGAGGGGGTGAACCGCAGTTCCGGATCGGACGTCAGGTTTCCAACAACGGTGATGACGGTTTCTCCGGCCATGATGCCTCCTGTAGTGCCTTACGTCCGTGCCGTTCGGCGGTGATATCGGCGTGGGTGTGCGGCTTCCCGGGGGATGCCAACACGGAAATTACTCTGCGGTCTCCGCGGAGATCTTCTGCTCTTCCGGGCGAGTGATCTTGGTGCGGAGGATGGTCTCGTTCAGACCCAGCAGTCGGTCCAGTTCCTTGGAGGTCTCCGGGGAGCTGGTGAAGTTGATGACCGCGTAGATGGCCTCAGCCTTCTTCTGGATCTCGTAGGACAGGCGGCGCCGGCCCCAGAGATCGAACTTGTCCACGGAGCCGCCGTCCTTGGTGACGACCTCCAGGTACTTCTGCAGGGTCGGTTCAACGGTGCGCTCATCCACTTCGGGATCAACCAGCACCATCAGTTCATATGCACGCATGCGAACCCACCTCCTTTGGGCTGACGGTCACGGGACTTCCGTAACAGGAGGTTCTGTGCGATGGTTCTGCGCGGAGTCCGTCATGGGACGGCACGCAGAAAACCTTGGCTATCCTACCCTGTGCCCGCGCTGTCCGCGAACCAGAATCGAAGCGGATCGATCCCAGTCTCACCCGCTTCGGCCCGCCGGCACCAGGCCCGGCCGCAGCACTGTGGACAACGCACCGCACCCCAGCCCGCGGTGCAGTGGTGTGGATCAGACGCCCTCGTAGAAGGCGGTGACGGCCCCGGCCAGCCGCGCCGGATCCTCGGCGCCGCACATCTCGCGGGCCGAGTGCATGGACAACAGCCCGATGCCCACGTCCACGGTCCGGATACCCAGTCGGGTCGCGGAGATCGGGCCGATCGTGGAACCGCATGGCACGCCGTTGTTGGACACGAACTCCTGGAACGGCACCCCAGCCACCCCGCACCAGCGGGCAAAGGCGGCAGCCCCGGCTGCATCGGTGGAATAGCGCTGGTTGGCGTTGATCTTCAGCAGCGGGCCGCCGTTGGGCCGGGGGTGGTTCACCGGGTCATGCCGTTCGGCATAGTTCGGGTGGACCAGGTGCCCGGCATCCGCTGAGAGCAGCCAGGAGCCCGCGAACGACCGTGCGGCCCCCTGGCCGGAGACGCCCAGGGCGTCCAGCACCCGGCGCAGCACGTCCTCCAACACGGGCCCGGCGGCACCGGAGCGGGAAGCGGAGCCGAGCTCTTCGTGGTCGAAGGCGGCCAGCACAGGTATCACGGGTGCCCCGGCGGATTCACCGGTCACGCCGTCCGCCACCACACCCCCCACGTTTTCAGTCGACTTGGCGTGGGTGTTTCCGTCCGGGACCCACCCCAAGTCGACTGGAAGTGAATGTGGGGTAGACAGAGATTCCATCGCCACCAGCCCGGCGTGGACGGAGGACAGATTGTCCAGTCGTCCGGAGGCGAAGAGCTCGCCCGAGGCGCCGAACACTCCGGGCGCCTGGGTATCGGCCATCACGACGTCGAAGCCGGCCACCTCGTCCGCCTCCAGTCCCGCGGTGCGTGCCAGGACGGCAAGGATGTCGGTCGGCAGGTCCGAGTTCCGGCCGCCGGCGTCTCCCACTGCCGCGGCGCCCCAGACGGGATTCAGGTGCTGCTGACGGTCGAGCTTCAAGCCGCTGTTGACCTCGCGGTCCAGGTGGATGGCCAGTTGCGGGAACCGGGCGATCGGCCCAGTGCGGACCAGGTGTTCCCCTCCGTCCACGGTCACCATGCGGCCGGCGAAGCACAGTTCGCGGTCCAGCCAGGAGTTCAGCAGAGGTCCGCCGTAGACCTCGACTCCGGCCTGCAGCCAGCCCTCGCGAGACGTGGACGGCTTCGGCTTGAGCTTGAAGGACGGCGAATCGGTGTGCGCCCCGAGGATCCGGAACACCGGGGTGGAGGTGACCTGGCCGGCATCGGGAATCCTCCAGGCCATCACGGCACCGTCCCGGACCAGCACGTACCCGCCGGGCTCCGCCGGGAAATCCAGGCGCTCGTCCACGCGGGCGTAACCGGCGGCCTCGAGCCGGCGGGCCACCTCGGCGGCGGCGTGGTAGCTCGAGGGACTGGCCATCACGAAGTCGGCCAGGTCCTGCAGGTACTCGGGCAGGTCAGGGGTCAGGCGGGGTGAGTCGGTGTCCGGTGCGGTCATGGCCCTACCGTACTGGGGCGTGGGCCTTGAGCAGCCAGGGTGCCCGGTCGGGGGCATCGTCGTAGAGCCCTCCCAACGGGTCGTCCACGGGGAGCCTGCGAGCTTCGGAGGGGTCGAAGCCGAGCGATTCCAGCCGGGCGGCGGCCGCCACCCGCCCCTGTCCGGCGTTTCCAGTCCGCCAGATCCGCCCGCCGGGGAGGGAGGCCCGTACCGGGTCCTCCCAGGGATTCAGCATCTGCTCCACCACCCGGAACATCAGGTAGGCGGTGGCGGCCATGTGGCCGAGGATGGCCAGCACGTAGAACGTGTCGTCCAGGGAGTGCTGGACCTCTGAGCCGGAGGCCCCCTTCGCCAGGTACATCCAGATGGCCCAGAAATGCAGGACCTCCAGGAACTGCCAGATCAGGAAGTCGCGCCAGCGCGGGGCGGCGAGCGCCGCCAGGGGGATGAGCCAGATGACGAACTGGGGTGAGTACACCTTGTTGCACAGCACGAACGCGGCCACGATCAGAAAGGCCAGGTGGGCCACCCGTGGCCGGTAACGGCACAGGACGCCCAGGGCGAAGATGGCACAGCAACAGGCGAAGAAGGCACCGTAGGCCAGCAGGGACAGTTGCTCGGCGTTGATGGTCGGCCCGCCGATCTTGCCCATGGTGACGTCCCACGCATGCCAGATCGAGCTCAGTCCCGGGCCACGCTCCCCGGAGAAGGTGAAGAACACACTCCACGCCTGGACGTTGCCGATCATCATGGGCAGGTTGACCGCCAGCCAGGCCGCCACAGTACCCAGTGCGGCCCAGAGGAACGGCGCCCACTTCAGGGAGCGGACCGCCAGGATGAGCAAGGCACCGAGGATCAGCAGCGGGTAGAGCTTCATGGCGGCACCGAGGCCGAAGAAGATCCCGGCCAGCAGGGGCCTGCGGCCGCCGAACAGCCACATCCCCACCGCCAGCAGCGCGACCGCCCACAGGTCCCAGTTCACGGAGCCGGCCAGGATGATGCCCGGGGCCACGGCCACCATGAGTGCGTCCCAGGGCCGCCGTCCGGCGGACTTGGCCGTGACCACCACGGTGATGATCCACAACACCGCGGTGAACACGAAGTTCACGTCCCAGTAGGCCAGCGAGGGGTTGAGTTCCGAGAACGGCAGTGTCTGGGAGATCACCGCCGCGATCGAGGCCACCACGGACATCAGCACCGGGTACTCAAAGCTCGCGCCCGCGGCAAAGGGGGCGAACGGGTCCTCCGCGAAGCCGCGGCCGCCGTAGAGGGCTGACCAGTCCGAGTAGCAGCCGGCGTAGTACACGGTGGGCTGACCCCAGCCGCTCAGCCGGCAAGGGGACTTCAACAGGACGGCGACAATCGCCGAGAGGGTGGTCAGCAGGATCAGGACCCGCATCGGGGTGAAGAACGTGCCCGTCATCCGCCCGGGGACGGTGTGCCGGCCGACCGGTCCACCGAGCAGCTCTCGCATCCGGCGCACCAGGCCGTCCGCGCGGGACGGGACGGAGGCCGGGAGCGGGCGGCCGGCGTCGTGACCTCCGGGGATGGTGGACGGGGCGGCCCCGGCCTTCCGCGGGCCGGGGGCCGGGGTGCGCAGGCTCATGGGCTCCATCCTACGGAGGGCCGGCCCGGTCCCGACAGGCAACTGGGAACGGCCGGGAGCCGAGGACGGGAATAGCAAGGATCCCCGCACGGTTGGACACGATGCCGTCCACGGACGTCATCCAGCGTAAAGTGGATGGGGTTGTGCCGCGCCCACTCGGGTCGGCGGCACCCACCAGCGTTGAGTCCCGTCATGCGGGAGCCGGTCCGCCGCGCCCAGCGTGCGGCCCCAGGACCATCAGGACAACAAGGAGTACCGGTGTCTAAGAACCCGATTCGTGTGGCCATTGCGGGCGTGGGAAACTGCGCCACCTCGCTGATCCAGGGGGTGGAGTACTACCGCAACGCCTCCGTGGACGAGAAGGTCCCCGGACTCATGCACGTGAAGTTCGGCGACTATCACGTGGATGACCTCGAGTTCGTGGCTGCCTTCGACGTGGACGCCAAGAAGGTCGGCGTGGAGCTCTCCGAGGCCCTGACCGCCTCCGAGAACAACACCATCAAGATCGCCGACGTCCCCGCCACCCAGGTGACCGTGCAGCGCGGCCCCACCCTGGACGGTCTCGGGAAGTACTACCGCGAGACCATCGAGGAGTCGGACGCCGAGCCGGTCGACGTGGTCCAGATCCTCAAGGACACCCAGGCCGACGTCATCGTCTGCTACCTCCCGGTCGGCTCGGAGGAGGCGGCCAAGTTCTACGCCCAGGCCGCCATCGACGCGAAGGTCGCGTTCGTCAACGCGCTGCCCGTCTTCATTGCGGGCACCCCGGCCTGGGCCGAGAAGTTCACCTCCGCCGGCGTGCCGATCGTGGGCGATGACATCAAGTCCCAGATCGGCGCCACCATCACCCACCGCGTGATGGCCAAGCTCTTCGAGGATCGCGGCGTCACCCTGGACCGCACCTACCAGCTGAACGTCGGCGGCAACATGGACTTCAAGAACATGCTCGAGCGCGAGCGCCTGGAGTCCAAGAAGATCTCGAAGACACAAGCCGTCACCTCCAACACCTCCGCGAAGCTCGGCGAGGATGACGTCCACATCGGCCCCTCGGACTACGTGTCCTGGCTGGACGACCGCAAGTGGGCCTTCGTCCGCCTCGAGGGCCGCAACTTCGGCGACGCCCCCGTCTCCCTCGAGTACAAGCTCGAGGTCTGGGACTCCCCGAACTCCGCCGGCGTCATCATCGACGCCGTCCGTGCGGCCAAGATCGCCCTGGACCGCGGCATCGGCGGACCGATCCTCTCGGCCTCGTCCTACT
Organism: Citricoccus sp. NPDC079358; assembly: GCF_040702545.1. Classification (NCBI taxonomy): domain Bacteria; kingdom Bacillati; phylum Actinomycetota; class Actinomycetes; order Micrococcales; family Micrococcaceae; genus Citricoccus; species Citricoccus sp. NPDC079358. The sequence goes on from NZ_JBFBLI010000003.1 coordinate 70,237, forward strand.
TCATGAAGTCCCCGCCGGTCCAGCACCATGACGACGAGGCCCACGAACTCGTGGAGGCTTTCATCCGCGGCGAGATCGAGCGCTGAGCCCTCGCACTTCTACTCAACCCACTGCTCAACTGGCGGTCGAGAGCGCACCGTTTTTCGGCGTTGAACCCGGAGAATCGGTGCGATCTCGACCGCCAGTTTTTTGTGGCTGCTGAAACTACCCCCCGGTAGGGGTGTCGCACGCCACAGGTCAGGTGCTAATCTCCAGTGGTGCCCTGATCCGTCAGGATTCGGCGCGCTTCCTTGTCGGCTTTTCCGCTTTTCATCGGCGGACAGACTCATCTGAAGGAGGTGGGGAAATTGATGATCTATGGAAATGACTCTGAGAACGGTGGCTACACCGCGTCCGGCGTCCATCTGGCCTGGCCAGGAGTCGCCGCCATTCATCTGTCCGACCCCGCCTCCGCGCTGACCGCAACCAGCTGAGCTTCCCCTTCCCGGGCCCTTCCCGTCCTGGAAGAACCGTAGAGCAGGACTCCTTTCCAGACCTGTCTGGTGGACGTCCCCTGAGCCGCTTGCCCATCGCTGAGGCCCCCGACCAAGGGAACCCCAGCCATGTCCATCCATCTCCCCACACGGCTCTCCACACAGCACACCACCGATCCTGACCGGACCCCCTTCAGTCACGGGAAAGGGGGTGACAGCACGTGAGTGAGCACTTCGATGACCACCGCGGCAAACGCCGGCGGTCCGGCAAGCAGCGCTTCGGGACCATCTTCCGCCCGGCACCCTTCCTGCCTGACCAGGAACGGTCCCCGAGCCGGGACGACATCCCCTTGCCGCCGGACTTCATCATCTTTCCCCGGTGACCAGCATCCACCGACCCGCATCTGGCGGTCGACGGATACCTCGGATCGGCCCCCGCGGCCCGTTCGAGGTCATCCATCGGCCGCCAGTCTCGTGACCAGGGCAGACCGGGGTAGGGCAGGGCCCGTTCCACACTCCGCAACGCCTATGCGAGGATCACCCCCATGAACGACGCCGAGATCTCCGCGGCCGCGACGCTCGAACCGGTGGCGGACGTCGCCCACCGGGCCGGGATCCCCGCCGACGCGCTCATCCCCTACGGGCACTACATGGCCAAAGTGGACACCCGCCGCCTCCCGGAGCCCCCCGCCACGCCCGGCAGGGTCGTTCTGGTCACCGGCATCAGCCCGACGCCGGCCGGTGAGGGCAAATCGACCGTCACCGTCGGCCTCACGGATGGCCTGAACCTCCTGGCGCAGGCCGAGGACGCCCCGGCAGACTGGGCCGGCAGGACCGCGATCGCCGCACTCCGTGAGCCGTCCCTGGGCCCCGTGTTCGGCATGAAGGGCGGCGCCACCGGCGGCGGGTACGCGCAGGTGGTGCCGATGGAGAACATCAACCTGCACTTCACGGGCGACTTCCACGCCATCACCGCCGCGCACAACCTGCTCTGCGCCCTCGTGGACAACCACCTGCACCGGGGCAATGCCCTCGGCCTCGATCCCCGCACCATCTCGATCAAGCGGGCACTGGACACGAATGACCGCGCCCTCCGTGAGACGATCATCGGCCTCGGCGGTCGTTCCGAAGGGGTCCCCCGGGAGAACGGTTTCGAGATCACGGTGGCCACCGAGACCATGGCGGTGTTCTGCCTGGCCACCGATCTCGAGGACCTCAAGGACCGGTTGTCCCGCATGATCATCGGCCGGACCCGGGATCAGCGGCCGGTCACGGTCGGGGACCTGGGCCCGAACGGCGCGCAGGGGGCCATGGCGGTGCTGCTCAAGGACGCGCTCCGCCCCAACCTCGTGCAGACCCTGGGCGGTTCGGCCGCCTTCGTCCACGGCGGGCCCTTCGCCAACATCGCGCACGGGGCCAACTCCATCACCGCCACCAACACCGCCCGGAGGCTGTCCGACGTGGTGGTCACCGAGGCCGGCTTCGGCGCGGACCTGGGCGGTCAGAAGTTCATGGACATCACCTCCGTGGCCGGGGGCTTCCCGCCGGCGGCCAGCGTCATCGTCGCCACGGTGCGGGCCCTCAAACTCAACGGCGGGATGGCCCTGCAGGAGCTGGACCGGAACACCGGGGACGCGGAACAGCAGCACCTCGAGGCCCTGGAGGCCGGCGTCGCGAACCTGGCCCGGCACATCGAGAACATGGCCGCCTACGGGGTTCCCGTGGTCGTGGCCATCAACCGTTTCCCCCAGGACACCGAGGCCGAACTGGACTGGCTCACCGCCTGGTGCGCGCGCCGGGGCGTGCCCGCCGCTGTGGCCGAGGTCTGGGCCCGCGGCGGGGCGGGCGCCCTGGACGTGGCCCGCCGGCTCCTCGAGGTCCTACCGTCCGAGGAGGCGGGCTCCGGCTGGCATTCCCTCTGGACCGATGACATGACGGTCGCGGACCGGATCGAGGCCGTGGTGACCCAGATCTACGGCGGGTCCGCCGTGGAGTACACGCCCGCCGCCGCCCGACAGCTCGTCCAACTGACCGAGGAGGGCTGGGACCACCTGCCCGTGTGCATGGCCAAGACCCAGTACTCGTTCACTGACGACCCGGCGGTGCTGGGAGCGCCCAGCGACTTCACCGTCCTGGTCCGTGAGCTCCTGCTGCGGCCGGGTGCCGGCTTCGTGGTCGCCCTGACGGGAGCCGTCATGACCATGCCCGGGCTGCCGAAGGAGCCGGCGGCCGACTCCATGGACGTGGACGCGGACGGCAACGTCACCGGGCTGTTCTGACCTGTGCCCCGGAGTGACGAGCACGCTCGCCGGTGGGTTCCTCGGCGCGCCTCGACATCCGTCGTGATCGCAACTCCGAACGCCGTTCGGGGAGTCGGCTCAGGAGGACGACTCCGGCTGCTCGGCCCACCAGCGCAACAGCTCGGCCGTGGCCGTCTCCTCGTCGTGCGGCCCCTCGTCGAGGCGGTACTCCAGCAGGTGTTTGTAGGCGCGCCCCACCACGGGCCCGGGCTTGATGCCGAGAATCTGCATGACCTGGGATCCGTCCAGGTCCGGACGCACCGCCTGGAGCTCCTCCTTCTCGGCGATCTCCACCATGCGACGTTCCAGGTCGTCATACGCGAACGCCAGCCGCTCGGCCTTCCGGCGGTTGCGCGTGGTGACGTCCGAGCGGGTCAGGGCGTGAAGTCGCGGCAGCACCGGGCCGGCGTCGTTGACATACCGACGAACAGCCGAATCCGTCCAGCCGGCGTCACCGTAGCCGTAGAACCTCATGTGCAGCTCGACCAGCCGGGCCACCGCCTTGATCGTGTCGTTGTCGAACTTCAGCGCGCGCATCCGCTGCTTGACCAGCTTGGCCCCCACCACGTCGTGGTGCCGGAAGGTGACCGCACCGTTCGGTTCGAAGCGCCGGGTCGCCGGCTTGCCGACGTCGTGCATCAACGCCGCGAAGCGCAGGACGAAGTCCGGTGCGGGAGCATAGGTGCCCGACGGCGGCGCGAACCGTTCCGTCTCCGCCTCGCCATCGCTATCCTCGCCTGTCCCGGCTGTCTCGGCACCCGGCGCCTCCGGGTGCTCCGCCGCCCACTGCTCCTCGAGCTCGGCGGGATACTCATGGCCCATCGCCTGTTCCAGAACCGTCAGCGAGTGTTCGTAGACGTCCTTGTGGCGGTGGTGCTCGTCCGTCTCCAGCTTCAGGGCCGGCAGCTCGGGCAGCACGTGCTCGGCCAGGCCGGTGTCCACGAGCAGGTTGAGGCCGGGCCGCGGATGGGAACCGTTGACCAGCTTGACCAACTCGTCCCGGACGCGTTCGGCGGAGATGATGGTGATCCGCTCTGCCATGGCGGTCATGGCCTCCACCACGGAGGGGTCCACGCCGATGCCCAGCTGGGAGGCGAACCGGGCGGCCCGCATCATCCGCAGGGGATCATCGGAGAAGGAGTCCTCAGGGGTGCCGGGCGTGCGCAGCCGTCCGGCCGCCAGGTCCTTGACCCCGCCGAACAGGTCCACGAGTTCCAGGGAGGGCAACCGGATGGCCATCGCGTTGACGGTGAAATCGCGGCGCAGCAGGTCCTCGTCGAGGGAGTCCCCGAAGGCGACCTGCGGCTTGCGGGAGTCGCGGTCGTACTTCTCGGCGCGGTACGTGGTGACCTCGAGTTGCCACCCACCCTTCGAGAAGCCGATGGTGCCGAACTTCCGGCCGATGTCCCAGTGCGCATCCGCCCATTTCCGGGCGATCCTCAGGGTGGTGTCCGGATCAGCGTCAGTGGTGAAGTCCAGGTCCGGGGACACCCGGCCGAGGAACAGGTCACGGACTGGGCCGCCCACCAGGGACAGCTCGTGTCCAGCGGCCTCGAACAGCCGGCCCAGTTCCAGCACCACGGGGGGCAGGCCGGCACCGGTCGGGAACCCCACGGGCAAGGCGACGAGGTCGGTTTGGTCAACGAGGTCGGCTAGGCCGGTGCCGGGGGGCTGGACGCCGGCGGTGGCGGGCGTGCCGGGCGAAGGAGAGGAGGGGGCGGTGGGATTCATCGTGTGCTTAAGGGTGCCAGATCCGGGGGCCAGGTGAGGACAGCCGGGGTGCGGACTCCGGTGTTGCCGGATGCGGTTCCGGTTCGGCCCGCTACAGTGGAATGCATGGCTCACCCCGTTCCGAGCGCCCCCAAGCGCACTCCGCTCACCGCATCGGTGGGCCGGCGTGTGCCCCGGCGCCCGGGACAACCGGGCACGCCCGGCGAGTCCGCGCAGAGCTCCCTGCCCACGGTGGAGGAGATCTCCGCCGGCGGACTGGTGGTGCGCCGGTTCGGCGGCCGGCTCGAGGTCGCCATCATCGCCCGCTACAACCGCGGCGGCCGGCTGGAGTGGTGCCTGCCCAAGGGCCATCCGGAGGGCGTCGAGACCCACGGCGAGGCGGCCATCCGTGAGGTAGAGGAGGAGACCGGGATCGCCGGGCACATCCTGGCGTCTCTGGGATCCATCGACTACTGGTTCACCGTGTCCAGTCACCGCGTGCATAAGACCGTGCACCACTACCTGCTGCAGGCCACCGGTGGCGAGCTGACCACGGAGAACGACCCGGACCATGAGGCCGTGGACGTGGCCTGGGTCGGCCTGGACGTGCTCAACGCCAAGCTGTCCTTCCCGAACGAACGCCGGATTGTGGACCTCGCGCGCGACGTGCTCCCCGAGTATGAGGGCAGGTTCCCGGACCTGTCGGACTCCGAGCGGTGAAGAACACCCCCACCACGACTCCGGAGACCCCGGACCGCGGCGATTCCCCCGGTCCGCGGCGCCCCGGCACCGTGCCCCCACGCCGTCCCGGGAGCACCGCCCGCCCTCCTGCTTCGGTTCCCGCCCCTGATCCCGCTCCTGTCTCCGCGTCCGACCCTGGTTCCGCCTCAGCCTCCGTCACGGCCTCCGCCGCTGCCCCCTCCGAGGCTGAGAGCACGGCGAAGTCCAGTGCCATCATGGCCGCAGGCACCCTGGTGTCCCGCATCCTCGGCTTCGTCCGCACGGCCCTGCTCACGGTGGCCATCGGTTCGACCGCCATGGCCGCGGACATCTTCGAGTCCGCGAACACGATCCCGAACATCATCTACATGCTGCTGGCCGGCGGCATGTTCAACGTGGTGCTGGTCCCACAACTCATCAAGGCGGCGAAGAAGCCGGACAAGGGCTCCGACTACACCTCGAGGCTGATCACCCTCGCGGTGCTGGTCATGGCCGCGGCCACCCTGGTCATCACGCTCGCGGCCGCCCCCATCATGGTGGCGCTGACGAGCAACTGGTCCCCGGCGATGCTGAGCCTGGGCACGGCGTTCGCGCTCTGGACCTTCCCGCAGATCTTCTTCTACGGCGTGTACGCGGTGCTGGGGCAGGTCCTCAACGCCAACGGCCGTTTCGGCGCGTACATGTGGGCCCCGGTGGCCAACAACGTGGTGGCGATCGGTGTCATCGGCCTCTACCTCGCCATGTTCGGCTCCTACCAGGCTGGCGGGGATCAGCTGGCGGAGTGGACCACCGGCCAGACGGTTCTGTTGGCTGGCGGACACACCCTGGGGATCGTGGTCCAGGCCCTCGTGCTGTTCGTCCCACTGAGCCGGCTCGGGCTGGGGCTGAAGCTGAAGTTCGGCTGGAAGGGCATGGGACTGCGGTCCACGGGCAGGCTCGCCGGCTACACCCTCGTGACCATGATGGCCGGCAACGTCGTGAACCTGTTGGTCGCCCGCCTGGTCTCCGGGGCCACCGAGGCCCGTGCTTCCCTGGGTGAGGCCAGCGCGTCCGGCGGGCCGTTCGAAGGGCTGGACCCCGCCGTCGTCGAGGCTTCGATTCCCGGTCTCATGGCGCTGAACATCGCCCAGCTGATCACCGTGCTGCCACATTCGGTGTTCGTCCTGTCCCTGGCCACCGTGCTGTTCAACCAGCTTGCTCGGTCCCTGCACCGGGACGATGTCCCGGAGGCCCTGGCCACCATCAGCCGGGGCCTGCGGAACTTCGCGGTCCCGATGATGTTCTCCACGGTCGTGGTGCTCGTCCTCGCCGGGCCGCTGGGACGCGTCTTCGCCGGTTCCTCGGAGACCGCTGCGGCGTCCGCCGTGGCCATCGGGCAGCTGCTCATCCTGCTGGCGCTGGGGATGCCGTTCCGCTCGGCCCACATCTACCTCATGCGCCTGTTCTATGCGGCCGAGAATGCGCGGATCCCCATGCTGTTACAGGTCGGGACCGCGGCCTTCACGCTGGTCATCGCCTACGTGGCCTCGATCTTCATGCCCAGTTGGGCCATGGCCTACCTCATGGTCTCCGTGTTCACCCTCCTGCACGTGGCCCAGTTCGTCGCCGCCCACGTGCTGGTGCGCCGCCACTACGGGGACTACGGTGCCGGCGAGGTCCTGGACACCTACCTGCGCACCGGCGTGGCCGCCGTTGTCTCCGGAGTGGCCGGCGGACTGGTGCTGTGGCTGATCGGCGGCTACTCCGGCGGGTTCCCCTGGTCCACGATCATCACCGCCCTGGTGAGCTGCGCCGTCGTCGGGCTGGTCATGCTGTTGGTGTACTTTGTGATGCTCCGCGCCATGCGTCTGCCCGAGCTGACCGAGTTCCTGGGGCCGCTGGCCCGGAGAATCCCCGGGTTGGCCCGGTAATTTCCTGGCCTGCCGTCCGGCGGTTCACCGCGCGCCAACCCGCCGTCGGCCGTAGCATGGACCCGACCGCACCCGGGTCCGCCGTGGCCGGCCACTGCCCGCAGTGGCGCCAGAGGCACCCCCGTCCAACTGGACGGCCATACCCAACCGTTGGCCCGGGCCACCGACCTGGAGGAACACCGTGCCGCAGCCCATTGAAGAGGGAATGGTCCTCGGAGGCCGATACCTCGTCACCGGACATGTGCTGACGTCAGCCGATCAGGACATGGTGCTGGACGGCCGCGACCAAGTCCTGAACCGTGATGTCTCCATCCTGGTCGCCTCCTCCGCGCATGCCTCCCAGGTAGCCGCCTCCGCCCGCGAACTCGCCACCGGTGAGCGCCAGGGCACCATCCAGGTCCTCGACCTCGGCCTCAGCGAGGGCCGCACCTACCTGATCGCCGGCGGCAACCCGGCGCCCGAGGACCTGCTGGACATGACCCGTGAGCAGCAGGTCTACGTGGAGCCCTTCTACACGGACACCCTCGGCTCGGAGATCTTCGGCGAGGCCCGCACCTACGAGCCGCAGGTCTACGAGGACGACGAGGAGTACTACGAGGAGCTGGACGACGGCTATACCGGGCCGGAGACAGAGACACGCCGCCCCAAGTTCCTGCGCGGCATCTCCGACCGCCTGAGCCAGCGGCTCGGCTCGGATGACGCCGCCAAGGACGCCGTGGACGGCAGGGCTGCTGCCGGCGCAGTGGGTGCCGGTGCTGCCGGCGCTGCAGCTACGAGGAACCCCCAGGGGCACGACGACGGCGCTCGGCACGAGCACGATCCGTACCGTTCCGCGGTGCTCCGCACCGATGAGACGCCCCTGCCGGAAACCGTCAGCGACTCTGACTGGACCGGTGCCCAGGACGAGGTCACCGTCACGTCCTCGGCTGCCGATCGGAACGTTGCTGCGACCTCCGCATCGCCCGTGGTGGGGTCCGCATCCGATGAAGAGCGCGACGAACCGTCCCGAGATGCCTCCGACCTCGGCCGCTCCGAGGACACGGGCGAGGTGACGGGCGAGATGACCGGTGAGACCCCCACGGCCGCCGTCGGCTCCCCGGCCATCGGCCGGCACAGTCCCAAGCCGGGGCGGGAGCCGCACCAGCGCGCTGCTGAGCGGCCCAAGGTCACGCTTTGGGACGACGCCCCCTACGAGCCCTCCCGCAACGATCAGGCCGGTGCGGCCGGTGAGTCCCACTCCGACGACCGCCGCGGTGCCGGTGTGCTCGGGGCCGGCGTCGCTGGCGCTGGGTTGGCTGCCGGTGCGGGCTCTGGTTCTGGCTCTGCCGGGGCTGGGGCTGGGGCCGGGGGAGGCTCCCATGGTGGGTCGGCAGGCGGCCCTGGCCGTCACCCGGACGTTGACCACGGCGATGACGATGACTATCCCGAGTTCGACGACTACGAGGAGCACGACGAGGACGACAAGCCGCGGGGCGCCCGCTGGCTGGTCGGCGGAATCCTGGTCCTGCTGCTCATTCTCGGAGCGGTGTTCGCCTTCAACATCCTGGACAACAATCGCAATCCGGAGGCCGGAGGGGGCGAATCGAGCACTCCGGGGTCCTCGCCAGCCGAGTCCTCGCAGGAGCAGACCCAGGACTCACAACTGCCGGAACCGGCCATCGTCTCGGCCACCCGCGTGGTGCCGGACGACGACGGTCTCAGTGCGGAGACGGACTCCACCCTGCCCAATGCCATCGACGGCAATCCCGCCACGGCCTGGCAGACCTACACCTTCGCCCAGCCGGCCTTCGGCGGTTACGCCTCCAGCATGGCCCTGGTGATCGAGCTGGAGGAGCCCAGCGCGGTCTCCCAGGTGGACATCACCCAGAACAACGGCAGCGGCGGATCGTTCTCGGTGCTGCTGAGCGATACCCCGGAGATCGACGACGCCCGGCAGATCGCCGAGGGCTCCCTCACCGGACCCGAGGTCAGTGTGCCGATCCCCGCCGAGGACGGCAGCCCCGCGGAGGCACAGTACGTGATCATCAACTTCACCGAACTGCCTGAGCTCTCCAACGCCACCTCCAACCGGCCCTACGGCCTGAGGATCGCCGAGGTCGAGGTCAACTGACCAGGGACTGAGGGCCGGGCTCGCGCCCTCCGCTGGGCGGAAGACGCGCCTCTGCCCCCTGTGGACCCCGCCTAGGATGGTGGAAGCGTTGGCCCGGCTGTCCCCAGGCCGTCCAGGTGACGAGGGGCCGTCGAGGTCATGCCAGGACATCTGATGGTCGGGAACAGGCTTGGAATAGGTTTCTGCCGGGGGGTGTTCCACCGTTAACAGTTCCAGTTGCCTACCCCTGAAGGAATCACCGTGACCGAGGCTCCAGAGTCCACCGACGTCGTCCGGGACGTCGTCATCATCGGATCGGGCCCGGCGGGCTACACCGCCGCCATCTACGCTGCACGCGCGAACCTGAATCCCCTCGTGGTCGCCGGGTCAGTGACCGCCGGCGGTGAGTTGATGAACACCACCGATGTGGAGAACTTCCCAGGATTCCCCGAGGGCATCCTCGGTCCGGAACTGATGGGCCACCTCGAACAGCAGGCCACCCGGTTCGGCGCTGAAGTCCAGTATGAGGACGTCGTGGCGGTGGACCTGAAGGCCTCTCCAAAGGTCGTCACTCTCGGCAACGGCTCTGAATACCAGGCCCACGCGGTGGTCCTGTCCACAGGGTCGGCCTACCGAGAGCTCGGAGTGGAGGGCGAGAAGCGCTTCTCCGGCCATGGCGTGAGCTGGTGCGCCACGTGTGACGGATTCTTCTTCCGCGACCAGAACATCGCCGTGGTGGGCGGTGGCGACTCCGCCATGGAGGAGGCACTGTTCCTCACCAAGTTCGCGTCCAAGGTGACGGTGATCCACCGCCGTGATGACCTGCGTGCCTCGAAGACCATGGCTGACCGGGCTTTGGCGCACGAGAAGATCGAGTTCATCTGGGACACCGAGGTCACCGGCCTCGATGGCGAGGAGAAGCTCAAGACCCTGCATCTGCGCAACTTGAAGTCCGGCGAGGAGTCCACCCTCGACGTCACCGGCCTGTTCGTGGCCATCGGATCGGATCCCCGGACCGATCTCGTCAAGGACCAGGTCGAGCTCAATGCGGACGGCACGGTCCGGATCGACCACCCCAGCACCCGCACGTCGCTTCCCGGTGTCTTCGCGGCCGGGGATGTCACCGACCCGACCTATCGTCAGGCCATCACCGCCGCCGGCAGCGGATGCATCGCCGCCCAGGACGTCGAGCATTACCTTGCGGACGTCAAGGAACTGGTTGCGGCAGCCGTCTAGGCCGCCGGACCACACAGACCTGAATACCGGCCCCCTGCCGGCATTCCAAACCAAACCCACCAGGAGGAACCATGAGCACCATTGACGTCACCGACCAGGACTTCCAGGACAAGGTCCTGAACTCGGACAAGCCCGTCATCGTCGACTTCTGGGCAGAATGGTGCGGTCCCTGCCGCATGCTGAGCCCCATCCTCGAGGAGATGGCCGCCGAACATGCTGACAAGATCACCGTGGCCAAGCTCAATGTCGATGACAACCCACAGGCAGCCTCCAACTACGGCATCACCAGCATTCCCGCAGTGATGGTGTTCCAGGGGGGCGAAAAGGTCGCCACCTCCATCGGCGCCAAGCCCAAGCAGGTGCTGGAGACTGAGTTCGCCGAGTACCTCAAGTGACCATTAGCCACTGACTACTGTGGCAAGAAGGGTCCCGCTCCAACCGGAGGGGGACCCTTCTTGGTTTAAGGCATGTACTGGTTGGCGTTTGTCAGTGTCTACCGACGCTTAGGCACGTGCACTGTTGGCGCCTGACTGATCGATCAGGTCCATAATCCTATTGAGATCGTCCACCGACGCGAAGTCAATGGCGATCTTGCCCTTACGGGCTCCCAGGGTGATCTTCACCGTGGTGTCCAGACGATCCGTCAGGGAATTCGCCAGGTAGTCCAACCGTTCGTGCCGATCGCTCCTCGGAGCACGGCTCTTCGGCTTCACCTGACGGACGCCATCCTGAAGTGAGACGAGCTCCTCGGTCGCCCTCACTGATAGCCCTTCCGAGACCACCTTCTGCGCCAGACGCTCCATTTCGGCCGGATCTACCAGGGCGAGGAGTGCACGAGCATGGCCTGCTGAAAGGACGCCGGACGCCACCCGGCGCTGCACCAACGGGGGTAGTCTCAGCAGCCGCAGGGTGTTCGTGATCTGCGGCCGGGACCGTCCGATGCGGGAGGACAGCTCCTCCTGGGTGCAGTTGAAGTCCTCAAGGAGCTGCTCGTAGGCGGCAGCCTCTTCGAGGGGATTCAATTGGCTTCGGTGCAGGTTCTCCAAGAGGGCATCCCGGAGCAGGTCCGTGTCTGCCGTATGCCGCACAATGGCGGGGATCTCGGCCAGACCCGCGCGTTGCGAAGCGCGCCACCGCCGTTCACCCATGACGAGCTCAAAGGGAGAGGGTCCCTCAACGGGGCGCACCACAATGGGCTGGAGCACTCCCACCTCGGCAATGGACGCCACCAACTCATCCATGTCGTCCTCATCGAACACCTCACGAGGCTGACGTGGATTGGGGTGGATGTCCCCCGTCGGGATCGTTCTCAGCTCTGCGTCGCCGACAGCGCCATGGTGCCGTACCTGAGCCCGTACCTGGTCGCTTTCATCCGCCCCAGTCTCTCCCTGGGTTTCCTTGAATTCAACCTTTTCCGGCTGTGCCGCCTGAGCATAGCCTTCTAGGGGAGCGGCCTCGGCTGCCACTCCCGCGATGCCAACGGACTTCATGGCCGGCATCGTGGGGCGCGACTTCACCTTTCGGCCAGTCGTCGCCACATCGGTCGCATCGGTGGCGTCTGAGGCAGGAAACGAATCAGACACATCGCCAGCATCAGCGATACGCCGATCGGGGAAGAAGACGTCAACCGGACGCCGTGTTTCACGTGCAACCGGAGTGCGAGCCACATCGGGTCTGCGGACCCCGAGATACCTACTCGTGAGGTCCGTCCGGTCGGGATGACCGTTGGTCTCCTGGCCCGCAGAGGGTGGCTCAGAAGTGACCTGCTCGCCCGCCGTGTCCACAGTCGCCGCTTCATCCGGGGCAACTACCGGTTCCGACTGCGTGCTCGAGCCCTCGGATTGGCTGCCACGGAGGGGAACCTGCTCCGCACGCCGATCTGCGGTTGATTCGACAGGACCTGAGTCCGCCGGGTCAGGGCGAACCTCCGAATCCTCGAGCGCCGCCTCTGGAGCGGGGGCTTCTTCTTCGGAGCTCGTGTTCTGAATCAGTGCCTCTAGTCCTCTACCAAGACCGCGTCGGTTCTTCTTCACGCATACTCCTTAGATCGCGCCCAGCATCGGGTTCCAGTCTACTGCCGTATCACGTGAAACCAGATTCCCGGATGTCGTCGTGCCCCGCCAAACCGTCCGGACATTCAGCATCGAATTTGGATTTCCGTGTCGGGTTGTCGATCGAGGTCATAAGGAGGCAGTTGATTTCGGCACTTGTCTCGACGCCATTCGGAGCGCACCATTCGAGATATTGATGAGAACGTGCGTCAGAACGACGAAGAGTTCGTTCGGACATGAGGATCTCGCTGACCAATCTTGCCTGTTTCACGTGAAATGCCCGCTGACGGCGCCATTCATCTACTACGCCCCCAACTACGTTTCACGTGGAACGGATGCCCAGTGCAACGTGGGCATCCGCCCCATGCGCCGACGGTAGCTCGGTGTCGACCCGCCTCAAAGGGCGCATCTGGGGCGCCGACCGCGGAGGAGGCGGGTCAGGCCACATCTAGTCGCAGCGAACTGCACAGTTGGCCACAGGCCATGGAGTCGGGCACCCTAACAGAACCAATGTCCCGATAACCGGGCCTGCCGACACCCAGTACGACATGGCCCATATAGCGTTGGCGTCCCACGGCCAGCGGGGCTCGCAGGGGTGCCCACAAGACGGTCAGAGCGGGCTGTTGGGGCACGGCGAACCAACGCCCACAGCGTGATCCAATCTCGTCTGCATCGTGTATCCACGTCGGACACATCCAGGAATGCATTGTCCCTCGGTAGAAGGATGAGGAGCCTCGAGAACATGCGCCCGCATCAGTTGAGCAGATGGCGCGGTCTGTCGTGATCTGCCCGCCGACTCAAGCCAGCGCCCAGTTCAAGTGGCATCAGGGATCTGGTGGGGCAGTCTCACTGCGTTTCACGTGAAACCACGCTAACCTGGGCAAACACTCGCAGCTAGATCAGGGTTCCACGTGAAACGCTCCGGAAACTGAGGCCAAGAGTGTTGCCTTAGCTTCACGTGCAACGACGAGGCCTTCCGCGTTCCCGAGTCCGGCGTCCCTACTCCCGCGTGTGTGCCTTAGCTACCAAAGAGCCGGCGCATTCGTACAGGCCACCCTTGGCCTCGATCTCTTTCGAACGACACGGATGGGGCAGACGGATGCGCAGGGCATTGGTACGAGAATCGGCCACGGGGTCCACCCGGGTTCCACTCCCAACTATTCGCCACTCAACTGGCAGGATGACGCGCCACGATTCCGACTGCAATCGGGAAGAGCGTTTCACGTGGAACAAGATGCTGAGGTGGCATGCTGATCACTACAAACTCATCACCACCGGCAGGTTGTGACGGCCACTCGATGATGTGCACCATTCACATCACCACGTGGTCGTGTCCACCGGGGGCCACCATTGGAGTACGTCAGCAAACCCGTCTTGTCCGATGGTCCGTTCTACCCGCCTCAATTGACGCCGTTCTGGCCTCATGCTGATCCAGACATACGTTGGATAGATCTAGTGCGCCGTTCGCCACACCATAATCTCGGCGGACTCTCTCCACCGATTTATCATCCGCGAAGGCTATGGATCGAACACCTTCCCTCTAGCTACGGGCTGGGCCTGGCTGTTTCACGTGAAACGACACCCATGACGCCAGAACAATGTCACACCTAGGCACCCTGTCGCCCTGACGCCCTGACGCCCTGACAACACTCCCAAACTGGATGGCTTTCGGACACGAGGACCCCGGGCGTGGGGAGAATCAGTACCGTACATCGCCGCGGACGAAACCGGCCGGCTTCCGTGGAGGCGACATTGAGGAGACACATGGGACCGAATCTAGCGGGCCCTTGCCCCATGGGCGTCGGCCAGTCAGACTCGAAGTAGGCGATTCCACGTAACCGTTTCACGTGAAACAGCCCTGGGTACTGGCTGCCTCCCGGCGTTCAGCGTCACTCAGCCTCGTCAGACGTCGGAGAACAATACGACATCAACCATAAGCAGTTCTTTTAGCCGACGTCGCTCGTCGGCAGAGCGGAATCAGATACCGGCCGCGTGTCCACGGTCAGCGATCTCCACAGCCGCTTCCCGGTAGGACAGTGCACCAGCAGACTGAGGATCATAGGTGAGCACCGTCTGCTGGAAGCTTGGAGCCTCGGAGATGCGAACGTTGCGGGGGATCACGGTCTTGAGGACCTCGTCCGGGAAATGCTCACGAACCTCGTCAGCAACCTGGGTCGCCAAGTTGGTGCGTCCGTCGTACATGGTCAGGATGATCGTGGACACCTTGAGAGACGAGTTCAGGTGCTTCTGGATCATCCGAATGTTGTTGAGCAGCTGAGAGAGCCCCTCCAGCGCGTAGTACTCGGTCTGAATGGGGATGAGAACTTCACTTGCTGCCACGAAGGCATTGACGGTGAGCAGGCCAAGGCTCGGAGGACAATCAATGAAGACATAGTCGAGCCGCGGAAGTCCCTGCTTCTCCCGGTAGGAGAAGTACTCCTTCAGCGCGCGAGACAGGCGTTGTTCACGCGCAACGAGGGAGACCAGCTCGATCTCTGCTCCGGCCAGGTCGATCGTAGCCGGAGCCACCACCAGCCCCTCTACATCCGGGCAGGGCTTGACCACATCAGCCATGGGCAGTTCGTCAATGAGGACATCGTAGACACTGTCCACATCCGAATTGTGGGGGATGGCCAGCGCCGTGGAGGCGTTGCCCTGGGGATCGATGTCAACGACCAGGACCTGCATTCCCGCTCGCGCCAGGGCTGCCGAGAGGTTGACCGTCGTGGTGGTCTTGCCGACACCGCCCTTCTGATTGGACACGGTGACGATGCGCGTTTCACTCGGCGTGGGCAGCTTGCGACCCTTCAGCTTCTCCCGTCTACGGTTCTCTTGGGCCAGTTCGCGGGCCAAGGGCGTCTCGATGTCATCCGCCACGGACGAGTCCACGGTACTGACGGTTTCCCGTGAAACTTCCGACTCATTAGTCAATGAGAACAACCTCCCGAGGTTGATAGACGGCGAAACGAACCTTCGGCCGTGGCATCCAGCCACTCCAGCCTACTGGTCAGCGTGAGGAGCCCACACGCACCCGTACCACTGTGGTGGGCTCGGCCAGCAGATCCTCGCCCACGGTCTCGATGATCGGCGTGGATCCCTTGTGCTTCTTCAGGACCTTGGCGGCCGACTTGACCTCTTCGGCCGCACTCCGGCCCTTGATGGCCAACAGCTGTCCGGACCCCTGCAACAGCGGCAAGGTCAAGGGGACCAAGGTCTTGAGGGCGGACACGGCGCGGGCGGTCACGATGTCCACGACCACGTTGCCCACCACCTGTTCCGACCGGGCCCGGACCACGTCGACGTTGTCCAGTTCGAGGTCATCGACCACCATGTCCAACCAGGCCACTCGCCGTTCCAGCGGTTCGATGAGGATGAACTGGCAGTCAGGTCGGGCCAAAGCGAGGGCGAGGCCCGGCAGGCCGGCGCCCGAGCCGACGTCGGCCACCAGGGCACCTTCTGGCAGCAGGTCTCCGACCACGGCGCAATTCAAGACGTGACGTTGCCACAGCCTCGGTACCTCGCGCGGGCCCAGCAGCCCCCACTCGATCCCGGTGGAGGACAGGTGTTCCACGAAACGAACGGCAAGATCGATCCGGTCGCCGAAGAGTTCCTCGGCCGCCGTCAACAGGTCACCGGTCAGTTCCGGTGGATCCTGGGCCTCGATCGAGGGCTTCTCAGCATCCCGAGTGGGCTGCGGAGCGGTCTGGTCGTTCTCTGGTTGGGGCTGATCAGACACCGGCGGAGACCACCACATGCCGGCGCGGGCCCTCGCCCTCCGATTCGCTCGCGAGACCGCCTTCGGCGATGACATCGTGAACGATCTTGCGTTCGTAGGCGCCCATCGGCCTCAGGTGCAACGGCTCTCCGGTCTCCCGGACCTTGACGATGGCCTCCTGGGCGAGTTGTTCCAACTCCTGAGCGCGTTCGGTGCGGTACCCCGCGACGTCCAGGACAAGACGGGAGCGACTCCCGGTGGCTGACAGCACTGTCAGGCGCACGAGCTCTTGCAGGGCCTCCAGGCCCTTGCCGTCCTTGCCCAGGAGGTCGCGCAGGCGGTCGTCTCCCTCCTCCGCGATCACGGACACGTAGGTGCGGCCATTGCGGATCTCGATATCGATGTCACCGTCGAGGTCCGAGATGTCCAGCAGTTCCTCGACGTAGTCGGCAGCGATGTCCCCCTCCTCCTCAAGGCGGCTGGCGGACGGGACGGCGGAGTCCTCGGACGCGTCCGGCGAGGTAGCGGCGTCCTGGCCGGCCTCTGCGGACTCATCTTCGTTCGGCTCGTTCCTGGCTGCAGAGGAATCTGCGGGTGTCACCGCAGCGCCGTCCACGGACTGGTCCGAACCCTGTTCGGTAGTCTGCTCGCCACTGTGATTTCCACTCTGATCGTCGCTCTGCCCGGTGGTCTGCTCGGTGGTCTGCCCCATGGCCGGCTCTGCGGTCTCGACCGACTCCGTGGCCTCTTCGGACGGCGTGCTGGACGCGTCAGTCATGGTCATCTCCTCTTCTTGGTCTTGCGCTTGGGCTGCTGGCGCTGACCGGCCTGCTGGGGCTTGGCGGCCTCGATCTCCGCCTTGGCGGCCGCCTCCTGGGCGGCCTTGCCGACGGGAGGAAGTCCCTTGACGGCGCGGCGTTCATTCAGTTCCTGCTCGGCCAGGGAACCCGGGGTCGGGTTGTTGCGGATGATCCACATCTGTTGTGCCACGGCCCAGAAGTTCGTGGCGGTCCAGTAGATCAGCACGCCGATCGGGAAGTTGATGCCACCAATGCCGAACACCAACGGAAGGATGTACAGCATGAACTTCTGCGACTGGGCGAAAGGCCCGGTCATGGCCGCCTCGGACATGTTCTTGCTCATCAGCATCTTCTGCATGAAGAACTGCGAGCCCGACATGAGGATGATCATGACGACAGAGACCATGATGACCGCGACGTTGAGGTTCTCGCCCACGGACCCCAGGAACGTGGCCTGCATGGGGGCTCCAAGGAAGATCGCGTCACCGAAGGAACGGATCTGGTCCGCGGTCAGCGCGGCCTCGCCCTCACCTCGCTCGGCGGCGGCCCCGGCTCCGGTCAGGATCTGGAACAGGGCGAAGAAGAACGGCATCTGCACGAGCATCGGCAGACAGGCAGCGAAGGGGCTGGTGCCGTGTTCCTTGAACAGGGCCTGCTGTTCCATGGCCATGGCCTGACGGGACAACTGGTCCGTCTTGCCCTTGTACTTGGTCTGGAGCTTCTTGATGTCCGGCTGGAGCGCCTGCATGGCACGCTGCGACTTGATCTGCTTGACGAACAGCGGAATCAGCAGGGTCCGCACCAGCACCACGAGCAGGATGATCGACAGGGTCCAGGTAAACCCGCTGTCCGGGTCCATGCCGACCAGTTCCAGGACCGTGTGGAAGGCACCGAGAATCCAGGACATCACCCACTTGAAGGGCCAGAGAATGATTTGGAAGAAGTCCATGATCTCCTACTGTTCCGCCGGAGGATCCGGGGGGATGACGGGATGGTTTAGGTCAATGATCTTGGGTCGGCGGCCCGGTGGCCAAATCCTCTTGCCGGGAGGGACCGCATCGACACCGCCTTTAGACCAGGGGTGGCAGCTGCCGAGTCGGCGAGCCGAGAGCCACGAGCCCTTCAGAGCCCCGTGGACGTGGACCGCCTCGAGCGCATATGCCGAGCACGAGGGGAAGTAGCGGCAGACCTGGCCGTAGAGCGGCGAGATCACGGCGCGGTAGGCCATCAGCAACCAGGCCAGCAGGGTGGACGGCAGGGCGCGGAGCCAGCTCCATTCGGCAGCGTCGGGCCGGGTGGTGAACGGGGACTGCGTGATCATGCGTTCATCTCCATCTCCGGGCCTTGATCCTGGGATGCGGACCGGCCGTGAGGCACCGGATCGGCGGGACGACGCCGGCCGGTTTCCTTCCGCAGAGCACCCGCCAAGGCAGAGTCCAGGTCCTTCTTGAGCTCGTCCCAGTCGGCCGTTCCAGACGGCGGCAGGGCACGGACCACGACCGTCGCACCCGGGTGCTGCGCCAGTGGCCCGCTGAGCTGATCGGCCACGGCGGCCCGAAGGCGACGCTTGACACGATTGCGGACCACCGCATTGCCGACGGCCTTGGAGACGACGAAACCCACGCGCACCGGTCCGGCCGAGCTATCGGCCTCGCTGGGGAGCGTGGGATCGAAAAGGTGTGCGGACACGACAACGTTCCGGCGCCCTGTTCGGGCGCCGGAACGCAGTGTCTGGGAAAAATCCGCGGGGGTGCGTACCCGTCTCTCGCGGGGCAGCACGCCGTGTCGTCCGCTCTGCTGATCGGCCTCAGGCCGGGTCAGGCGGACAGTTCCGTGCGGCCCTTGGTACGGCGGGTTGCCAGGATGGCGCGGCCGGCGCGGGTACGCATCCGGGCGCGGAAACCGTGCTTCTTGGCCCGGCGGCGGTTATTCGGCTGAAAAGTCCGCTTGCTCACTTGATATCTCCACAACGTGTGTATGCGCCCGGACCCGTTGTACCTGGGGGAAGAACCGGTAGACGCTCTGACTAGGACTTCCCCGCTGAAGACACCGATCCAACAGGCCTGGGCCTTCGGCTGTCCGCTGGTTGACTACGCCCTGAGGTCGATCCGGAGAATTCCAGTCGGTTCAGAGCACGGCTAAACAACCCCGCGGGGACCAATCAAGTTTAGGGATGGTGGGCCACCAGCGTCAAATTACACTCTCCGGTGGCTACGCGAGCACTGGACCTGTACCCTCACCGAAGTTATCCACTGCCTGTGAATAACTCTGTGGATTGCCGTTAGACTCGGTTCGACGCCGACGGAAGGACCCCAGCCCCCATGGTTGCAGATGAGGCTGTCAGCAGCTCGTGGCGCAAGGTGGTCCGCACCCTTGAGGAAGACGACCGCGTCTCACCTCGCCAACTCGGCCACGTGGGCCTCGCACAGCCCCAGGGGCTGATCGGCACGACCCTGTTACTCGCTGTACCGAACGAACTGACCCGTGAGGTCCTGCAGTCCCAGCTCAAGGACTCCCTCGCCGAAGCGCTCGGGAACGTTTTCAGGACCGAGATCCTGTGCGCCTATTCGATTGACTCGACCCTGATTGCCCAGACGGGCGAGGACTACCAGCTGCCGACCGCCGCGGTGCCGCCCGTCCGCGAGGTCCCGCACACCCGCTCGGCTCCGTCCCCCCATGCCCCGGTCCGTTCAGCAGCGCCGGCTCCCGCGCCGCCGTCGACCTCGGATGAGACCAGCCGCCTGAACCCGCGGTACCACTTCGAGACCTTCGTCATCGGTTCCTCGAACCGCTTCGCCCATGCTGCCGCGAACGCCGTCGCCGAGGCGCCCGCGAAGGCCTACAACCCGCTGTTCATCTATGGTGAATCCGGGCTGGGGAAGACGCACCTGCTGCACGCGATCGGTCACTACGCCCGTCACCTGTACCCGGGGCTGCGCGTCCGCTACGTGAACTCCGAGGAGTTCACCAACGACTTCATCAACTCGATCCGCCACGACGAGGGCGCGAGCTTCAAACAGGTATACCGCAATGTGGACATCCTGCTCATCGACGACATCCAGTTCCTGGCGGACAAGGAAGCCACCATCGAGGAGTTCTTCCACACCTTCAACACCCTCTACAACAACAACAAGCAGGTCGTGATCACCTCCGACCTGCCCCCCAAGCAGCTGTCCGGCTTCGAGGAACGGCTGCGTTCTCGCTTCGAGTGGGGTTTGATCACGGACATCCAGCCGCCGGACCTGGAGACGCGCATCGCCATCCTCCGCAAGAAGGCAGAGGCCGAGGGGCTGACGGCCCCGCCCGAGGTCCTCGAGTACATCGGCTCCAACATCTCCACCAATATCCGCGAGTTGGAGGGCGCCCTCATTCGCGTCACCGCCTTCGCGTCGCTGAACAAGCAGCCGGTCGGGATCCAACTGGCGGAGCAGGTACTGCGTGATCTCATCACCCATGAGGACGCCCACGAGATCACCGCGCCGACGATCCTCAACGAGACGGCCGCGTACTTCAACCTGACCATGGAGGAGCTGACCTCCAAGTCCCGGACCAGAACCCTCGTCACGGCCCGGCAGATCGCCATGTACCTCTTGCGTGAGCTGACGGAGATGTCCCTGCCGAAGATCGGTCAGGAGCTCGGTGGGCGTGACCACACCACGGTGATCCACGCCGACCGCAAGATCCGCGAGCTGATGGCTGAACGCCGGACGATCTACAACCAGGTCACCGAGCTGACGAACCGGATCAAGCAGCAGCAGCGCGCCCGCTGACCTCACCGGTCGTGGTTCGTCTGACCTCGTTTCAGGCCTGACGTCGCTCTCAACCCCGCCCTGGTTCAGAGTCGCGCGCGTTTCTGCACCGCGCCTCCATCTCCACTCCATCCAGAGCCCTGCTCCCGACTCCGACTCGGGCAGTCCTTCATCCAGAGGCAACCTTGATCCTTAACGACAAGGTCGTTCCACAGGCAGAACCCCGGAGTGAGCGCTCCCGCACCCACCTTATCCACAGTTGTCCACAGATATCCACAGGTTGTGAGAGGCCTTCGCCGAGCACAACCCACAGCTGTGGACAAACCTGTGGATGCTTAAGTGGAGTGTTCGGGCGAGTCTCTGGATAACTACACGCTTCCCTGTGAATTCGCAGATCCACGCTCGACAGTTGTGCACCGACGGTGCACAGGGCAAGCGAGAGAAGTCCACCGCAGGGTCCACAGGAGGAAGACCGGAACCACACCGACGGATCGGGTTATCCACAGTATCCACAGGACTTATTAACACTACTAAACCCTGTTAAGAATGAATCCCAAGAACATTCACCCCTGCCTGCCGAACGCCGTTCGCCCGGTCTGACGAACCCATCGAAACGTGGGACGAGTCGATGACGGTCCTCATCGCTGACCCACATGGCTCAACCACATCCGCGGCACAAATGCCAACATTCGCGCCCCCGGCGAGTCACGGTAAGCTGACACAGCACACGGCTCAGACGTGTGATTCAAAAGATGCCCGGCGGGGGTATCTGGAGGAAGACCAACATCACCTGCCGTCTACGAGAAAGGCGGAAACTTCTGTGAAGTTCACCGTTGAGCGAGACATCCTGACGGACGCCGTCTCCTGGACCGCACGTTCCCTGTCCCCTCGCCCGCCGGTACCGGTGCTGTCCGGGCTGCTGATCACCGCCGAGGACAACCTGGTCTCCATCGCCAGCTTCGACTACGAGACCTCGGCGCAGCTTGAGATCGAGGCAGACATCGAGACCCCCGGCAAGATCCTGGTTTCCGGCCGGCTGCTCAACGACATCGTCCGCTCGCTTCCGGCAGCGCCCGTCACCGTGGAAACCGATGGCACCAAGGTGGTCCTGACCTGCCGGAACTCGCGCTTCTCCCTGGCCACCATGCCCGTCGAGGAATATCCGGCCCTTCCGGAGATGCCTGAGTCCGCTGGCACTGTGGACGGCGACGCCTTCGCCCACGCGGTCGCGCAGGTGACCGTGGCAGCCTCCAAGGACGACACCCTGCCGATCCTCACCGCGGTGAAGCTTGAGATCGAGGGCGACCGCATCACCTTCCTCGCCACGGACCGGTACCGGCTGGCCATGAAGGAACTCAACTGGTCCCCTGCCGATCCCTCGATCTCCACGTCCCTGCTGGTCAAGTCCAAGACCCTCACGGAAGTCGCCAAATCATTGGCCGGCGGCGGAGATCTGCAGCTGCGGTTGCCCAAGGAGTCATCCACCTCGGACCTGGTGGGCTTCGCCTCCGGTGGCCGACGCACCACGAGTCTGCTGGTGGACGGCGAGTACCCGAAGATCCGGGCACTCTTCCCAGAGTCCAGCCCCATCCACGCCGTGGTCCCGACCGGTCCGCTGGTCGAGGCCGTCCGACGCGTGGCCCTCGTCGCCGAACGCAACACCGCTGTGCGCATGATGTTCAATGACGGCCACGTCACCCTGGACGCCGGTGCCGGCGATGACGCCTCGGCAAACGAATCCCTGGACTCGGTCCTCGACGGCGACGAGATCACCGTGGCATTCAATCCGTCCTACCTGGGCGAAGGACTCAACGTCATCAACGCCCCGTACGTACGCTTCTCCTTCACCACGGCACCGAAGCCGGCCCTGATGACCGCCCAGCAGGAACAGGACTCACCCGAACAGGACGACTACCGGTACCTGGTCATGCCGGTGCGCCTGGCCAACTGACCGACTGCCAGCCCAGTCAGGTCGCCGACGCCGAAACGTGTTTCTCTCCCACCTCTCCCTCACGCAGTACCGCTCCTACCAGCAGGCCGATGTCTCCCTGGTGCCAGGGCCCAATGTGCTGGTCGGATCCAACGGGGTCGGAAAGACGAATATCGTCGAGGCAGTGGGTTACCTGGCCACGCAGGTCTCCCACCGGGTGTCCACCGACTCCCCGTTGGTGCACTTGGGGGCCCCACAAGCGATCATCCGCGGTCGCATCCACCGAGGCGACCGGGCCATGTCCCTCGAACTGGAGATCAATCCCGGCAAATCGAACCGGGCCGCCGTCAACCGGGGCGCCCCACAACGGGCCCGCGAGGGCCTTGGGCTGCTGCGGTCGGTGCTGTTCGCTCCGGAGGATCTGGCCCTGATCAACGGCGACCCGTCCATTCGGCGTCGATTCCTGGACGATCTCGTGGTGCAGCTGCGCCCGGCCCTCGGAGATGCCCGCAGCGATTACGACCGGGTGCTCAAACAACGCAACGCGCTGTTGAAAAACGCCAAACACTCCGGGCGATGGACTGAGGAGCACGGTCACACCCTCGGGGTGTGGGACGAACACCTCGCCCGTGCCGGCGCTCGGGTCCTCAACGGCCGGCTCCATGTGCTGAAGATGCTCGCCCATCCCCTCACCGAGTCCTACACCGCCCTGGCCGAGAGCGTGAAGACCGCAGGGTTCAGTTATGAGTCCACTGTCCCGATGGCCGGTGGCCAACACCAGGAGATCCCGGACGAACAGGCCCTCCACGAGGCACTGCTCGCAGAGCTCGAGTCCCGTCATCGGCAGGAACGGGACCGCGGCGTCACCCTGGCCGGCCCGCACCGGGACGACTTGGCCCTGACCCTCGGCCCGGCACCGGTGAAGGGGTTCGCCTCCCACGGCGAGACCTGGTCCATGGCACTGGCCCTCAAGTTGGCCAGCTACCGCATCCTGGTGGCTGACGATCCGGATCCTCATGCCCGTCCCGTGCTCATCCTCGACGACGTCTTCGCCGAACTCGATGCCGGCCGCCGCAGCCGGCTTGCTGAGTTGGCCTCTGACGCAGAGCAACTGCTGGTCACGGCCGCAGTCGCCGCAGACATCCCGGACGAGCTGGCCGGGCCGAGGATCAGTGTCACTCTGGAGGACGACGGGAGCGTGGTCCACCAGACCGAGTCCACCGGACCGGCCGCAGCCGAACCGGAGGACTCTCCGTGAGCAGCCCAGACGATCCGGTGCCCCCACCGGAGCGGGAAACCTCCCCGGACGGGATCGAAGATGATCCCGATGCGGCGATCGTGGCCCTCAACCGGGTGCGCCAGGCCGCGGAATCCCGGGGTGAGGTACGCCGCCGGCGCCCGGCAGCCAAAGGCCGCGGGGCCACCGCGGCATCGGGGGCCGGGAGCGGGACGGTGCCGGGCCGGCGTCGGGGTCCGGATGCCCGGGACCCGAGGATGGTGGGCGATGTCTTCGGCCGGTTGGTCACCGAACGCGGTTGGTCCTCGCCTGTGGCCGTGGGATCCGTCCTGTCCCGATGGGACGAACTGGTCGGCGCGGACATCGGGCTGCACTGCCGGCCCGAGAGCTTCGAGAACGCCGTGGTGACCGTCCGCTGCGATTCCACCGCGTGGGCCACCCAGCTCAAGCTGCTGACACCGGCCCTGCTCCAGCGGTTCGAACAGGCACTCGGCCCCGGAATCGTGACGAGCCTGCGGGTGGCGGGCCCAGCCGCTCCCTCGTGGCGCAAGGGTCCCCGGGTGGTCAAGGGCCGTGGTCCCCGGGACACCTACGGCTGATCGGATCGGTGCCGGCGCCGGTTCCAGAAGCGCCGGCATGCTCCGGAGAACCCGCCAACGGCGATTTGGCGAACTGGAACCCCGTTGGGCGGATCGGGACCGGGAGGGGGTACCCCGGGTGGTCGGAACCGCCGATTCTGTTCCGTAGAGGCCATGTTTTATCCCCGGAACACCCCACTGAAGACGCACGAATCGGCGTGTCGGGGGTAGAATGAGACGGAATCGTGCCGAAAGGGACACTTTCCGTGCGCCCCGGCGCCAGGAGCCCCTTGGTACATCCGATGTGAAGCCCAGTACCCCAACAGAGGAGCCGTAGACGCCCGTGGCCGAAGAGAACAACGGCACAGATCAGAGCGGCGCCCCGCAGGATCCCACCGTCGAGACCACCGCCCCGGCGGAGTCCGACGCGGCGGCCTCGGAGGCATCCATCCCATCGACGCAGATCACCGAGGCGACCCGCAAGGTGGAGCACGAGTACGGTGCCGGGGACATCACGGTCCTCGAGGGGTTGGAGGCCGTCCGCAAACGCCCCGGCATGTACATCGGATCCACGGGCCCGCGCGGTCTGCACCACCTGGTGTCCGAGGTTGTGGACAACTCCGTGGATGAGGCGCTGGCCGGATACTGCGACACCATCCACGTGACCCTGCAGGCGGACGGCGGCGTCCGCGTGGAGGACAACGGCCGAGGCATCCCCGTGGACATGCACCCCACCGAGGGCCGGCCCACCGTGGAAGTGGTCATGACGATCCTGCACGCCGGCGGCAAGTTCGGCGGCGGCGGCTACGCGGTCTCCGGTGGTCTGCACGGCGTGGGCATCTCCGTGGTGAACGCGCTGTCCACCCGCGTGAACACCGAGATCCGCCGCCAGGGAAGCCTCTGGAAGATGAGCTTCGCCGATGGCGGTGTGCCGCAGGGTGAACTCATCAAGGCCGGGGAAACGGACGAGACGGGCACCACCCAGACGTTCTACCCGGACCCCGAGATCTTCGACACGGTCGATTTCGACTTCGAGACCCTGCGCGCCCGTTTCCAGCAGATGGCGTTCCTCAACAAGGGTCTGCGCATCACCCTCACAGATGAGCGGCTGATCGAGACGAACGAGATCCAGCAGGACGAGATCGCCGGAGACACCGACGGCGACGGCGTTCCTGGTGCCGACGCGGACCGCCAGGCTGAGAGCGAAGCCCAGCCGGACGTCATCGGCGAGGACCTGGCCAGCGCGAAGAAGCGGATGGTCGACTACAAGTACGACAACGGGCTGCTGGACTACGTCCAGCACCTGAACTCGAACAAGAAGGTCGAGATGGTCCACGAGGACGTCATCGCCTTCGAGACGGAGGACACCGACCGCAAGATGGCCGCCGAGGTGGCCATGCAGTGGACCACGGCCTACTCCGAGTCAGTGCACACCTACGCCAACACCATCAACACGCACGAGGGCGGTAGCCACGAAGAGGGCTTCCGTGCGGCTTTGACCTCCCTGGTCAACCGCTATGCGCGGGAGAAGGAGATCCTGAGGGCCAAGGACGAGAATCTCTCGGGTGACGACGTCCGCGAAGGGCTGACCGCCGTGCTGTCCATCAAGCTCTCTGAACCGCAGTTCGAGGGACAGACCAAGACCAAGCTCGGCAACTCCGAGGCCAAGGGGTTCATCCAGAAGATCGTCACGGATCAGCTGGGCGATTGGTTCGAGCGGAACCCGGGCCCGGCCCGGGACATCATCCGGAAGTCCCAGCTGGCCTCGCAGGCCCGGATGGCCGCCCGCAAGGCCAGGGACAATGCCCGCCGCAAGTCCCCGCTGGAGTCCTTCGGGATGCCCGGCAAACTGGCGGACTGCTCCTCGAAGAACCCCGTGGAGTGCGAGGTCTACATCGTGGAGGGCGACTCCGCCGGTGGCTCGGCCAAGCAGGGCCGGGACCCGCGTACCCAGGCGATCCTCCCGCTGCGCGGCAAGATCCTGAACGTGGAGCGGGCCCGCCTGGACCGGGCACTGTCCAACGCCGAGGTCCAGTCGATGATCACTGCCTTCGGCACCGGCATCGGCGAGGAATTCGACATCACGAAGCTGCGGTACCACAAGATCGTGCTGATGGCGGATGCCGATGTGGACGGTCAGCACATCACCACGCTGCTGTTGACGGTGCTGTTCCGCTACATGCGTCCGCTGATCGAGCACGGGTTCGTGTTCCTGGCTCAGCCGCCGCTGTACCGGGTCAAATGGTCCAATGCGCCGCACGACTACGTCTTCTCCGATGAGGAGCGGGACAAGGCCGTGGCGGCCGGCCTCGCCCGGGGCTGGCGTTACCCGAAGGACAACGGCGTCCAGCGCTACAAGGGCCTGGGTGAGATGGACTTCAAGGAGCTGTGGGACACCACCATGGACCCGGAGCACCGTACCCTGCTGCAGGTCACCATGGACGACGCGGCAGCGGCGGACGAGATCTTCTCCATGCTGATGGGCGAGGACGTCGAATCACGCCGTTCCTTCATCCAGCAGAACGCCAAGGACGTCCGCTTCTTGGACATCTGAGCCTTCTGATCCCCTCCGCTACCCATCCCGGCCGGAGACGGCCGCGGCCCGGCGGCACCGAGTGATCGGCGCCCGGGCCGCGGCGCCGGCCCACACTTTGAGACCCGAGGACACCGCGCGTGACTGACGAGCAGAACCCTGAGAACGAGAACGTGAACCCGGACAACGCCGTGAACCCCGACGCCGGCCTGCCGGCTGGTGAGGGTGAGGCACCGGTGATCGCCCCGGCCCTGACCGAGCATGACAAGGTCGAGCAGGTTGACCTGCAGACCGAGATGAAGCGGTCCTACCTGGACTACGCCATGGCAGTCATCGTGGGCCGCGCGCTGCCGGACGTGCGGGACGGGCTGAAGCCCGTGCACCGCCGGGTGCTGTACGGCATGTTCGACGGCGGCTACCGTCCGGACCGCTCGTTCAACAAGTCCGCCCGTGTGGTCGGCGAGGTGATGGGCAACTATCACCCGCACGGCGACTCGGCGATCTACGACGCCCTGGTCCGCCTCATCCAGGACTGGGTCATGCGCTACCCGCTGGCCCTCGGCCAGGGCAACTTCGGTTCTCCCGGCAACGACGGTGCCGCCGCCCAGCGTTACACCGAGACCAAGATGGCGCCGCTGGCCATGGAGATGGTCCGGGACATCCAGGAAGACACCGTCGACTTCCAGGACAACTACGACGGCAAGCAACAGGAGCCGACCGTCATGCCGGCCCGGTTCCCGAACCTGCTGGTCAACGGCTCCTCCGGCATCGCCGTGGGCATGGCCACGAACATCCCACCGCACAACCTCCGCGAGGTCGTGGACGGTGTGCAGTGGTACCTGGAGAACCCGGAGGCCTCCCGCGAGGAGCTCCTGGCCGCCCTGATGCAGCGCATCAAGGGTCCGGACTTCCCCTCCGGCGCGCAGATCCTCGGCCGCAAGGGCATCGAGGACGCGTACCGCACCGGCCGCGGCTCCATCTCCATGCGGGCCGTGGTCAACGTCGAGGAGATCCAGGGCCGGACCTGCCTGGTGGTCACCGAGCTGCCGTACATGGCCAACCCGGACAATCTGGCCGCCAAGATCGCCGAGATGGTCCGCGACGGCAAGCTCTCGGGGATCGCGGACATGCGCGACGAGACCTCCGGCCGTACCGGTCAGCGCCTGGTGATCGTCCTCAAGCGGGATGCCGTGGCCAAGGTGGTGCTCAACAACCTCTACAAGCACACCCAGCTGCAGGAGAACTTCTCCGCCAACATGCTGGCCCTCGTGGACGGTGTCCCGCGGACCCTGTCCCTGGACGGATTCGTGCACCACTGGGTGATGCACCAGATCGAGGTGATCGTCCGGCGCACGGAGTTCCGCAAGCGCAAGGCTGAGGAACGCGCCCACATCCTGCTGGGGCTGCTCAAGGCCCTGGACATGCTGGATGAGGTCATCTCCACCATCCGCGCCTCCGCCAGTGCCGACGCCGCCCGGGAGTCCCTCAAGACGTTGTTGGACATCGACGACGACCAGGCCAAGGCCATCCTCAACATGCAGCTGCGGCAACTGGCCGCACTCGAGCGCCAAGGCATCCAGGACGAGTACGACGAGTTGCAGGAGAAGATCGCCCAGTACAACGCGATCCTGGCCTCCCCGGAGCGCCAGCGCGAGGTGGTCTCCACCGAGTTGGCCGAGATCGTGGCGAAGTACGGTGACGACCGCCGCACGGAGATCATGTACGGCTATGACGGCGACATGTCGATCGAGGACCTCATCCCCGAAGAGGAGATGGTGGTCACCATCACCCGCGGCGGCTACATCAAGCGCACGCGGATCGACAACTACCGGGCCCAGAACCGCGGCGGCAAGGGCGTGCGTGGCGCCTCCCTGCGCAACGACGATGTGGTGGAGCACTTCTTCACCACGTCCACGCACCACTGGATCCTGTTCTTCACCAACCTGGGCAGGGTCTACCGCATCAAGACCTATGAGCTGCAAGAAGCGGGACGGGATGCCAAGGGCCAGCACATGGCCAACCTGATGGCCTTCCAACCCGAAGAGCGGATCGCCCAGGCGCTGCCGCTCGCCGACTACGGACGGGCACCGTACTTGGTGCTCGCCACCCGGCAGGGCCTGGTCAAGAAGACCTTGTTGGCGGACTACGACACCAACCGCTCTGCGGGCGTCATCGCCATCAAGCTGCGCGATGACGACGAGGTCGTCTCGGCCAAGCTGGTCTCGGAGGAGGATGATCTGATCCTGATCTCCAAGAACGGCCAGTCATTGCGCTTCAACGCCACCAATGAGGCGCTGCGTCCCATGGGCCGCGCCACCTCCGGCGTCACCGGCATGAAGTTCCGTCAGGGAGACGAGCTCCTCACCGCGGACGTGGTCCGTGAGGACGCCTTCGTGTTCATTGTCACGGACGGCGGCTACGCCAAGCGTTCCACGGTGGACGAGTACCGCGTACAGAATCGCGGTGGGCTGGGCATCAAGGTCGGCAACATCGTCGAGGATCGTGGTGAGCTGACCGGCGGCCTGGTAGTGGAGGAACAGGACGAGGTGCTGGTGGTGATGAACTCCGGCAAGGTGGTCCGTTCCGCCGTCACCGGTGTCCCGGCCAAGGGCCGCAACACCATGGGTGTCATCTTCGCCAAGCCGGACAAGAACGACCGGATCATCGCCGTCACGCTCAACAACGAGAAGCAGCTCAACGGTGTGGCGGACGAGAATCCCGAGGGCGAGGTCGCGGGGGATGCTACCGAGGGTGAAGTACCCTTGGACTCTGAGACGGCCGCCCCCGCCAGTGCGGAGGGGACCGACACGACCGTGACAGCCACCGAATCCGCAGCGGTCGATCCTGACCCGGACGCGGAGATTGACGGAGGACAGTAGTGAGCACATCCGGAACGCCCCGGCCCGCAGGCCAACGCCCGGCCGGCGGTTCGTCGGACAGGGGAGCCACACCGCGCGGGACGCAGCAGCGACCCTCGGCGCAGGGTTCCCGTCAGCCCGGCCAGCGTCCGCAGAATTCCCGTCCCCCAGGGTCCGCGGGATCCGGACAGAAGCGCCCCGCGCAGCGGCCTGCCGCCCAGGGGTTAGTGCGTCCGGCGCCCAAGGCCAAGGTCCGCAAAGCCCGGCTGCTCGTCTCCAAGGCCGATCCATGGTCGGTGCTGAAGATGGCCTTCTTGCTGTCGGTGGCTTTGGGCATCGTCACCGTGGTCGGAGCCGTGGTGCTGTGGACCGTCATGGACCTGACCGGCATCTTCGACCAGGTCAACGACCTGCTGGCCCAGGTCCTGGGCTCTGAAGGAGGATCGTTCACGGTGCAGCAGCTGATCTCGCTGGGCCAGGTCGCTTCCTTCGCGACGATCATCGCGGTGATCAATGTGGTGCTGCTGACGGCCCTGAGCATGCTCGCGGCCGTGCTGTACAACATCTCCGCGACCCTCGTCGGCGGCATCGGAGTCACCCTGACCGATGACTGAGCATCACAGTGCTCGTGGTGCGGCAGAGATGAGGGGCAAGCACCCCTGATCTCTGCCCGCACAGCGAGAGGCTCGACGGGATCGGTCATCGATTTTGACGGTCAGCCCCGCTGGGGTAATGTTGATTCTCGTTCCGGAGGCACGATTTGGTTCGGTCTTTCGAAACGTGAGGGCGTATAGCTCAGGCGGTTAGAGCGCTTCGCTGATAACGAAGAGGTCCCAAGTTCAAGTCTTGGTACGCCCACCCACGCAGTCCCTCATCCGGCCACAGGCCGGGGAAGGCGGCACCATGAAGCCGGTAGTTCGACTGGCTGCCCTGGCAGCCGGCGTGGCCACCGTGCTCGGGATTCGCTTCTGGCGTGAGAACGAACGCGGCAAGCAGGTCTGGAGCTCGGCCACAGATTCACTGGACGGCGCCGGAAGTCCGCGCGAGAATCATCCGGACGCACATAACTGAACACCCCTCGGGGGCATGGCGCAATTGGTAGCGCACCTGCTTTGCAAGCAGGGGGTTAGGGGTTCGAGTCCCCTTGCCTCCACCGAGAGAAGGGCCCGGGACACCAGCACCACTGGTGACCCGGGCCCTTCTGTTTCAACCGGCGGCCGGGTGCCGGGCCCGCATCATTCTGCGGACTTCGGGGCGGGAATCCCCTCGACCTTCTCCTCGGTGGCGTCCACGGTGTCCACAGTGGCGGTGCCTGCGGCGACGCTGGGAGCCGGGGAGGCTGCAGCAGAGCCAGCGGCCGGAGTCGGACCCGGAACGGAGGGAGCCTTGACGGCCAAGTCCGGATCGGCACCCGACGGTGCCGGGACGGACGGGGTGTCCTGCTTCGGCAGCGGTGAGGGGGCCGGGGTCTTCCACGGATCCTCGACCGGCTTGGTCAGCTGCCAGACGGCGACGGCCGCGACGCCGGCGGCCACCACGATGCCGGCCACGATCCAGCCCTTGCCGCCCTTGTTCTGCTTCTTGGCCTGCTTCTTCAGCTGCTTCTCCGCCGTCCTGGCATACTCCTCAGCGGCCTTCTTCAGCTTCTTCACGGCCTTCTTGTCACCGGTGATGTTCACCAGGGCTCTCTCGACAGCTGGCGAGACCTTGACGCCGTGGGCCGCCTTCGAGGCCTGGCCGGCCGCAGTGGCGAGGCGTGCCGACGCGGCGGGGACGTACTCGCCTTCCACCTTGCTGCGGGCACCCTCGAAGGCAGGGGCCAGCCGGTCGAGCTGAGCCTGGACCTGCGGGGAGACCTTGTCAACGGCCCCAGACAGGACCGAGCTCGCCTGAGCCAAGCCGGCCCTGACCTGCGGGCTGAGCTTCTCCACGGCCTCGGACACCTGCTGGGAGGTCTTCTCCCCGGCGGCCTTGCCCTGGACCTTGCCCTCACCGAGGCCCCGTTCGGCCCAGGCCAGCGCGGCCTCAACCTTCGGGGCGGCCCAATGCGCCGCATGGTCCACGCCGGCGTTGATCCGGTCTTCGATGCTCGGGACAGTCGTCTTCTTGCTCATCTGAACCTCCATGACGTGCGGTTGTGCACTGTGGTGTGCCGGCAACCCACCGGTACGCCGGTCCTGGAGATAGCCTACGGGGTCCGGGCCGCCACGGCACGGTGAGCGCGGAGCGCGGGGATTCGGCTGTGGGCGAAGTTGTCACCACCATTGAGCCGCGGCGGGTTCTGACTGGCGGCGTGATGGAACAATGGCGACCATGACTGCCATTGCAACGCACACCGCCACCATCAAGACCACTGCCGGCGATATCCTCGTCGAGCTCTACGGGAACCACGCCCCGAAGACCGTCCAGAACTTCGTCGGGCTGTCCACCGGTGAGCGTGAGTGGACCCACCCGGAGACCGGAGAGACCCACAACGGCACCCCGCTGTACAACGGGACCGTCTTCCACCGCATCATCAAGGACTTCATGATCCAGGGCGGCGACCCGCTCGGCCAGGGCTTCGGTGGCCCCGGCTACCAGTTCGACGACGAGATCAGCCCGGACCTGGACTTCAACGCCCCCTACAAGCTGGCCATGGCCAACGCCGGCATCCAGAACGGACGCGGGACCAACGGCTCGCAGTTCTTCATCACCACCGTGCCGACCACCTGGCTGCAGGGCAAGCACACCATCTTCGGTGAAGTGAAGGACGAGGCCTCCCAGAAGGTCGTTGACGCCTTGAATGCCGTGGCCACCGATGGTCGTGACAAGCCGCTCGAGGGCGTCTCGATCGAGTCCATCGAGATCAAGGAAGCCTGAGTCTCCTTGTCCCACCAGACCGCGGGCGGTCCGGATGGAGGGGCGGGCCGGCGACTGCCGGTCTGCCCCCGCCATCCGGACCGCCCTTCGTTTATCCAATGCCAACGCTGCGGACGTCCGGCGTGCCCGGAATGCCAGCGTCCGGCCGCCGTCGGCATCCACTGTGTTGACTGTGCTGCCGGCCGGGGCCCGGACGGAACAGGCACGGCCGGCTCCGGACAGCCGTCCACCGATCCGTGGGGAGTTCCGTCCTCCGGACCCACCGAGGCGGCGAGGCCTCCCTACGGCCAGGGCCGGCTGATCGTTCCGCCGAGCTCGGGCCGTCCCGGACGGACCGTCGTGCGCCGCCAGTCCGGGCAACCGTGGGTCACCTGGACCATGATCGGGCTCTGTGTGGCCATGTATGCCCTGCAGTGGGTCACCTCGGGTCAGCGCATCGGGATCACCGAGCAGTTCTTCTACGCCGGGTTGCACACCTCTTCAGAGGCCATGGAGCCGTGGCGGATGCTGACCTCGGCGTTCCTGCACTCGCTGGGCAATCCACTGCACATCGTGCTCAACCTGTACACCCTGTGGCTCATGGGACGCATGCTGGAGCCCGTTCTCGGATGGCGTCGGTTCCTGGCGCTCTACCTGCTGTCCGCCTTCGGCGGCTCCGTGGCGGTGCTGTTGCTCTCCAACCCCTACGTCCCGGTGGTGGGCGCCTCCGGTGCCGTGTACGGGCTCTTCGCGGCCCTGTTCATCGTGATGCGCCGGACCGGGGGGAACGTCACCGGGATCGCCGCCCTGATCGGGATTAACCTGGTGATCTCGTTCCTCCCGGGGGCCAACATCTCCTGGCAGGGCCACGTCGGCGGCCTGGTCACCGGGGCCGCCTGTGCCGCAGTGGTGGCCTATCTGCCCCGTGGTCATCGCGGACCAGGGTTTCCGGCGCGCTTGGACCAGCGGGCGGCCACCGTCCAGTGGCTCCTCCTGGCGGGAATCCTCGTGGTACTGGCGGCCCTGACGGTTTTCGGCATCCTGCGGCTCACGGACGCCACCCTGATCGAATACTGGCTGGACATGTGAGCGGGACATCGCTGGTCGCCTGACGCCGGGCCTCTGGCTCGCGGCGGTTGACGCCCTCCGAGTCACGGTGAGGCGGTGAGGCAATACGGACCCGTGGAGGAATGATCCCTGAGGATCGACCCTCCACGGGTCCCTTGTTTATCCACAGAGTTATCCACTGGTGTGGATGGAATGACATCGTTGTGATTCGTGGCTTAAGTTATCCACAGGCGTTATCCACAGTGTGGATGAACTACAGCCATGTTGTTCACATTGTGGATAGCGCTGTGGATAGTAAAACTCCATGTCAGGAGCTTAATTGCCGGAAATTACCCAACTGTGGAAAACTCGGGCGTTTCGACGGCCTCACCCGGTAGGTCTTCCACAATTGCTGCGGAGGCGCGAGCATCGGACCATGACAGATCACGCAGGTGAATCCACAGGCCCGTCAAAAAATAACCACAGGCCAGTCGCCCTTCCGCTCGGACAGCTGTCCCAACAATTGCGCTGGCATTGGGACCACCATCTCTCCACTCGGCTGGTGGGGATGAGCGACGAGGAGTACCACTGGGAACCGGCACGCGGGGCGTGGGGGCTACGTCCACGGGGCGCCCCTTCGCCGGACTATCCGGGCGCCGTGCAGGCTGGTGGCGGCGACTGGGTGGTCGACTTCGCCTTCCCCGAGCCGGAACCGGCACCGGTGACGACGATCGCGTGGAGGATGGCCCACGTGCTCGTGGGCGTGTTCGGGGCACGGATGGCGGGGCACTTCGGCGGCCCGGAGGCGGATTACTTCACCTATGACTACCCGGGGACGGCACGGGAGGCCTATGAGAGGCTCGATGCCGCTGTAGCGGCCTGGTGTGAGGCGGTGGACTCGCTCGACGAGGGCGCCCTCGGCGCAGCCGCGGGAGAGACCGAAGGACCGTGGAAGGAACACTCAATGCTGGAGCTGGTCCTGCACATCAACCGCGAGGCCATCCACCACGGGGCCGAGATGTGTCTACTGAGGGACCTCTATCGCGCGGACAGGAACCTCTAGCGCCAACGTGTGGCCGTACGGACGGGAGGCGTCTAGCGCCAACGTGTGGTCATGAGGAAGCCCACGCAGGCGACGCCGAAGCCAATGCCGATGTTCCAGCCACCGACTTGTGGGATGGGAGCCACGCCCATGGTGAGGTAGTAGACGACGATCCACAGCAGGCCGACGATCATCAGGCCGAACATGATGGCCTTGTACCAGGTGGGCAGCGGGCCCGGCTCGGGCTTCTCCGCACGGAGATCGGCCCGGCGCTGGCCTCGCTCGGCCTGCGCAGGGCTCTTGCTCTTCTGGCCGATCTGGCCGGTCTTGCGGGACTTCGACTCGGGCACTTCGATTCCTGTCCACGATGGTTCGGTCACGTCGCCGCACCGGAACCGGTCACGGCGTAGTCTGCTTCAGATGAAGTACTCGGCCCAGTCTAGCGGCGAACCAATGGAGAAGATGGGCCCGCCCGTGAGTCCAACGGGGGCTCGCCCCGATACGCCGAGTACTTCCGGACCCGCCTCCGCTGCCCTGCCCGCCCGACACTCGATGGGACCTCCGCTCATGACCTCCCCGACCGCAGCCACCGACTCGGACCATGCCACCGTCTCCGGGGCTGGATCCTCCGCCCGGATCCTCGTGGTCGACAACTATGACAGCTTCGTCTACACGCTCGTGGGGTATCTCCGGGAACTGGGGGCGGACACCCTCGTGGTCCGCAATGACGCCGTGAGCCTCGATGAGGCGACCGAGCTCGCAGCCGAGCGGGACGGGATCCTGTTGTCCCCCGGCCCTGGAACACCCGCCGAAGCCGGCATCAGCACGGATATGGTCCGGTGGGCCGCCGCGCATGCCAAGCCCCTCTACGGGGTCTGCCTGGGGCATCAGGCGATCTCCGAGGCCCACGGGGCCACCGTGACGCACGCCGAGGAACTGATGCATGGCAAGACCTCCCGGGTCGTCCACGGGGGGCACCCGATGTTCGCCGGCGTCCCTGACCCCTTCACCGCTACCCGCTACCATTCCCTGGCGGCCGTGCGCGCCACCATCCCCGAGGAACTGGAGATCACCGCGGAGACGGACGGCGGGATCGTCATGGGTGTGGCCCATCGCAGCGCTCCGCTGTGGGGCGTTCAGTTCCACCCGGAGTCCGTGCTGACCGAGGGCGGCTACCGGATGCTGGGCAACTGGCTCGAATACCTTGGGATGGCGGGTGCGGCCGCCCGGGCCGACACCCTCTCACCCGTGATGAACTGACCTCACCGGTGACGAACTAACGTCCCGCCGCCTCCGGAGAGCCGGCCGCTCAGTCGCCCTGCCCGCGGCCTCGATTGTTGCCCGGTCCGGTGGGCTGGGACCCGGAGGCGCCGGCCGAGGATTCTGACGGGCTGGGCGACTCGCTGGGTGAGCCGGACGCGGAGTCGCTCGGACTCGGGGAGCCGCTGGGCGACTCACTCGATGGAGATGGAGACGGAGAGGCAGACGGCTCCTCGGGGGCCTTCGCCACCTCGACCGTGACGGAAGAGTCCTGGGGCACCTCGGTTCCCTCGGGCTGTTCCTGACCGACCACGGTGCCCGGTTCCACCGGTGCTTCGCGTTCCACCTCGGAGACGGTCATCTGCAGGCCCAACTCCCCCAGGGCCGCTCGGGCCTCCTCCTGGGTCAGGCCGATGAGGCTGGGCACCTCGACGTTGCCAGAGGACATCTGCAGCTCCACGGAGGAGCCCGACTTCACGGTGGCTCCGAGTTCCGGGGAAGTGCCGACCAGCCGGTCCCGCGGGACGTCGGCGGAGGGGACATAGCGGACTGAGGAGATGGACAGACCCAGTCCCTCAAGGGTGTCCCGCGCCGTGGCCTCCGACTGCCCGGCCAGGTCCGCGGAGATCTCCACTTGTTCGGGACCCTTGGAGATGAAGAGGGTGATCTCCTGGTTCTTCTGGACGATGGTTCCGCTGTCAGGTTCAGTGCCGACGGCCAGATCCCGCTGGACCTCGTCATCGTGCACCTCTTCCAGGATGGGCCGCAGTTCCGCGGAGGTCAGCGCGTTCTGGGCCTCGATCTGGGTCATCTCGGCCACGGACGGGACCGTCACCTGATTGGCTTCCACATTGCGCCGGTTTAGTTCCTCCATCAGGAACCACCCACCGGCCACGGCGCCCAAGGCCAGGATGACCACGAGGATGGGCACCCAGACACGGTGTGCCTTGCGCTTCTTCGGTGGGACGGGCTGGCGCGGCTCGTCGCCCAGGTCCAGCGGGTGGCCCGTGTCCTCCGGCGGTGCGGGAGGCGTGGACGCGGTCGGGGCCGCGAGTTCCCCGGTCTGCTGGCCGGAGTACCGGTCACCCGAGAGGCCCGTGTACCTCTCGGTCCTGGGTTCGCTACCGGACTCATTCCCGACGGCGGCCATCGCCCTGGTCTCTCCCTCCGGCCGGGGAGAGACGGCCGTCATGGCCTCCGTGGCGCCGTCCGGATGCATCCCGACGGCGGCGGCACCGGCGGCTGCCCCCGCGGCGGAGCCGGCGGTGGCGCCGGCAATGCCACCGGATCGGTCCCCAGCGGCAGCCGAGCGGGACGAGTGCTGCGCAGGACCGGCGTCGGGCTGCTCGGCTGCCCGGTTCAGGCTGGCACGGAATTCCAGGCCGGACTGGAACCGGTCCACGCGGTCCTTCGCCAGGGAGCGGGAGACCACGGCGTCCAGGGCAGGCGAGACGGTCGGGTTGAGCGTGGAGGGAACCGGTGGTTCCTCCCGGACGTGCTGGTAGGCCACGGCCACGGCGGAATCCCCCACGAACGGCGGGCGCCCGGTCAACAGCTCGAACAGCAGGCAGCCGGCCGAGTACAGGTCCGACCGCGAATCCACGGACTCGCCCCGGGCCTGCTCCGGTGACAGGTATTGGGCGGTTCCGACCACGGCTTGGGTCTGGGTCATCGTGGCGGCCGAATCGGACAGGGCGCGGGCGATGCCGAAGTCCATGACCTTCACGGCCCCGGACTTGGTGACCATGATGTTGGCTGGCTTGATGTCCCGGTGGACGATGCCTTCCTCGTGGCTGTAGTTCAGCGCGGCCAGCACCCCGGAGGTCCACTCGATGGCCTGGTCCACGGTGATCTCGTCATGGCGCAGCAGGTCGCGCAGCGTGCGGCCGTCCACGAACTCCATGACCATGAACGGGCAGGCAACGCCCTGGTAGGCGCCGTCCTCGAACCGTTCCTCGCCCGTGTCGAACACCGAGACGATGTTCGGGTGATTCAGCGCGGCGGAGGACTGGGCCTCCCGGCGGAACCGGGACTGGAACTGCGGATCGCGGGCCAGGTCCGGGCGCATCAGCTTGATGGCGATCTTGCGACCGAGTTTCTGGTCCCGACCCTGGAACACATCGGCCATGCCACCCCGGCCGATGAGGTCACCGACCTCGTAACGGCCGTTGAGGATGCGTTGATGTGGCACTGTCGTTCGTCCTGTTCTGGGATGCGAGTACTGGCGGTGGTCGAGGAGATCCAGGCCGACGGTTTCGGGGCCGGTCCCTCCGCTGTCGTCGTGGTTAGGGTGCCGGCTCGTCGGTGACCGTCGGATTCGGCGTCGGTTCCTGGGTAGTGGGATCCTCGGTCGGCTCCTGCGTGGGCTCCTCCGTGGGTTCCTGCGGGGTGGTCTCGTCCGGCGGTGCCTGCGTGGCGGTTTCCTGAGGCGGGGTTCGCGTGGTCGGGGCCTGAGTGGTCGGAGCCTGGGTGGTCGGCACCTGGGTGGAGGGCGCCTGGGTGGTGGGCTCCGGCGGGGGACCAGCGGAGTAGCGCACGGTGATCCGGGTTCCCACCGGGACGTCGCCAGTGTGCGACAGGGTCAGGACCATCCCCTGGCGCTCTTCGCTCGGGACCTCCTGGCTGGTGACGTTCATGCCCAGGTCCCGCAGCGCAGCCTCGACCGTGGTGATGTCCGAACCTATGTAGTC
This sequence comes from Citricoccus sp. NPDC079358, assembly GCF_040702545.1. NCBI lineage: Bacteria > Bacillati > Actinomycetota > Actinomycetes > Micrococcales > Micrococcaceae > Citricoccus > Citricoccus sp. NPDC079358. The sequence goes on from NZ_JBFBLI010000003.1 coordinate 109,003, forward strand.
GTCCGAACTGATGGATACGGTCTCCGGTCCTGAGGAACTGGAAGACGGCGATTCGGAGGCGGAGGTCACCGGAGCCGAGGAGGTCTCCTCGCCACCGCCACCGGTCAACTGGGGCCCTAGCCAAATGCCGAGGATGACGAAGACGATCAGGGCGAGTAGCCCGATCATCGGCCAGGTCCACGGGCTGCGCTTCTTGCGTCCGGCCGTGCGATCCAGCTGGTCGTTGTAGCCCTCGGCGTCCGGGTCCAGGGAGTCCCCGGCGCGGTAGGCATCCGGGTCCTCCGTGGCGGAGATGGCACCGGCTGCGCCGGCACCGGCGGCCTCTGTCACGGGCAGCGCGGAGGTGCCTGTGCCCTCCGAACCGGAGGCACCGCTGATGACCTCGGTGGCATGGGTCTCTGACATGCCCGAGTAGTCCACGGCCTGCGTGATGGCTTGGGTCTGGGCGCCTTGAGCGGCAAGAGCCGCGGCGGCGGCTCCCCCGGTCAGGAACGGAATCATCCCGGGAACGGCGGCGGCAGCGGCCGCCGTGTCCTGCTGACGCAGGGACTCCGCGGCCTCGGCCAGGGCGGTGGCGTTGGCCGGACGCTCATGGGCCTCCTTGGCCAGCATGGACATGATCAGGGCCCGCACCGGTTCGGGGATGGTGTCCGGCAGGGGCGGCGGTGGGTCGTTGACCTGGGCCAGCGCGATCGCGATCTGGGACTCGCCGGAGAAGGGACGGTGTCCCACGAGGCTCTCGTAGCCGATGACACCGAGGGAGTAGATGTCCGAGGAACCGGTGGCCTGCTGTCCCGTGGCCTGTTCCGGAGCCAGGTACTGGGCGGTACCCATGACCTGGCCGGTGGCGGTCAACGGCACCTGGTCGGCGAGCCGGGCGATGCCGAAGTCGGTGACCTTGACCCGTCCGTGCGGAGTGATCAACAGGTTCCCGGGCTTCACGTCGCGGTGCACCAGGCCCTGGGCGTGGGCGGCGGACAGGGCACGGGCGGTCTGCGCGATGATGTTCAGGGTCCGGTCCGGGGAGAGGACCTTCTCCTTGTCCAGGATCGCGGAGAGCGGCGGCCCGGGGACCAGCTCCATGACGAGGTAGCCGGAGCCGTCCTCCTCGCCGTAGTCGAAGACGTTCGCGACGCCGGGATGGTTCAGCAGCGCCGTGTGCTGGGCCTCCGCCCGGAAACGCCGCAGGAAATTCGCGTCACCGGTGTACTCCTCCTTGAGGATCTTCACCGCCGTCAGCCGGCCCAGGATCTTGTCCTTGGCCTTCCAGACCTCGCCCATGCCGCCGATGGCGATGCGCTCGGTGAGCTGATACCTGCCGCCCAGCGTGATACCCGATGTCGGCCTCACTGTGTGACCACCGCCTCCATGATTTCCTTCAGGTTGGTCGACGTCAGCTCACTGCCGGTGTCGAAGTCGATGTTCTGGTACACGATCGTGACGGCCACCTGCGGGTCATCGGCCGGAGCAAACCCGGTGATCCAGGAGTTGACCAGGTCGTTGTCCGCGCCCAACTGGGCCGTGCCGGTCTTGGCGGCGATGTCCACGCGGTCCGACTGGGCGCGGTAGGCCGTACCGCCGTCGAGCGGGCCGCGCATCAGCTCCGTCATCTGCTCGGCGATCTCCGGGGTGGTGGAGCGCTTGAAGACCTCTGGCTGCACGTCCTCCAGCAGCGTCAGATCCGAGCCGCGGATCGTGTCGATCAGCTGCGGTTTCATCATCGTCCCGTCGTTGGCGATGGCGGCGGCCACCATGTTCATCTGGAGGGCGGTCGCCTTGACGTCGCGCTGGCCGATCGAGGACTGGGCCAGGGCGGCGTCGTCCAGGTCCTCGGGGAACTGCGAGGCGGCAACCGTCAGGGGGATGTCGAAGGACTCGTTGAACCCGAAGTTCTCCGCCGTGGTGCGGATCCGGTCCTGGCCCAGCTCCATGGCCGCGAGGGCGAAGGGCGTGTTGCAGGACTGGGCGAAGATCTCAGCGAGGGTGGCCTCATCCATCCTGCCGCAGAGGCCGCCGCCGAAATTGCCCAGGGGCGTGGTCGTGTTCGGCAGGGTGATGGAGTCCGGCACGTCCAGGACCTGGTCCGGCTGGTACTCGCCGGACTCGAGCATGGCCACCGTGTCGATGAGCTTGAACGTGGATCCCGGGGCAGGCAGGGAGGCGGTGGGCCGGTTGACGTAGGGGCTCAAGCCCGGCACGGACTGCAGCTCCTCCATGTTCGCGGAGGCCTCGGCGCCACTGTGCGTGGCGAGCAGGTTCGTGTCATAGCTGGGCTTGGAGGCCATGGCCAGGACGTCCCCGCTCTCCGGATCGGTGATGACCACGGAGGCCTCCACCCCCTCCGGCATCACCGAGTAGGCCAGTTCCTGCATGTCCGGATCGATGGTCAGCTCCACCTGGGCGCCCTCCATCTGGGTGCCGGAGAACAGTTCGACGATGCGGTCCACGAACTGACCGTCCGAGGACCCGGCCAGATAGCGGTTGAGCTTGTCCTCGAGGCCGGTGGCGCCGTAGGTCAGCGAGTAGAAACCGGTCAGCCCCGAGTACAGCTCGGTGTCGCGGTAGACGCGCTGGTAATTGAAGTCGTCGTTGGACTCCACCGATTCTGCGATCGGGTTGCCGTCCACGAGGATCGGTCCCCGGGAGGAGCCGAACTCCTGGTAGAGCTGCCGCGAGTTGAAGTCGTTGTTCTTCAGGGCATCGGCGGCGATGACTTGGATGACGGAGATGGCCACCACGAGCACCATGAACATGGCGACGATGACGACCCAGGAGTTGCGGATGGCCTGGTTCATGCGGGGACCCCTCCTGCCGGTGTCTCGACTGGGACCCCGGACGTGCGGTCTTGATGGCCCGATCCGGAGCCGGACGCGTTGACCATGGGGCCGACGGCGACGGGCTTGCGCGCGGACTGGGACACCATCAGCACCAGCGCCACGACGATCCAGTTGGCCAGCAGCGAGGAGCCGCCGGCCGCCATGAACGGCGTGGTGAGGCCGGTCAGCGGGATCACCATGGTGACTCCGCCGATGACCACGAAGCACTGCAGGGCCATGGTGAAGGCCAGCCCGGCGGCCAAGAGCTTGCCGAAGGCGTCTCGGGTGCCCAGGGCGGCGCGGAGCATGCGAGTCACCAGCAGCACGAAGAGCATGAGGATCGCGGACAGGCCGATGAAGCCCAGCTCCTCGCCGAACGAGGCGATGATCATGTCCGAGTTGGCGTAGGCCACGATGTCGGGCCGCCCCCCGCCCAGGCCGGTGCCCAGGAGTCCGCCGGACGCGAGACCGAACAGGCCCTGGACGATCTGGTAACTGCCGGCGCCGCGGTTGTAGACCTCCGGGTCGAAGGCATGGAGCCAGGCGTCCACGCGCAGCCCCACGTGGGAGATGGTGTTCACGGCGAACAGCCCGCCGACCGCCACGAGGACCAGGCCGAGGATGATCCAGGACACCCGGGACGTGGCCAGGTAGATCATGGCCATGAACAGCCCGAAGAACAGGATGGCGGAACCCAGGTCCCGCTGGAACACGAGTACGCCCATGGAGATCAGCCACGCGATCACCAGCGGGCCCATGTCCCGGAAGCGGGGGAAGGTCACGGGGCCGATCTTCTTGCCGGCCAGCAGGATGAGGTCCCGGTTGGCGGAGAGGTAGCCCGCGAAGAAGATGGCCAGGGTGATCTTGGCGATCTCCCCCGGCTGGAAGGAGCCCACGCCGAGGTTGATCCAGATCCGGGCACCGTTGATCTCCATGCCCAGCCCCGGGATCAGCGGCAACAGCAGCAGGATGCCGGAGGCGGCGAGGAACAGGTAGGGCCAGCGCCGCAGGACCCGGTGGTCCTTGAGCAGCCAGAGCAGGGCGATCGCCACGCCCATGGCCACCACGGTCCACATCAGCTGGCGGGAGGCGGCGTCGTCCCCCTCGGCCACGTCGATGCGGTGGATCATGGCGATCCCGAGTCCGTTGAGGGTGACCACGATCGGCAGGATGTACGGATCCGCATACCGTGCGCGTAGCCGCAGCACCAGGTGGAAGACCAGGGACATGATGGCCAGCACGGCCGCCTGCACCCAGTAGTCAGAGGTGATCTCGCGGTCCATGCCGATGCCGGCGAGCAGGCTGGCGCCGGTGCCGATGCACAGGCCCAGGACCAGCAGCACCAGTTCGGTGTTGCGCCGCGGGCGGGGGGTGGAAGAGACCTGGGACATCAGCGATCACCTCCTGGAGGAGTGGATGGGGGCGTGGGGGTCGGACTGCCCGAGGGAGTCCCCGAGGGCGAATCGCTCGGCGACTCGGACGGGGCCGGACTCGGCGTGGCCGGTGGATCCGGGGTCACGGAGTTCTCCAGGTCGGCCACGATCTGCTGGGCGTGTTCGAGGTCGCGGGCCGGCAGGCCCGATTCGACGCGTTGACGTGAATATGCCGGCAGGTCCTCCAGCGCCACGTCCGTCTCGCTGTCGAGGTGGGACAGCTGGATCGGCCCCAGCCGCTGGGAGACGCCGTTGTAGATGGCCACCCGGCCGTCCTGGGCCCCCACGTAGTACTGGGTCTGTGTCCACAGGTAGCCCCAGAGCAACAGCACGGCGAAGATCAGCGCCAGCAGGGCGGTGAAGACGGGGATGAAGACGGAACGACGCCGGCGTGGCCGCTCCTCGTCGCGGGTCCCATCCCGCGTGTCCTCCGGTTCGGGCCCGCCGGAATCCAAGCCGTCACCGAGGCCGTCAGCTGAGCCATCGACCGGGCCACGATGGCCCTCGATGAGCTCCGAGGCGGCGGAGACCGCCAGCGGGTCGGGCAGGGCGCCGTCGGCCTGGGCACCGTGGCTGGCCGCGCCGGTCAACAGGGCGGCCGCACGCTTCTGGGTGCTGCGGCGGGTGACGATCGGGATCTTGCCGGTCTGGGTCGCCAGGTCGGCGGCACCGACGAGGACGTGGGGGCGGGACTCCAGGTCCTCCCGCAACAGGGAGGCGGAGACGGGGCCGGCCTCGCCGGGGGTGGCGGCGGCGAGGGCCTGGTCGGAGAGGTGGGCGGGCGAGGGTAGGGCCGCCTCGGCCTCGGTGGCCTCGTCCACCTCCAGAACCACGACGGTGACGTTGTCCGGGGCACCACCGGCCAGGGTCAGCTCGACCAGTTCATCGGCCACGGCCTGCAGGTCGCTCCGGTGGCGCAGCTTCTGCTCGATCACGGAGGGCGGCACCACGGCCGTCAGCCCGTCGGAACACAGCAGCCAGCGCTCGCCGGGGGCCGCGTCCACGGCGGAGATGTCCAGTTCCGGGGAGGCATCCACGTCCCCGAGCACCCGCATGAGCACGTTCTTGTGCGGATGCGACTCGGCCTCGGCGGGGTCCAGCCGTCCCTCGTCCACGAGCCTCTGCACGAAGGTGTGATCGATGCTGATCTGCTCGAAGGTGTCGTCCTTGAGCCGGTAGGCCCGGGAGTCACCGATGTGGGCCACGTGGATGGTCTGCCCGGCGAGCAGCATCGCCGTGCACGTGGTCCCCATGCCGGCGAGCTTGGGGCTGGCATGGACCAGGTCGTTGAGGATCAGGTTCGCGTTCTGGATCTCGTCCGGCAGCACGGTCTCCGGACTGGCATAGCCGGTGGCGTCCAGGGGGGCCAGATCCAGCACCGTGGAGGCGCTGGCCACGTCACCCCCGACGTGTCCGCCCATGCCGTCGGCCACGACGGCCAGGTGCAATCCGGCATAGGCAGAGTCGTCGTTCTTCGACCTGACCCTGCCCACATCGGATCGCGCAGCGAAGCGGAGGACCAAAGGCATCGGCGTCAGGACCTCAGTTCCAGGACGGTCTTGCCGATCCGGATCGGCGTACCCGGGTCCACGGCCACGGTGCGGGTCAGCTGGGAGCCGGACACGTAGGTGCCGTTGGTGGAGCCGAGGTCCTCCAGGAACCAGCGAGAGCCCTGCGGGAACAGGCGGGCATGGCGGCCCGAGACATAGTCGTCGTCCAGCACCAGGTCAGCCTCTTGCGCGCGCCCGAGCAGGAGCGGTGATCCGTGCAGTTCCACGACGGAGCCCTGGAGTGGACCCTCGGTGACATGGAGCCGCGTCGGCAGCGGTCGGGCCTGTTGCTGGCCGGTGTTCTGCCCTGTCCCGGGGGCGGGAGCACCGCCACTGGGGACACCCCCCGTCCCGGCGGCAGCTCCGGCGGCGACGGGCGCGGAGCTCTTGCCCCGGGGACGGACCTTGTTGCGGGCGCCGACCATGAGATCCCGCCCCTGGGAGGAGACGATCGAGATGATGAGGATCCACATGACCAGCAGCAGGCCCAGCCGCAGGGCGGCCACGGCAAGTTCACTCATGAGGTACCTCCCTGGCCCGGGGTGTCCCGGGCGGGCAGCATCCTGAAGACCATGTCAACACGTCCCATCGTGATTCGGTCACCGTGCCGCAGCACGGTGGAGCCGTCCACTTTACGGTCGTTGACGTAGATGCCGTTCGTCGAGCCCAGGTCCACCGCCATGACGGTGCTGCCACGGGTGATGATCTCCAGGTGACGGCGGGAGACACCCGTGTCCTCCACCAGGATGTCCGCATCGGCGGAACGGCCGAGCACGATCGAATCGGCGTTGATGCCGTACTTGCGGCCGTCGATCTCCAGGACGGGCTGCCGGGGCGCGGCTGCCGGCCGGGACGGCTGGGCCGGACGTTGGGGTGACGGGCTCGGCGTCCGCCGGACAGCCTCCGCCGAGGCGGCCGGGGACGGGGCGGGCCGGGCGGCCGGGGCCGCGGGCGCCACCGGCGGGACGGGAACGTCACGGTCCACCGGAGCCTGAGACACGACGGCGGCCGAGCCGGTTCCGGTGGGCGCGGAGCCGGCGTCGTGCATCTGGTCCGAACCGCCGGAGCGGTCCGAGGCGGACTCGATGTCCAGCTTGCCGGCGCGCAGCGTCGCCTCCTCCACGAAGGTGACGCGGACCGGGCCATGCAGGGTGTAACCCTGGTCCCGGGCATGCCGGATGGCCTCGTCGCAGAGTTCCTCCGCGAGGGCGGAGCCCCATTTGCGGGCCAGCTCGAAGTCCGGGGTGGAGAACCGGATGATGAAGACGTTGGGCACGAAAGTGCGGCCCTCGGAGAGGACCATGGCCTCATCGTCCATGGTCAGTCTCAGGGCGTTGGCGATCTCGACCGGCTTGACTGCTCGGGAGCCGCCGGCCGAGAAGGCTGACTGCACAGCCTTCTCCAGGCCGCGCTCGAGGTTATCCAGAAGACCCACGCGGGGGTGCTCCTTTCGGCAGATGTCTGTGTCGATAGTACGCGGCACGCAGGAGCAAACCGTGAGGAACAGGCCGGTGACGGGTCTCAATGCGGTTTCAATGCCATCGTCCAGGCTGGTCACAGGCGCTCGATTGGCCCTCGGGTGGTCCTCGATTTGGGAATCCGTGGGGGTGGGGATAGGATAGATTCTGCTGTTCTGACCGGTACGAAGGATTCCATACAGGCCTTTCGACCGGGAAGACAGACCAAAACCTCGCGCGAGTGGCGGAATTGGCAGACGCGCTGGCTTCAGGTGCCAGTGTTCGAAAGGACGTGGGGGTTCAAGTCCCCCCTCGCGCACGCGAGTCAATACAGCGAAGGCCCCGGATCATGGATCCGGGGCCTTCGTCGTGGGCGGATCCGCAAAGGAGAAGTCCTGCCGCACGTCATTCGTGTTGAGGCACACCGATGGCCGGTGTGCCTCAACACGAATGACGTGCCTGGCGGGCGGCAGGGCCTGACTCAGTCCTGCGCCCGGGGCATCGGCTTGGCGAAACGGTCCAGGAAGGGGCCGTTGAGCGGCCGGTGCTCGCTCCAGTGCGTCTCGATCGTCCAATCGTAGAAGCCCACCAGGGCCTCGGTGGCGGCACGCCAGGAATGCCGCTCGGCTTCGGTGCGGGCTGCCTCGCCCATCGCAGTCCGGAGCCCGCGGTCTCCGAGCAGGCGCGCCAGGCGGTCCACCCAGCCGTCCACATCGCCGGGGTCGACGAGGAAGCCGGTGACGCCGTCGTCGATCACGAAGGGGATGCCACCGGCGCGCGCACCGACCACGGGCACCTGCGAGGCCATGGATTCCAGGGCCACCAGGCCCAGGGTCTCCGTGGTGGAGGGGAAGGCGAAGGCGTCCGCGCTGGCATAGGCGGCGGCGAGGTCCGCGCCGGACAGGTAGCCCGTGAACACGGTGTACGCCGGGTCGAACATCCGCTCCAGGTCCTCGCGGTACGGGCCGGAGCCGACCATCGCCAGCCGGGCACCGGGAACCCGCTCGCGGACCCGGCGCATCGGTTCGACCAGCTGGTCCAGGTCCTTCTCGCGGCTCATGCGCCCCACGTAGACCACCAGTGGGGCCTCGGGATGGCCCGCGGTCAGCTTCGCCCGCATCTGGTCCGTGGCCTTGGAGGGGTGGTAGCCAACCGTGTCCACTGCCTTCGGCCACAGGTCCACCCGCTGGATGCCGACCTCACGGGCCCGGTCCACCATGGGCCCGGAGGTGCACAGGTTCACCTCCGCTTTGTTGTGGAGGAACTGGATCCAGGACTCGAGCGGGTGGCGGGCCCAGCCCACGCGCAGTGATTCCGTGTACTTCGGCACGTCCGTGTGGAAGCTCGCCAGCTGGGGCAGGTCCCGCCGCCCGGCCGAGAGCACGCCGTAGGCGGACAGCCAGATCGGGTTGACCGTGTGCACCACGTGCGGGCGGAAGGCCTCCACCCGCCGGGCGATGGCCGGCGTCGGGACCCCCACCTTCAACTCCGGGTACAGGTAGCGCAGCGAGAAGCTCCGCACCCTCACCACCTCGTGCCCGGCATACTCCGCCGGCGGATCGCCGGGCGCGAAGAGCAGGACCTCGTGCCCCATCTCCTCGAGCTGTTCCAGGGTGCGCACCACCCGGGTCACCACGCCGTCGATCTTCGGCAGGAAGACCTCGGTGAACATCGCGATGCGCATGTGCGGGGCCCGCTCGCGCTACTTCACCGGGGCATGGTCCGGAACAGAATCCGGAACGAGGTCCGTTTCCGGGACCGGGACCGGGACCGGGGACGACGCCGGCCCGGCTGGTGCCGCTGCCGGGACGCCGGCCTGCTGGTCGGCGGTCCAGAGCGAGGTGGCGGGGATCTTGGACAGGTCCGCGCGGTCCCGGTACTTCTCGGCGATGTGCTCGACCTCGAGCAGCAGCCCCTCGGACAGGGTGGTCGGGCTGAGTCCGAGGTCCAGGAACGTGTCGTTGACGACGTGCAGGTCGTTCTCGGCGGACTCCTTGCGCGGGTTCGGCACCATGGCGACCTCGGCGCCGGTGATCCTGCCGATCAGCTCGGCCAGGTCCCGCACCCGGTGGGTCTCGGTCATCTGGTTGAAGATCTTGACGCGCTCGCCCGCTGCCGGAGGGTTCTCCAGGGCGATCTGTACGCAGCGCACCATGTCCTGCAGGTGGATGAACGCACGCGTCTGGCCACCTGTGCCGTGCACCGTGAGCGGATGGCCCACGGCGGCCTGCATGAGGAAGCGGTTCAGCACGGTGCCGTAGTCGCCGTCATAGTCGAAGCGGTTGATCAGGCGCTCGTCGAGCTGGGTCTGGGCCGTGTGGGTGCCCCAGATGATGCCCTGGTGCAGGTCGGTGATCCGCACCGAGTCGTTCTTCACGTAGTAGGCGAAGAGGTGCTGGTCAAGGACCTTGGTCAGGTGGTAGATCGAGCCCGGATTGCTGGGATACAGGATCTGCTGTTCGATGCGCCGCGGTTCGGCCGGCTGGTCGGACGGGCCGTTTGCAGCGCCGTTCGTGTCATCGTTCGCGTCGCCGTCCGCGGTGACCTCGATGTCCAGGTAGCCCTCGGGGATCTTCATGCCGGCGGTGCCGTAGCCGTAGACGCCCATGGTGCCGAGGTGGACCAGGTGGATGTCCACGCCGGACTCGACGATCGCGCTGAGCACGTGGTGCGTGGCGTTGACGTTGTTGTCCACGGTGTAGCGCTTGTTCTTCGAGGACTTCATGGAATAGGGCGCGGCGCGCTGCTCGGCGAAGTGCACCACGGCATCCGGGCGCTCGGTGCGGAAGAACTCCAGCAGTCCCTCGTAGTCCTGGGCCACATCGATGAAGGCGAAGCCGATCTGACGGCCGGAGACCTCTCGCCAGGCTGCGCGCCGTTCGGAGAGCGAGCGGATGGGGGTGAGGGATTCGGCTTCGAGTTCCTCGTCGATCACGCGCCGGGAGAAGTTGTCCACGATGGTGACCTCGTGGCCCTGGTCCGAGAGGTGTAGGGATGCGGGCCAGCCGCAGAAGCCGTCGCCGCCGAGGATCGCAATCTTCACAAGTACTCCCAATGCAGGTTGTCGAGGGACCCGTCACGGCGAGACACACTCACGGTGCTCAGTCGGGCACCGTGGTTGGCTACCGTATCGGTTGAAGGGCTGCCTTGAGCCTATCCAAACGGCCGGAGCCCAGGATCGGTTGAGACGCCTGGGTGTCAGGGGATTCGCTCGGCCGACCGGGCGGGAGGCCCGGCTCCCTGCGGGGCTGAACGGCCGCCGTCGGCCGCCGTCCGCAGGGGCGCCTCGATCCGTTCATCCGAAGTTCATGCCGGGGCGGGGAATAGTTCCGGGCCCGCCATGGTTCTATTGAACGTTCAACCAATATTGGTGGAACGGACGGGCTGCGGTCCGGACGCCACCGTTTTCAACGCAAGGAGACTTCTCATGACCGCATTGACCCCCGGAACCTGGAACCTGGACGCCACCCACACCGATGTGGACTTCACGGTCCGCCACGCTGGCATCTCCAAGGTTCGCGGCACCTTCAACGCCGTCGAGGGATCGCTGGTCGTGGCCGATGACGCCACCGCCTCGAACGTGGACATCACCATCGACGCCAACTCGGTCGACACCGGCCAGCCGGACCGCGATGCCCACATCAAGGCCGCCGACTTCTTCGAGACCGAGGCCCACCCGAACATGACTTTCGTCTCCACCGAGGTCCGCGCCAACGGCAACGATCCGCAGGAGTTCACCCTCGTGGGCAACCTGACCATCAAGGGCGTCACCAACCCGGTCCAGCTCAAGGCGGAGTTCGGCGGCCAGACCGTCGACGCCTTCGGCATGACCCGCGCCGGCTTCGAAGCCGCCGGTGAGATCTCCCGCAAGGAGTTCGGCATCACCTGGAACGCCCCGCTGCAGGCCGCGGCCGGTGGCGTGCTCGTCTCCGACGCCGTCAAGATCCAGATCGACGCCTCCTTCGTGCTGCCGGCCGAAGAGGGCGCCCAGGCCTGAGCCTGAGCACACCCTTGCCTGCAACCGCAGGCCAGAGCGCCCCGTTGTCCCGGAGATCATCCGGGGCCACGGGGCGCTTTTGACCTCTGGGTGTGATCTGGCGCGGCAGGGAACGGATCAGGCTGTGGCGTCGTTGGCTTCCTGCCCGGCGATGTCCGCGTTGACGGCTCCGCGGTCCGGGAACAGCAGGTTGTAGGTCAGCCCGGCGATCGCGGCACCCACGAGCGGGGCCAGGATGAACAGCCAGACCTGGCCCAGTGCCTCACCGCCGGCGAACCAGGCCACGCCGAGGGAGCGGGCCGGGTTCACGGAGGTGTTGGACACGGGGATGGAGATGAGGTGGATCAGGGTCAGGGACAGGCCGATCGCCAGGGGGCCGAAGCCGGCCGGCGCACGGCGGTCCGTGACACCGAGGATGACGTAGAGGAACACGGCGGTCAGGACGATCTCGATCAGCAGCACAGACAGCATCGAGTAGCCGTCCGGTGAGCGCTCGCCGTAGCCGTTGGTGGCGAATCCGGACTCCTGGGCGTCGAATCCGGCCTTCCCGGACGCGATCGCCAGCAGGACGCCGCCGGCCACGGTGGCGCCGAGGATCTGGATGAGCATATACGGGCCGACGTCGGACCACTTGGTGCGGCCCGCCAGTGCGGTGCCCAGCGTGACAGCGGGGTTGAAGTGGCCGCCGGAGATGTGTCCCACCGCGTAGGCCATGACCACCACGGTCAGGCCGAAGGCGAAGGCGACCCCGAGGAAGCCGACGCCCATGTTGACGCCGGCGGCGTCGTCCATGACCTGGGCGGCGAAGACGGCGGTGCCGCAACCGCCGAAGACGAGGACGAAGGTGCCGAGGAACTCGGCCAGCAAGCGGGCCGTGGTGCTGGGCTTGTACGGGACAGACATGGTGCGATCCTCCAGTGCTGTGATGGCAGACCGGCACCGGCCCTCCTGGTGGACGGGCAACACGGGCGGTCGCTCGAAACCCAGTATCATCACTTGTCCGCTTCGAGGACACCCCTAGACTGGCAGTGACGCTCACCACCAGCTTCACCCGCGGATCCAAGGAGGACCAGTGGCCGGAAAGACCCCGCACCAGAACACCACCTTTGCCTTGCCGGAGAAGGAGGGGACCGAGGGCGGCGACCACCGCGGCCACGGCTACCTGGCCACCCCCGAATCCGGGTCCGGTCCTGGCGTCATCGTCATCCAGGAATGGTGGGGACTCACGGACCACATGCGGGATGTCTGCGACCGGTTGGCGGCGGAGGGCTTCACCGCGCTGGCCCCGGATCTGTTCGGCGGTTGGGTCGCCCATGATGGCGAGGAGGCCGGCGAGATGATGCAGAACCTCCCCGCGGAGGAGGGGGCGCGCCAGCTGGCCGGGGCCGTCGACTACCTGCTGTCCCTGGACTCGGTCACCTCGAAGACCGTCGGCACCGTCGGGTTCTGCATGGGTGGCGGGTTCGTGCTCGCCTTGGCCGCTGACCAGGGTGCGAAGGTCTCCGCCGCGGTGCCGTTCTATGGCGTAGGCCAGGCCGTCCCGCAGGCCTACGCCGGGGTGAAGGCCGCCATCCAAGGCCACTACGCCGAACAGGACTCCATGTTCCCGCCCCAGGACGCACGTGCCCAGGAGCAGCAGATCCGCGACGAGTCCGGTGCCGAGGTCGAGTACTTCTTCTACGATGCCCCGCACGCCTTCCACAATGACGAGAACCCGCAGGGCAACTACCGCCCCGAGGAGGCCGAACTCGCGTGGTCCCGCACCGTGCGGTTCCTGAAGGACAAGGTCGAGTAACCGCCGGTGCCACCGTCCCCGCCCCCGTCCGGGCCGTCGACAGCAGACGAGATCGTCCCGGAGACGCTGTTCCTCTCCACCATCCCCGGCGCCTCGCCCTCCAAGTGGGTGGACCGCTTCACCTCCCGTGAGCGCAGCGTCCACCTGGTGAACCACGACGTCGGCGCGCAAGTCACGTTCCTCGCCCCCGGCCCGGACGGCTCGGCTCCGCGCGGACTCCCGCAGCTGGGCTACTTGCGCTGGCGGCTCGATTCCACCCCCGAGGCACTCCTCGCCGCCGGCGGCGTGGATCCCGCCGATGTGCACGTGGTCCGCTTCTACGAGGAGGACCCGGTGGTCTGCGTGGGCCAGGACCACCTGCTGGCAGCGTGGGATGCCGCCGACGGCCCCGTCCCATGCTCCGAACTGGATCCGGCCGAGCGGATGGACCCAGCGAGGTTCGCGCCCGAACCGCCGGTCGACCCGCTGGACGCCCCGGAGGTCCCGGGTGCGGGCGAGCGGATGGCCGTGGAGATCGTGGCCACCGGGGCGGGCCACGTGGTCCTGCCCGCCTCGGTGGCCCGCATGTTCGGCCGCAAGGACGTGGTGGTGTTGCCGCTGGAACGTCGCAGTGACGCCGCGGAGGCATCGGACGGCCACCCCGGGTGGGGCGTGGGCCTGGCCTGGTTGAAGGCCGTGGACTCCCAGCTCGTGCAGGACTTCGTCGGCGCCGCGAAGGGCCGCCGCCCCGGGTCGTCCCGGAATGACCACCACCAGACCACCACCGCGGCGCCTCAGGGCGGCGCCGCGGCCGCCGGTGCATCCCGCAGCGGCAAGGCCACTACTACGGGCCGCAACGTCGCGGCCACGAAGGGTGCCAAGGGTGCCAAGGGGGTTCAGGGATCCAGAGGTTCCAAGAGCTCCAAGGGTACGAAGGGCGCGAAGGGTTCCCCGGGATCGAAGGGCGGCAGGGGCGGCAAGCGCCGCTGAACGAGACCTGACCCCGGTCGTTGGCCGGCACCGGTGCCCTCGACGCCACCTCGACACCCCGACGATGCCCCCACGGCTGCTGGCCACGCCTGCGGGCCGTACCGGGCCGGCGTCGTGCGCGTCCGCCGTTTCCGCCGCAGCCGGGTGATTCAGCCCAGGCGGCCGGGCTCGGAGGACTCGTAGGGATTCTCGTCCGGATCTGCGGGCACGGGTTCGGTGCCGCGCCAGCGGGCGATGGCGGTCATGAGGTGGAAGACCACGAGCACGGTAGCGGTGCCGAGGGCGATGCCGCCGAACTGCATGCCGGCGACGTCCAAGGTCGGGTCGGCGATCGCGACGATGAGGCCCGCACCGGCGGACATCAGGTTGATCGTGTTCGAGAAGTCGACCCGGTTCTGCACCCAGATGCGCACGCCCATCACGCCGATCATGCCGTAGAGGATGATCCCCGCACCTCCGGCGACGCCCGCGGGGATGGTGTTGATCAGGGCGCCGAACTGAGGGAAGAACGCGAGGGCGAGGGCCACGATCCCGGCCACCCAGTAGGCGGCGGTGGAGTAGACGCGGGAGGAGGCCATGACACCGATGTTCTCCGCGTAGGTGGTGGTGCCCACGCCACCGCCGAGGCCCGAGAGGGTGGTCGCCAGGCCGTCGGCCATCAGGGCCCGGCCGTTGGAGGAGTCCAGGTTGCGGTTCGTCATGAGCCCCACCGTCTTCACGTGGCCGATGTTCTCCGCCACCAGCACCAACACCACGGGCAGGAAGAGGAACAGCACGTCCCAGTGGAACTCGGGGGCGTGGAAAGGCGGCAGGCCGACCACCGCGGCCTCACCGATGGGGCTGAAGTCGATCTGGCCCTGGGCCAGGGCCACGAGGTAGCCGACGATGATGCCGAGCAGGATGGACAGCCGCCCCAGCAGACCCTTGAACAGCACGGCACACACCACGATGGCCAGGGCGGTGGAGAACGTGGTCAGGGGTACCGAGACCATGGCCTCCGTGGTGGAACCGGCGAGGTTCAGGCCGATCAGGGCCACGATCGTGCCCATGACCACCGGGGGCATGAGCGCGTGGATCCACCCGGTCCCGGCCCGCTGCACCACAAGGCCGACGAGGAATAGCGCCACTCCGGAGACGAGGACGCCGCCGAGGGCCCCGCCGATGCCGTGCTGGCTCATCGCCGCGCTGATCGGCGCGATGAACGCGAACGAGCTGCCGAGATAGGAGGGGACCCGGCCGGCGGTGATGATCAGGAACAGCAGAGTGCCCACGCCTGAGAAGAACAGGGAGGCGGTCACGGGGAAGCCGGTGATGGTGGGCACGAGCACGGTGGCGCCGAACATGGCCATCACGTGCTGAACGCCGACGCCGATGGTCTGTGGCCAGGCGAGCCGCTCGTCCGGGGCGACGACCTCGCCCGGGGTGATGTGACGGCCGTCGCCATGCAGGCGCCAGCCCATGCCGAGTCGGCGGGCCAGGGACCGCTGCTCTTCGACGGCGGGTCCGTTGGTGGGCTCTGTGGGGTCCTTCGAGGTCACGGGCATCTTTCCGGTCGGTTCGGGGGTGTGGGAACTGCCTGGCGGACGTCCGGAGGGCCGGTCGAAAACCGAGAGGGCAACTGAGCGGTAGGGTACCGTTGATCTGTGACTGATTACGTGGGTGTGATCGGCGAGGCGCTCGTCGACGTCGTCCTTTCCGATACCGCGACGCCGCGGGTCCACGTCGGCGGCAGTCCCCTCAATGTGGCTGTAGGCCTGGCCCGGCTCGGGGAGAACGTGTTATTCGCCGGCCGCTACGGCCACGATGACTACGGCGCCATGGTCCGCGAGCATCTCGACCGCAACGGCGTGAACGCGGTGCTGGATCCGGACGGCCTGCCGACCTCCGTGGCCACCGCCCGCCTGGACCCCACCGGGGTGGCCCACTACGAGTTCGACCTGGACTGGTCGCTGCCCGATCCTGACGAGACGGCCCGGCTGGTGCGCGCCGTGCTGGACCGGGACGGCATGGCACGGACCCTCAAGCACCTGCACACGGGATCCATCGCCACGATGCTCGAGCCGGGTGCCTCCACCGTCATGGAGTTGCTGACCACGCTCGAGCCGGATGTCACCCTGAGCTACGACCCGAACTGCCGCCCCTCGATCGTCCCCGACCGGACCACCGCCCGCCGCCGGGCTGAGGAGTCGGTGGCGTTCGCGGACATCGTGCACGCCTCGGACGAGGATCTGGCCTGGCTGTACCCGGACCGTGCGCTCGAGGACGTGATCGTCGAGTGGCAGCGGATCGAGCCGGCCATGGTGGTGGTGACCCGCGGGGAGACCTCGCTGCTGTGCGCCACCGCCGCCGGGCTGACCGAACACCCCGTGACACCCGTCGAGGTCGCGGACACGGTGGGTGCGGGCGACTCCTTCACCGCCGCCCTGCTGGTCGCCCTGAAGGACCGTGGGCTCCTGGGAGCCGAGAACCGCGAGGCTCTGCGGAACATCAGCCCGGAGGACACCGCGGCGGTGCTCGCCTATGCCGCGCGGGCGGCGGCCATCACCTCGTCCCGGCTGGGGGCTGATCCGCCCACGCGTGGCGAGCTCGGCTGAGGCGCCCCGCCGGTTCGCCTCGCACCGTCACCCCCGCTGGCCCGCGGCCTAGAATGGGGGCCATGTCCCGTCCAGAACCGACCTACGAACCGGCGCCGCCGGCTCCGGCCGGTCCGGCCCTCCGCCGGCCCCGGATGATCGCCAGCGACCTGGACGGCACCATCATCGGCTATGACCACACCCGCACCGGCCTGATCTCGCCGCGCACGGTGGAGGCCTTCCAGGCCGCGCATGACGCCGGCATCCAGGTGGTCTTCGTGACCGGACGGCCCATCCGCTGGCTGACGCCACTGACCGAGGCGCTGGGTCATGCCGGGCCCATCATCTGCTCGAACGGGGCGGTCATCTACGACCTCGTGCGGGAGACCGTGCTCGACTCCAAGCCCATGGACTTCGAGACCGTGCTGCAGGCGCGCGAGATGATCGCCGCCCTGGACCCATCGGCGTCCTTCGGAATGGAGACCCTCGAGGGCTTTCATCTCGATGCCGCCTTCGTCGACCGGCAGGACGCGGAGGCCACCGGGGACCTGGTGTCCGGCGAACTCGCCGCCGGCGTCCACGTGGCACCGCGTCTGGACGAGGTCCTGCCCGCGGATCCCGCCGTGGTGAAGTTCCTGGTCAAGACGCGCTCCCACGAGCCCGATGCCTTCCTGGCCGAGGTCCGGGACCTGCTGGGGGACCTGCTCGCCGTGACGCATTCCGCACCCGGGATGACCTTGCTGGAGTTGTCCCGGCCGGAGGTGAACAAGGCCACGACCCTGGCCGGCTTCGCCGCCGAACACGGCATCTTCGCCAGCGAGGTGGTGGCGTTCGGGGACATGCCCAACGACCTGGAGATGATCCACTGGGCCGGCACCGGGTACGCCGTGGCCTCGGGGCACCCGACCCTGCTGGCCGCCGCGGACGCGACCACCGGAGCCTGCGATGACGATGGAGTGGCCCAGGCCATCGAGCATCTGCTCACCCTCGACTGACGGATAGGGTGGACGCGTGAAGCGCCCCACCCTGCCTCCATACCTGACGGATTCCCTCCCCGCCCGCCGGGGCTGGCCGCTGGCCTTCGCCCACCGCGGGGCGGACACCACCCGGGAGAACACGCTGACCGCATTCCGCAGCGCCGTGGACCGCGGATACGGCTACCTCGAGTTGGACGTGCGCACCTCGAAGGACGGGGTGCTCATGGTCTTCCACGACGAGGTCCTGGACCGCGTCACCACCGGTTCGGGGAGGATCTCGGACCACACCTGGGAGGAACTCAGCGCGCTCCGGGTGCTGGATCCGGCCACCGGTCAGGGGTCCGACCGCGGTCCGGTGCGGGAGCGGGTCGCCTCCGTTGGCGGTGCGGCATTGGACCCCGAGGTGGGGTTCGCCGGGAGCGACCTGCTCGAGGGTGAGCACCTGCTGCGCTTCGAAGACCTGCTGACCGAGTGGCCTGACGTGCACCTCAACGTGGACCTCAAGGACGATGCCGCTGGCGAGGCCATGGTGCCCTTGCTGGCCCGCCATGATGCCTGGCACCGGGTGCTGATCGCCTCCTTCCATGATTCCCGACGCCGGCGCTTCACCCGGACGGCCGGCCGCCGGATCGCGATGTCCGGCGGCGGATGGGCCATCGCCGCCCTCGTGCTGGCGGCTCCACTGGGGTTGACCCGGTTCGTGGCGCGCCGGCTGGTCCACGTCGACTGCGTCCAGGTCCCCGTGAAGCAGGGCGTGATCCCCGTGGTGACCCGCACCTTCGTGTCCCGGTGCCAGGCCGCCGGACTGCAGGTCCACGTCTGGGTGGTGGACGATCCCGCGGAGATGGAGCACCTGCTGGCCCTCGGGGTGGACGGGCTGATGACGGACGACGCGGAGGCCCTGGCCTCCGTGATGGAGGCCCGCGGGTACTGGCCGCAGCGCTGAAATCCCGTTTCAGGGCAGAAATCAGTACTCATCTCTGCCCGCAAAGTGTGGGTGAGTCTGCCGTGACCTGTGTGGCTGCGCGGTAGCGGGCCCTTGCCGTTACCGTGGGGTCATGCCTCAGATTCCGGACTTCATTGCGGACCAGACCCTGAACCCCGGCCACCACGGGGACGGCCCCCGGCCGGAGGACACGGCGCTCGACCCGGCGCCGATGCTGCACGTCCCGGCCGGGCCAGACGTGGCGAGCGGAAACGAGGAGCCGGGCGCCGCCGTCGCGAGGATGCGCCAGGCCGCCACCCTGCGGTTGGCCCACCCGCGGCGCTTCCGGGCCGGTCAGCTCAAGGGCCTCCGGCGGATGCTGGAGGAACAGGCCGACGCGATCTGCGCGGCCCTGGCGGCGGACCTGGGCAAACCCGCCGTTGAGGCGATGTTGACCGAGATCCAGCCCACCCGCTCCGAGGTGGATCACGCCCTGCTGTACCTGACCGACTGGATGGAACCAGAGTCGGTGAAGGTGCCGTTGGCGTTCCGTCCCGCCAGTGCCAAGGTCGAGGCCCGGCCCCTGGGCACCGTGCTGATCATCGGCCCGTGGAACTACCCGATCCAGACCTTGCTCGGCCCGCTGGTGGCGGCGGTGGCAGCCGGCAATTCCGTGGTGCTCAAGCCCAGCGAGAAGGCCCCTGCCACCGCCGAGCTCATCGGCCGGCTCATCCCGCAGTACCTGGATCCGCGTGCGGTCGCCGTGGTGCAGGGCGGGGCCGAGGCCGTGCAGGCCCTGCTGGCCGAGTCGTTCGACCACATCTTCTACACCGGAGGGGAGCGCGTGGGCCGGATCGTTTACGAGGCCGCCGCGAAGCAACTGACCCCGGTGACTCTGGAGCTGGGCGGCAAGTCCCCCTGCGTGGTGGCGGACGGGCGCAACTGGCCGGCGATCGCCCGCCGGATCGCCTTCGGCAAGTTCACCAACGCCGGGCAGACCTGCGTGGCCCCGGATTACGTCCTCGCGGTGGGCGAGGAGTCCCAGCGGCAGCTCGAGAAGCACCTGCCGAAGGCCATCGAGGAGTTCTACGGGAAGGACGCGCAGGCCTCACCGGACTACAGCCGCATGGTCAGCACCGAGCACCTGGAACGGACCGTGGCCCTGCTGGAAGACTCCCTGTCGGGTGGCGGCCCGGGTGCGGGCGCTGAGGACGGTGCTGGTGCCGGTCAGGGCGGGGTCTCTGACGGCGGTGCCGGCGCTCGGGCCGGGGGCGAAGGGCACCCGCCGGCGCGGCTCGTGCATGGCGGCCGGGCCGACGTCGCCGACCGATTCCTGGAGCCGACCGTCGTGGCGGACGTGTCACCGGACAGCGCCCTGATGGCGGAGGAGATCTTCGGGCCGGTGCTGCCGATCGTGCGCGTGGACACCTTCGAAGAGGCCGTCGAGTTCATCACGGCCCGGCCGCACCCCCTGGCCGCCTACCTGTTCACGGACAAGCACCGCTACCACCGGGCCTTCGAGGAGCGCGTCACCGCCGGCGGCATGGCCTTCGACGTGGCCCTCCTGCAGGTGGGACTGCCCACGCTGCCCTTCGGCGGGGTGGGGGCCTCCGGCCTGGGTGCTTACCACGGGCGGGCCGGCTTCGAGACGTTCTCCCAGCTGCGCCCGGCCCTGACGAAGACCGATCAGGTGGACACCCTGAGGATGGTCTACCCGCCCTACACCTGGGCCAAGCGCCAGGCGCTCAAGCGCCTGCTGTGACCCGGCCCGCATCCAGGTCGCACGGATTGGCCCCCCTCGGCTGATCTGGAGCCAATTCGTGTGACCCAGATGAGCGGCGGGAGCGGGAGCGGTCACCCCGCAATCACCCGGCGATAACGGAGTCCACGATGGCCTTGGCCTCCGCCTGCACATGGCTCAGGTGCTCGGCGGAGATGAATGACTCGGCGTAGATCTTGTACACGTCCTCGGTGCCGGAGGGCCGGGCCGCGAACCAGGCGTTCTCGGTGGTGACCTTGAGACCGCCGATGGCCGCGCCGTTGCCGGGGGCCTCGGTCATCTTGGCGGTGATCGGCTCGCCGGCCAGGGTGTCGGCGGCGACGTCGGACGGGGACATCTTCTTCAGCCTCGCCTTCTGCTCGGCGGTGGCCGGGGCGTCGATGCGGGCATACACGGGATCGCCGTACTGCTCCACCAGCTCCGCGTAGTACTCGGAGGGGGTCTGGCCCGTCACCGCGTGGATCTCCGCGGCGAGCAGGCACAACAGCAGACCGTCCTTGTCCGTGGACCAGGCGCTGCCGTCGAAGCGCACGAAGGAGGCGCCGGCGGACTCCTCGCCGCCGAACACCCCGGTGCCGTCCAGCAGGCCGGGCACGAACCACTTGAAGCCGACCGGTACCTCCACGAGGGGCCGTCCCAGTCCGGCGGCCACCCGGTCGATCATCGAGGAGGAGACCAGGGTCTTCCCGACGCCGGCCCCCGCCGGCCAGCCGTGCCGGTGCCGGTAGAGATAGTCAATGGCCACGGCCAGGAAGTGGTTGGGATTCATCAGCCCGCCGTCGCCGGTGACGATGCCGTGGCGGTCGGCGTCGGCGTCGTTGCCGGTGGCGATATCAAAGGGTGCGGCGCCGGCCGACTCGTTCTCTCCGGTCCCCTCGGACCGCATCCGCTCGATCAACGAGGCCATCGCGTTGGGCGAGGAGCAGTCCATCCGGATCTTCCCGTCCCAGTCCAGGCTCATGAACCCCCACTGCGGATCGACCTTCGGGTTCACCACGGTCAGGTCCAGGCCATGCCGGGTCCCGATCTCTCCCCAGTACCCCACGGATGCCCCGCCCATGGGGTCCGCGCCGATGCGCACCCTGGCCTGGCGGATGGCATCCAGGTCAATCACCGTCGGCAGATCGGTGACGTACCGGTCCAGGAAGTCATAGGTGCCCAGCGCCTCATGCTGCCGGGCCTCGGCCAACGGGATCCGCTGGACGTCCGCGAGGCCGCCGGCGAGCAGGGTGTTGGCGCGGTCGGCGATCCAGTTCGTGGCGTCCGTGTCCGCCGGGCCTCCGTGCGGCGGGTTGTACTTGATGCCGCCGTCCGTGGGCGGATTGTGGGATGGGGTGATGACGATGCCGTCCGCCTGGCCCTCCTTGTTCGAGGGGTCGGTGTTGAGAGCAAGGATGGCGTGGGAGAGGGCGGGGGTGGGGGTGTAGCCGTCCCGGGAGTCCACCAGGGTCCGCACGCCATTGCCCAGGAGCACCTCGAGCGCCGTGTCCTGGGCCGGTCCGGACAGGGCGTGCGTGTCCTTGCCCATCAGCAGCGGTCCGGTGACACCCTGGGCGGCACGGTAGTCGACGATCGCTTGGGTGATGGCCGCGATGTGGTCCTCATTGAAGGAGGCCTTGAGCGAGGAGCCGCGGTGGCCGGAGGTCCCGAAGGAGACCTGCTGGGCCGGGTTCGCGGGGTCCGGATGCAGCTCGGCATAGGCGGCCAGCAACGCGGGAACGTCCACAAGGTCCTGCGCGAGTGCACGTGTCCCGGCTCGTTCGGCGGCGGGCTTCACGCGGGTGGCGTCGGCATCGGCAGAGGCGTTCTCAGAGCTCATGCCACCACTGTGGCACGGCCGGCCCGGCGCGGATAGAGAGCGCGCTACCGTGACGCCACTCGGTCCTCCACGGCACCCCGCGGAGGCGCCGGACTACCGGGGTGCGGTCACCACGGTGATGAGGGCGTCCACCTCCGGATCACGACGCCGGCCCTCCTCGTCGCACTGCAGGGAGCCTTCCCCGCAGCGCACGGCCCACAGGAAACCGTCCCGCACCCGGCCCGGTCCCTCGGCGCCCGGTCCCTCGGCGCCCGGCCCCTCGGCGCCCGGCCCCTCTGCGCTCGGCTCGGCTGTGCTCAGCTCCGCGATCCGGTGCGCCGCACGCGCGGCCGGGCCGCCGTCGTCGGGAATCGGAGCAGACCACCGGCGCACCATCCCGGCGATCCCGCCGGAGCGCTCCACCGTGACCTCGAACCGGGCGGTGCCCGAACCCTGCTGAGGTGCTCCAGGTACTCCAGGCGCCCCCAGTGGCCGCGGGGGGCGATCGGCGGTGCCATCCATGAGGCAAGCCTACGCAGGCGGTGTCCGGTTCCGGTCGTTCCAGCTCCGGTCAGGTCCGGGCCGCCAGGACCCCGACCTGCTCCCAGGCGCCCCGGATCGCCGTGGCCACGGTCTCGTCGAATCGCTCACCGGCCGCCAGCACGGTGGCCTCCGCGAAACCGGCGAAATCGGCATCACGTGGCAGTGACTCGCCCGTGACGACGTCGAACCAGACCTGCCCGGCACGCTCCCAGGCGTGTCCGCCGAGGGCCATGGCCGCGAGGTGGAAGGCCTTGTTGGGAATGCCGGAGTTCAGGTGCACCCCGCCGTAGTCGGCCTGGGTCTCCACGTAGTCGTCCAGGTGTGCCGGTTGCGGATCCCGCCCGAGCCGCGGGTCGTCATAGGCCGTCCCCGGCGCGGCCATGGACCGCAGCCCGTCAGCCTGGATGTCCTCGCCGAAGATCTCCGCACCGATCAGCCAGCTGGCCTGATCGGCCGTCTGGCCCTGGGCGTACTGGTCCACCAGGGCCCCCAGCACGTCGGAGAAGGACTCGTTCAGGGCACCGGACTGGCCTTCGTAGAGCAGGTCCGTGGAGTACTGCATCAGCCCGTGCGCGAGCTCGTGGGCGATCACGGACACCGAGGGCGTGAACCCCGTGAAGATCTCGCCGTCGCCGTCACCGAACACCATCTGCGTCCCGTCCCAGAAGGCGTTGTCGTAGCGCTGGCCGTAGTGGACGGTCGCGAGCAGTCCGAGCCCGGTCCCGTCCAGGGAGGAGTGCCGGTAGACCTCCTCGAGGAACGCGTGCACGGAGCCGATCCCGTCATAGGCCTCGTTGACGGACACGTCCTCCACCGGAGGCTGGCCCTCCGTGCGCACGGTCCTGCCCGGAAGCTCCTCGGTGTTCTCCGCATCCGAGATCGTGCGGTCCAGAGTGCCCGCCGGGGCGACCGGCGCGCGCTCCGGCAGCGTCCCGCGGTGGCGCCGCTCGCGGACCTGTTCATCCAGCTGGAGGGTCCTCGCGATGGCGGCCGGCGGCCGGTTCCGGGACAAGTGCTCCAGCAGATACGGGGGCACGGCGCAGTAGCGTGGATTCCCCGGTGCCGTGGCGGTATCACTTTGCGTGGTTGCCGTGAATGTCGTCATCAGATCCCTCCCCTGGCCGCCAGCGTCGGGCGGTCCGGCCTCTGCGGTTCTCATCATCCTGCAGGCGGCCGGGGACACGATAGGGATCGGTGACGACCGGGACGGTGTCAGATCCGTTCCGTAGACTGGGGCTCATCATTCCGCCTGCCGGCGGCTGGCTCGACCAGTTTCCGGGCCGGCCCGCAGCAGCCGAAGACCCAAGGGGAGCCATGTCCGATCGGGAACCACGCCAGCACGGTGGCCAGTCGTCCGAGTCGTCGGGTGGCGACCGGCCGTTCAACGATCCGCATCACCCCTCCTGGTATTCGGACCCCTCCGCGCCGGCCACGCCTGCCGCTCCGCAGCAGTCGCCCGGTCAGGAGGCCGCCGCGCGCAACCCCTACGCCGACCAGCCGCTGGCCGGCCCCTACGGCAACGGCCAGGGCCAATATCCGATCCAGGGCGAGTATCCCGTCCTGGCCAATCCCCCCGGCCCGGGAACCGCGCCGGGGCAGAACCCGCCCTACGGACGCGGCGGAGCCGGCCACCCCTACGGCTCGCGCCCGGGCCACACCGGACCATGGGACGCTTCCGGTCGGCAGTCGGGAAGCCCGTTCCCCGTGGCCGGCCATCCGGCCCAGCCCAGTGGCCTGGCCGTGGCATCCATGGTGCTGGGCATCGTCGGCGTGGTGACCGGCGGGTTCCTCTTCGTGCCCCAGATCCTCGCCGTCATCCTCGGTCACGTCAGCCTGAACCGTGACCGGCAGAGCCGGGGCTTCGCCATCGCCGGCCTGGTCATGGGCTACCTGATGACCGGGCTCACGCTTCTCGGAATTCTCGGATTCATGGCGCTGTTCTTCGTCTAACCGGCCAGCAACTGTTCCATCCGGGCGGCCAGGGCCAGCAGGGGGCCCTCGGTCCCGGGCCGGCCGATGGCCTGGACGGACCAGTTGAACCCGTCCGCGTCCCGCAGCACGGGGACGGAGATCGCCGGCAGCCCCAGGACGTTGACCATGGACGTGTACGGCGTGAACCGGCACTGCAGCTCGTAGTCCTCGGCCGGCGGCAGGGCGGTGAACGTGCCGATCTCCGGTGGGGCGAAAGCCAGGACCGGCGTCAGCACCACATCGTGCGCGGCCAGCTGACGGCGGGCATCGGCGGCCCACTCGGTCAGGCGGCCCACCGAGGTGGCGAGGTGCTCCTCGGAGTAGCCGCGGGCCAACTCCAGGAAGTAGGCGGACAACGGGGCGAGGAGCGGCTCGGCACCGTCCGGCAGGGGGACCCTGGTCAGGGCCGACGTCCAGACGGTGCGGAAGTCCTGGTGATACCCGGGTGCGTAGGAGAGGTCGGCCTCCACCACCTCGTGCCCGTCCCGGCCCAGCGCCGCCGCTGCGGCGGTGAGCGCGTCCACGGCCGGCCGGGCCAGCGTGATGTCCAGGTCCGGAGAGAAGGGCGACGCGGTGGAATACCCGATGCGCAGGTGCCCCGGCGCGGCCTCCAGGGCCCGCGGCAGGCTGCGACCCTCGCCTCCCGGGCCACCCAGCATGGCGTCATACAGGAGGGCGGCGTCGGCGGCGTTGTGGGCCAACGGCCCGGAGACCGTGAGGTTGCGCACCGAGTCGTCCTGCTGGTCTGTGGGAACCGTGCCCCGCCCGGGTTTCAGGCCCACCAGACCGCAGGCCGCCGCCGGGATGCGGACCGAGCCGCCGCCGTCACTCCCGGGGGCGAACGGCAGCATGCCGGCCGCCACGGCCGCCGCGCCACCGCCCGTGGAGCCGCCCGCGGTGCGAGTGGGATCGAGCGGATTGCGGGCGGGGGCGGAGAGCAGGTTCTCCGAGTGGCAGGGCAGGCCGAACTCCGGAACGGTGGTCTTGCCGGTGGAGAGGGCGCCGGCGGCGTGCAGGGCGGCCGCCAGAGGGTCGTCCTCCGTGGCCGCGGGGGCCTGTGCCATGACGCGAGAGCCGAAGGTGGTGCGCATCCCGGCCACGTCCACCAGGTCCTTGAACGCCAACGGCATCCCGTGCAGGGAACCGATGGCGCCGGCGTCGGCGAAGCGCCGGTCCAGCTCCTCGGCCCGCTGGAGGGCTGCCTCCGGGTCAAGGGTGATGAATGCGCCCAGCTCGGGGTTGCGCCGCTCGGCCACGGCCAGGAAATGCCGGGTGGCGTCCACGGCAGAGACCTGCCCGGCAGCGAGGGCGTCGCGCAGTTGCAGGGCGGTGAGGCCGTCCAGGCCGGGGCCGGTCGCATCGGCCACGTCAGCAGGGGTATCCCGGTGATTCATCCCCCCACTGTAACGAGCGCCATCCAGTGCTGCTGGGACGCTGCCGGGACGCATGGTTCCAGCCGTCCGCCTCGCTCTATAGGCTGGGAACCATGAGCATGTTCGAAACCGTCCCCGTCGGCGACGTACCCGAGAACGCCACCATCCTCGATGTCCGGGAGGACGATGAATGGGTTCTGGGCCGCGCTGCCGGCGCCCTGCACATCCCCCTCGGTGAGCTGCCCGAGCGGCTCGAGGAGCTGGACCCGGACACCGACTACTACGTGATCTGCCGGACCGGCGGCCGCTCCATGCGCGCAGCCGGATTCATGGTGGACCACGGTTACTCCGCCATCAACATCGCCGGCGGCTCCGGGGCCTGGTTCGAGTCCGAGCGGCCCATGGAGGCGGACGGCGGCGCCGAACCGACCGTCAAGTGAGCGTTGCCGTTCCGCCGGCCGGTCCAACGGACGACGCCGGACCGCCCGCCTCGGGCGCGGCGGGCACCGCTCGTGCACGGTACGTCTTCCTCGGCCCCGCGGGGACCTTCACGGAGGCCGCCCTGCGGCAGGTCCCGGGGGCCGAGGAGGCACAGTGCGATCCCGTCGGCTCGGTGATCACGGCGCTCGCGGAGGTCCGCCAGGGCACCGCCGACTATGCCGTGGTGCCGATCGAGAACTCCGTGGAGGGCGGCGTCACCGCCACCCTGGATGACATCGCCGCGGACGACAACCTGCAGATCCGGCGCGAGATCCTCGTGCCGATCAGCTTCGTGCTGGTCGGCCGGCGCCCGCTGGAGCTGAACGAGATCCAGACGGTCTCCACCCACACCCACGGCTGGGCGCAGGTGCGCAACTGGGCCGCGGCCCACATCCCCCAGGCGGAGTTCGTTCCCGGCAACTCGACCGCGGGCGCGGCCCGGGGCCTGCTCGACGACTCCACGACCTACGATGCCGCCGTCTGCGCGCCGCTCGTGGCAGAGCAGACCGGCTTGCCCGTGCTGGCCTCGGCCATCGAGGACACCGCCGGCGCCGTGACCCGGTTCGTCCTCGTCTCTCGCCCCGGCACCGTGCCGGCGCCGACGGGCTCGGACAAGACGACCGTCGTCGTGCCCCTGCCGGAGGACCATCCCGGTGCCCTCATGGACATCCTGGACCAGTTCTCGACGCGCGGGATCAACCTCTCGCGGATCGAGTCCCGTCCCACCGGGGCCGGGTTGGGCAGCTACTTCTTCTCGATCGACTTCGAGGGCCACGTTGCCGAGGAGCGGGTGAAGGCCGCGCTCGCCGCCCTGTACCGGATGATCCCCGGGATCCGTTTCCTCGGGTCCTACCCGCGGGCCGACAGGCTGAAGTACTCGATCCCGGCGCACACCCAGGACGCGGCCTACCGGGCCGGGCAGGAGTGGGTCGCGGAGATCATGGAGCGGTAGGGCTCAGTCCTCTGCCGCCGGGACCGCCTCCGGCTGCATCAGCGGGGCGGCGGCCGAGTCGGGCACGTCCGAGGCCGGCAGCTGCACCCGCAGGGAATCCGGCCTGACCCGAGCGTCGATGACCTTGACCTCCATGATCGCGTCACCGTCGAGCTGGGCGACCATCGGCTCGTGCAGGACCACACGGCACCGGGTGGCCTGGTGGGTCTCCATCACGGGGATCTCGGTGGCGGATTTGGACAGCGTCTTGGCGGCGATGCGGACCCAGTCGCCCACGTGACGCGGGGAGAGCATGACAACGTCCAGCAGGCCGTCGTCGAACCGGGCGTCCGGGATGAAGTCCATGCCGGCTGTGAGCTCGCCGCAGTTGGCGACCATCACGGACCGGACCTTGCGCCGTTGGGGGGCGCCGCCGTCGAGCGAGATGGAGATCTCCTTGCGCTTGCCGGCCAGGTGGCGCATGCCCGCCTCGCCGTAGGCCAGCCAGCCGGCCCGGGCCTTGAGGTCATCTCGGGTGTCGCCCATGATCTCCGCGTCGATGCCCGCGCCGGCGATGACCAGGAAGGTGTTCTTCTTGACCTCGCCGTCGGTGCCCTCGAGTTTGATGGTGACGGAGTCGATCTCGCGGGTGGACCCGTGGATGGCCGTGTTGATGCAGGCCTGGTGATCGTCCAACGGCAGTTTGAGGTTCCGCGCCAGCAGGTTTCCGGTGCCCATCGGCACGAGCGCCAGCGCGACGTCGGTCCCGGCCAGTTCCTCGGCCACGAACCGCACCGTGCCGTCACCACCGGCGGCGATGACGACGTCGGCGCCGTCCCGGATGGCATCCCGCGCCATCTGCTGGCCCGGGTCCTCCACGGTGGTCTCGTAGACCTTCAGCTCGGGCAGCCCGGCCTCGGCGACGGCGGCCGTGGCCTTCGCGCGGATGCGGTCCGCACCGTTCTTGGAGGGGTTGAGCACCAGGGCGATTTGCGTGGGGTGGTCCATGGCACGGGCTACCAGGGGTGCGTCGGCGATCTCGCTGACCTGCCCGTCCAGGGCTTGGACCCTGCCGTTGAGGTCGTCCATCCGACCGGGCAGGGTCTGGACGTTGCCGTGCAGCGAGGTGACCTGGCCGTCGAGACGGTCCATACGGCGGCGCAGGGTCCGCTGACCGGTCCAGAGCCCCGTGGCGAAGGCCAGTGCGGCCACCACGAGTACCAGGGCGATGATGACCAAGACCAGTTCAACGGGCATGCGCAGCAGTCTACGGTGGGGCCGGCACCGCCATCCTGCGGTGACACGGCCGGAGACTGGCTAGGCTGGTGTCCGTGATCGACGTCAAGCACCTCATCGAAAACCCGGACCTCTATGTGGCCTCGCAGCGCGCCCGCGGTGCCGACGAGTCACTCGTCGAGCAGATCGTGTCCGCCGATGCGGAGCGCCGATCCTCGATCACGGCGTTCGAGGAGCTCCGCGCCGAGCAGAAGGCCTTCGGCAAGAGGGTCGCCGCCGCGAAGGGCGAGGAGAAGCAGCAGCTGCTGGCCGAGGTCAAGGAGCTCTCCGCCAACGTCAAGGCGGCCGAGGCCGCCTCCGACGAGGCGAAGAGCCGGCTTGATGGCCTGCAACGCCGGTTCCCGAACCTCATCGAGGACGGGGTGCCCGCCGGCGGCGAGGACGACTTCACCACGGTCAAGACCGTGGGCACCATCCGGGACTTCTCCGCCGACGGCTTCACCGCGCGGGACCACCTGGAGATCGGTGAGCTGATCGGCGCGATCGACATGGAACGGGGCGCCAAGGTCTCCGGATCCCGCTTCTACTTCCTCAAGGGCGTGGGTGCCCGCCTGGAGCTGGCGCTGATGCAGATGGGCCTGGACCTGGCCCTGAAGAACGGCTTCATCCCGATGATGACCCCCACCCTGGTGCGTCCCGAGACCATGCAGGGCACGGGCTTCGACGTGGAGCACGACGACGAGATCTACAAGCTCGAGCGGGACGACCTGTACCTGGTCGGCACCTCCGAGGTCGCCCTGGCCGGCTATCACGCGGACGAGATCCTCGAGTTCGGCGAGGAGCCGACCCGCTACGCCGGCTGGTCCACCTGCTACCGCCGTGAGGCCGGTTCGGCCGGCAAGGACACCCGCGGCATCATCCGCGTGCACCAGTTCAACAAGCTGGAGATGTTCGTCTACACCTCCCCGGAGAAGGCCGCCGAGGAGCACGCCCGGTTGCTGGACTGGGAGGAGCAGATGCTCGCCATGGTCGAGCTGCCCTACCGCGTGATCGACACGGCGGCCGGCGACCTGGGCATGAGTGCCGCCCGCAAGTTCGACTGCGAGGCGTGGGTCCCCACCCAGGAGACCTACCGGGAGCTGACCTCGACCTCGAACTGCACCACGTTCCAGGCACGCCGCCTGAACATCCGAGAACGGCTGGTCAACGAGGACGGCTCCAAGGGCGGGACGCGCATGGTCGCCACCCTCAACGGCACCCTGGCGACGACCCGGTGGCTCGTGGCCATCCTGGAGAATCACCAGAACCCGGACGGCTCCGTCAACGTCCCGACCGCCCTGCAGCCCTACCTGGGCGGACTCGAGGTCCTGCCGGTCCTCTCGAAGTAGGCCGCCGCAGGCGGTGGTCGGAACGGCGCACCGGTTGTCCACACTGGGGACAACCTGTGAGTGTTAACCGTCCCGTCATCCGCCGGCAGGGAACGGGCTACTGCGCGTCCGTGCGGTCTGCTTGACTAGGGACATGCTCAATTCAAGGAACGCCGGCACCGAAGACCGGCACGAAGAACGGAACCCGATCACCGGTTCGCTCCAGACCACCTACCGTCCCGCCTCGGACATGACCTCCTCAGGCCACCAGCCTCACGGCAACGGTTCCCGCAAGATGGTCTGCCTGGACGTGGACGGCACGCTCGTGGACCACGACGGCCACATGGACGACGAGGTGCGGGACGCCGCCCGTGCCGTCGTCGAGGCCGGCCACCACGTCCTCATCGCCACCGGCCGGTCACTCGCGGCGACCCTGCCCATCATCCAGACCATCGGTCTGGAGCAGGGGCACAGTGTCTGCAGCAACGGCGGTGTCACCCTGAGGCTCTCCACCGCACTCGACGAGGGTTACGAGGTTGTCGACCGCAGGACTTTCGACCCGGCACCGGCGCTGCGTTCTCTGCGTCACCGCCTGCCGAGCGCGAAATACGCCATCGAGGACGACCGGGGACGCTTCCTGTCCACCGAACGCTTCCAGGACATGAGTTTCGGCGTCCAGGCGGAGGGCGTGACCTTCGAGGAGCTGATGGAGGCCACTGCCGTCCGCCTCGTCGTGTTCTCGACCGATTCCTCCGCTGAGGAGTTCGGTGAGGCCGTTGAGTCGATCGGCCTGCAGGGGGTCACCTATTCCGTGGGTTGGTCCGCCTGGCTGGATATCGCCGCCGCCGGCGTCACCAAGGCGTCCGGGCTGGAGGCCCTGCGGGACCACCTCGGCGTGCACATCGACGACACGGTGGCGGTCGGCGACGGCCGCAATGACATCGAGATGCTGGCGTGGGCCGGCCGTGGCGTGGCCATGGGCCAGGCCCCGCCGGAGGTCGTCAAGGTCGCCGATGAGGTCACCGGGCATGTCAACGAGAATGGCGCCGCCGCGGTCCTGCGTTCGCTGCTGGACTGACCCTCAGCGGGGGAGTTCGACCGCGTCCACGAGGGAGAGCAGCCGCTCGGCCGCCGGGCGGCAGGCGTGCTCCTCGTTCCAGAAGGAGCGTTGCACCGCTTTGGAGACGGCCTGCACCGTGATCCCGAGTTCGGCGGCCACGGGCTTCTGCTGCCCCCGGACCCCCGGGACCAGCAGATCGAGGACCGACCACTCCGCGTCCGTGCGGGTCAGCACCAACTGCCCCATGAGCCGCAGCACGGCCTGCGCCTCCTCGGCCACCTCCGCATCGGGGCCGTCCACGGCCACCGGGACGCGGACCGCGGTCCTGGCCGCCTCCTCCACGGCCCGCCGCGCGTAGACCAGGCCCGGCCCGCCGACGTCGTGGATCACCTGGGTGTCCGGCATCGAACCGCCTCGCTCCGGGCCGGCCGACCCCACCGAGCCGACGCCGATGCCCACGTTCCACCGCCGCTGGCGCAGGGCGCGCATCGCCGCATCGACGGCGGACCGGGCGTCCGGCACGATGCCGATGGCCTCGTCGCCGAAGGAGCGCTGGAAGGGAACCACCGTGCCCACGGGCCGTAGCGATCGCAACAGGTCGCCGACCAGGTCCCCGACCTCCCGCGAATCACGCTGGTTGATCGTCAGGACGTAGTGAGGCATAGCCCCGATTCTGCCAGCAACCTGAGCGCCGGCCGGCAGCGCCACCGTCCTCAGGGCAACTTCTCTGCACCACGTCTTAACCACGTCGAGGGCCGTCCCACCGGTGGGGACGGCCCTCGACGTACGTCAGGACGGGGAGGTGATCAGGCGTCGCGGCCCTGCGGGGCGCCCGAGGAGACGACGGGATCGTCTTCCGCGGTCTCGACGTCGCGGCCCTGCGGCTCGTCCTCCGGGGTCTCCTCGCCATGGGCGGTGAAGCGCTCGACCGAGGCGGCGAGTTCGGCCTCGGCGGCCTCGCGGCCCTGCCAGCCCTCGGCCTTGACCCACTTGCCGGGCTCCAGGTCCTTGTAGCGGGTGAAGAAGTGCTCGATCTCCTTCTTCAGCCACTCGTCGATGTCCTCGAGCTCCTGGATGTGGTCGAAGCGCTTGTCCTCAGGAACGCACAGGAGCTTGGCGTCGCCGCCGCCGTCGTCGGTCATGTTGAACACGCCGATGGGGCGGGCCTCCACGATCACGCCGGGGACCAGGTCGAAGCCGGGCAGGAACACCATGGCGTCCAGCGGGTCGCCATCCTCGCCCAGCGTGTCCTCGAAGTACCCGTAGTGCGTGGGGTACTGCATGGACGTGAAGAGGATACGGTCCAGGCGCAGACGCCCGGACTCGTGATCGAACTCGTACTTGACGCGGGATCCCGCCGGGATCTCGATGGTGACGTCATGGCTCATGGACGGTGCTCCTTGGCGCTGCTTCTTCGGTGGGCTTCGGTGGTCACCGCGCCGGATGGCGCTGCCGGGCGCGGCGTCTAGAATCAAGGGTATCCCGCGCCCCACCAGGAAAGCCCCACCGTGACCGAACGCCCTGCTCTGCGCCGGCCCGCCCGCGCGGCCCGGCCGGCCGGCCTGACCCCGCGAGCGGCGGCCGTGGCGCGAGTGGTGACGGGGATCGCGGCGGTGTCACTGCTGAGCGGATGCACCGTCATCCCGGTCCCGGCAGCCGGCACGGGCTCGGGGGCGGTCGCCGCCACGAGCAGTGGGACCACCACCAGCACGACGCCGGCCGGCTCCTCCCAGCCCGGCCAACCTTCCAGCGCCGGCCCGTCTTCCACGACCGCTGAACCTTCCACTACCGCGGATCCTTCCGGCACCGCCGAACCGCTGGCGGCAGCCTCCGCGGCGGCCACCCTGACCGAATTCCTGGACTTCCCGGACCTGACGCCCCTGCTGGTCCCGAGCCCGGACCCGGAGGTCCTGACACCGCTGCTGGACGAGGCACTGACGGTGCAGGACGGCTCCGTCTCCGCCGCGGTCCGGGACGGGTTGACCGGGGAACTGCTCTACGACCAGGGAGCGGACACCGCCGTGGTGCCGGCCTCTGCCGTCAAGGTCCTGACCGCGGTGGCCGCCCTGGAAGTCCTGGGACCGGACCATCGGTACACCACGGCGGCCGTGGGCAGGCCCGCGGGACCGGAGGGCACCGCCGTCGTGCTGGAGGCCGGGGGAGACGTGATGCTGGGGACCGGCGTGAACGCCGATGAGGCGAACGGGCGGGCCGGGCTGGGAACGCTGGCGCTCAGGACGGCCGAGGCGCTCCAGGCCCAGGGCACCACGGGCCCGGTGTCGGTCCAGTTCGACGACTCGGGCTACGAGGGCCCCACGGCCTCGCCGGACTGGAGCAGCGACATCGTGTCCTCCGGCAACGCCTCAGCGGTTCAGCCGATGGCCACCTATGGCGGCCGGGCCGTGCCCAGCCGGGACACCGATCGCCTCCACGACCCGGCGCTGTATGCCGCCGAGGTGTTCCGGGACCAGCTGGCCGCACATGCGCAGACCCTCGGGGTGGACATCACCCTCGCCGCGGAGACGAGCCGGGTTCCGGCCGACGCGGCACCGGTTGAGTCGGCGTCGGCCGGTCCGGCCTCGCCGGACCCGACAGCGACCGGGTCGGCGTCCGCGGAACCGGAACCCGAATCTTCGGGCACCGAGCTGGCGAGCGTGCAGTCCGCGCCGCTGGCCGAGCAGATGGCGTACATGCTCCAGACCTCGGACAACCAGGTCGCCGAGGCCACCGGGCGCAACCTGGCGCTCGCCGCCGGAGCCCCGGGCAGTTTCGCGGGCGCCGCGCAGACCATCGAGGAGACCCTGGCGGGGCTCGAGGTGGACACCACGGGACTGGCCCTGGTGGATGCCTCCGGCCTGTCCGGAAAGAACCTGGTGTCCGCCTCGCAGCTGACCGGCGCCCTGCAGGTCGCGACGACGACCCCGGACCTCGAGATGGCCGCCACCGGGCTGCCCGTGGCCGGGGAGCAGGGCACGCTGGAGCAGCGCATGGTCGGCACCGAAGCCGCGGGCAACGTGCAGGCGAAGACAGGCACGCTCAGCTCGGTCGCCTCACTGACGGGCATGGTCCAGACCGAGGACGGCCGGACGCTACTGTTCAGCTTCGTGGCCAACAACCAGCCGGGCGTGCTGACCAACGCCCGCTTCGCCGTGGACCGCGGGGCCGTCGTCCTGGCCGGGTGCGGCTGCCGCTAGGGTCGGGGGCGGTTCTCCTGCGGAGGCCCTCCGAGGGTCCACCCGGCATCTTTGCCTTCGCAAACGATCGGCTAGAATGACCCCATGCCTTCGCCGGACACCGATCAGCGCCTCGCCCAGCAGCAGACCATCTATGGAATCTCCCTGGCGGAGCGCTTCGGCGTCATCATGACCGCCTACGGACTCAGCCAGCGCGCCCTGGCCCGGGTCCTGGGGCTCTCCGCGCCCATGCTCTCTCAGCTGATCAACGCGCAGCGCATCAAGATCGGCAATCCGGCCGTCTATGAACGCCTGGTCATGCTGGAGGAGCGCCAGGACGAGGCGGACCCGGCCCGGGTGCTTTCCGAGGTAGAGGCCTCGGAGCCGGTGCTCACCACTCATACCTCCCGGGCCCGTCAGGCCCGCTTCGTGACGCCCGACGCCGGCGGCCTCCCGGGTTCCGATCCCGCCACCGCCTTGGGCGGACTGGCCACGGCCGAGCAGCTCCGCGCCACCGCGCAGGCCGCCCGTGCCACCGGAGCCGCCGACCTCGCCGACGTCCTGGACCGGGCGGCCGCACTGCGCGGCTGAGCAACCCCCTCCTCTGCCATCCCCGCCTCCGCTCCGGCCTCACCCTCGCTCCGTCCTCCGCTCCGTCCTTCGCTCCGGCCGCCGCTGCCGTCGTCGTGCTGCCCTGCGCGCCAGGCCCGCCGTGTGATGGGATGGGTCCATGGAATCCGCCCCTCGTCAGACCGTCCCGTCCCCGGTGAATTGGGACCTGGCCGCCGCCACGGCGGCCCGCCTGTGTGCCGCGGGGCCGCGGTTCACCCGTCATCAGGCCGAGCGCGAGGCCACAGGCCTGCGCCGGGCCGCCGAGGTGTCCGTGGACCACGTCCACCGGATCACCCGGCTGGAGGCCGCGAAGGACCTGCGCGATTCCGAGGTGCTCGTGGTGGACCGCCCGACCTGGACGCAGGCCAATGTCCAGGCCTTCTCCACCCTGCTGGGCCCGGCCTTCGAGCACGTCCAGTCGATCCGCCCAGCCGAATATGCCCGCGCCACCGGTGGCCTCGGCACCGCCGCCACCGCCATGGAAGTCGGCGCCGTCCTGGCGTTCCTCTCCTCGAAGGTCCTCGGCCAGTACGAGCCGTTCTGTGCCCTGCCGGGACCGGACGGGACCTCCGCCGGGCCCGAGGGCGGCCGCCTGCTGCTGGTGGCACCCAACATCGCCGAGGTCAGGGTGGAGCTCAACGTGGACCCGGAGGACTTCCGCCTCTGGGTCTGCCTGCACGAGCAGACCCACCGCGTGCAGTTCGCCGCCGCCCCATGGCTGCGCGAGCACCTGCAGTCGAACATCATGGCCCTGGTCGCCGGCATGTTCGAGAAGGCCGACACTCTGCCCGAGCGCCTCTCCGCCCGCGTCCGCGCGCTGCTGCAGGGGCCGGAGGCGGACCCGGCCTCCGTGGAACGGGGCCAAGGTTCCGCTGAGTTGGGCACGGACGAGCACCCCGCCTCCATGGGTTTGCTCGAGCTGATCCAGGACCCGGAGGACAAGAAGCGGCTCGCCCAGCTCAACGCCGTGATGTCCCTGCTGGAGGGCCACGCCAACGTGGTGATGGACGCCATCGACTCCTCGGTGGTTCCCACCGTCAAGACCATCCGCCAGCGCTTCGACCACCGCGGCGCCACCCGCTCCTCCCTGGACCGGTGGATCCGCCGCATCATGGGCATGGACGCCAAGATGCGCCAGTACCGGGACGGTCAGCGCTTCGTGAAGCACGTGGTCCGGGAGCTAGGGATGGACGGCTTCAACGTGGTGTGGGAAGCGGCCGAGAACCTGCCCGGCGAGCAGGAGATCCAGCACCCCGAACAGTGGATCCAGCGCATCCGGGAGAGGGGCTGAGCCCGGCACCGGACGGCCGGGCGCCAGTCGGTCCGGAGACCTGCCCGACGCCGGCCGGCCCGGAAGCCTGGCCTCCCGCCGCCCGCTGGCCGGAGGTCCTCCACCGCGCCGTGCAGGCGGTCACGGACGCCACCCGGGGCCGCCAGATGCCGCTGGTCGGCCTCTCCGGCGGCGCGGACTCCCTCGCGCTCGCCGTGGCCACCGCGGAGGCGGTCCGCACCCGGGCCAACCCGGCGCTGGCCGGTGGTGCGGGCGCCGTCGTCGTGGATCACGGTCTCCAAGCTGGCTCCGCCGCCGTGGCAGACCGCGCCGCCGCCATCGCGCGGCGACTGGGACTCGATCCGGTGGTGATCGAGCGCGTCCAGGTCTCCACCACCGGCGCCGGGCCCGAGGCCGGGGCCCGCCAGGCCCGATACGCCGCATTCGACGTCGCTGCCCGGCGCCTGGACTCCGGCGCCGTCCTGCTGGCGCACACTCGCGATGACCAGGCCGAACAGGTCCTGCTGGGCCTCGCCCGGGGATCCGGGACCCGGTCGCTCGCGGGGATCCCGCGCCGCCGGGGACTGATCGCCCGTCCGCTGCTGGACCTGACGCGGCAGGAGACGGAGGCCATCTGCCGCTGGGCCGGCGTGCGCTGGTGGCAGGACCCGGCCAACGAGGATCCGGCCTATCTGCGCTCGCGGCTCCGCACGCGCGTGCTGCCCGCGCTCGAGGATCCGGAGGAGGGTCTGGGCCCCGGCCTGGCCGCGGCCCTGGCGCGCAGTGCGGACATCGCGGCCGAGGACGCGGCTGCCCTCGAGCAGTGGGCGTCCCGTGAGTACGGCCGGCTCGTGAGGTACCGGTCCGGGGAGGACGACTCCGGCGCCGAGAGCCGTCCGGACATCAGGGCGGACCGGGGCGCGAACCTGTCCCTGTCGCTGGAGGAGCTGGCGGTACTGCCGGACGCGATCCGGTACCGGGTCATCGGCGCCGCCGTCGTCGCGGCGGGTGGCGGACGGCCCAGCCGGGAACGCGTGCTGGCCGTGGACCGGCTGGTCGCCGGCCGGGCCGAGGGGGGGACCTCGGCCGGGCCGGTCCAGTTGGCGGGCGGCGTGGTCTCCCGCCGTCGTCGTACCGGTGGGTATGCGACACTGGACTTCGACGCCGGAGCGGTACGGGAGTCCCCCGCGGACCCCCCAGATCCCCCGGCGCCGTCCCGGTAGCGAAAACCACAGAAACCCGCAGCAGGAGCAGCCCGCATGGAAGCACAGGACGTGCACGGCGACCTGGATCATGTGCTCATGACCACAGAGCAGATCCAGGACACCATCAAGGATCTGGCAGCCCAGATCGACCGCGACTACGAGGGCAAGGACGTGCTCTTGGTGGCGGTGCTCAAGGGGGCGGTGATGGTCATGGCCGACCTCTCCCGCGCACTGCACTCGCACGTCACCCTCGACTTCATGGCCGTCTCCTCCTACGGCTCGGGGACCCAGTCCTCCGGTGTGGTGCGGATCCTCAAGGATTTGGACGCCGATCTCATGGGTCGCCACGTGCTCATCGTCGAGGACATCATCGACTCCGGCCTGACCCTGTCCTGGCTCAAGACCAACCTCGAGTCCCGCGGCCCCGCCTCGGTCGAGATCTGTGCCTTCCTGCGCAAGCCGGAGGCCATGAAGGTCGAGATCGACGTCAAGTACGTCGGCCAGGACATCCCCAACGAGTTCGTGGTCGGCTACGGCCTGGACTTCGACGAGAAGTACCGCAACCTGGACTTCATCGGGACCCTCGCCCCGCACGTCTACTCCTGACGCCGTTCCCCGCCGGCGCCCGCAGCCATTCCACCGCCCGCGAACGGCGGACTCCCAGTACCCGGCCGTAGACTGTCCCCCGGTACCGTGGACGGGTACGGCTGTGCCCGGTGCCGTGGGCTCCGTTCCCCACAGGGTCAACCGCACAGTGCCGTACCGGGTGGGCGCGCCGTGCCCACCGGAGCAGGTCAAGGTCAGGAGAGTTGTTGAAAGCCAAGAAGGTCTTCAAGGGCCCGATCATCTGGATCGTTTTGGCCGCCGTGTTCCTGATGCTGATCATCCCCGCGCTGACGCAGGGGTCCTCCGCCCGGGTGGACACCAACGTGGGCCTGGTCCTGCTCGAGGAGGACCGGGCCGCCCAGGCCAAGATCCAGGACGGTGAGCAGCGCGTCGATCTGACGCTGCGCGAGTCCTACTCCCAGGACGGCCGTGACCTCGGCAAGGACGTCTACTTCTACTACTCGACGGCCCGCGCGGACAACGTGGTCGAGGCCATCGACGCCTCCGGTCTGGACGGCTTCACGGACGAGCCTGTGCAGAACAACTGGTTGCTGTCCATGCTGGGCTTCCTCATCCCGTTCCTCCTCATCGGCCTGGTCTTCTGGTTCCTGATGTCCCGCATGCAGGGCGGCGGCGGCAAGGTCATGCAGTTCGGCAAGTCCAAGGCGAAACTGATCACCAAGGACATGCCGCAGGTGACCTTCGCGGACGTGGCCGGCGCCGAGGAGGCCGTGGAGGAACTCCACGAGATCAAGGAATTCCTCGCCGAGCCCGCCAAGTTCCAGGCCGTCGGCGCCAAGATTCCCAAGGGCGTGCTGCTGTACGGTCCGCCCGGGACCGGCAAGACCCTGCTCGCCAAGGCCGTGGCCGGCGAGGCCGGGGTGCCGTTCTACTCGATCTCCGGCTCCGACTTCGTCGAGATGTTCGTCGGCGTCGGCGCCTCCCGCGTGCGTGACCTGTTCGAGCAGGCCAAGAACAACTCCCCGGCCATCATCTTCGTGGACGAGATCGACGCCGTCGGCCGCCACCGCGGCGCCGGCGTGGGCGGCGGCAACGACGAACGCGAGCAGACCCTGAACCAGCTGCTCGTGGAGATGGACGGCTTCGACGCCACCACCAACGTCATTCTCATCGCGGCCACCAACCGGCCCGATGTCCTGGACCCCGCCCTGCTGCGCCCGGGCCGCTTCGACCGGCAGATCCCCGTGGAGGCCCCGGACATGGAGGGCCGCCACCAGATCCTCTCGGTCCACGCCCAGGGCAAGCCCATGGCCCCCGGGGTGGACCTGCGGGGCCTGGCCAAGCGGACCCCCGGCTTCACCGGCGCAGACCTGGCCAACGTCCTCAATGAGGCCGCCCTGCTCACCGCCCGCTCCAACGCGCAGCTCATCGACGACCGCGCCCTGGACGAGGCCGTCGACCGGGTCATGGCCGGACCGCAGAAGCGCTCGCGCCTGATGAAGGAGCACGAGCGTAAGGTCACCGCCTATCACGAGGGCGGCCACGCCCTGGTGGCGGCGGGACTGCGCAACTCGGCACCCGTCACGAAGATCACGATCCTGCCGCGCGGACGCGCCCTCGGCTACACGATGGTCGTCCCGGAGGAGGACAAGTACTCCGTCACCCGCAACGAGCTCCTCGACCAGCTCGCCTACGCCATGGGCGGCCGCGTGGCCGAGGAGATCATCTTCCACGATCCGTCCACCGGTGCCTCGAACGACATCTCCAAGGCCACGGACACGGCCCGCAAGATGGTCCTCGAGTACGGCATGAGTGAGCGCGTGGGCGCCGTGAAACTCGGCTCCGGCAGCGGCGAGCCCTTCATGGGCCGGGACATGAGCAGCGGCCGCGAATACTCCGAGGAGGTCGCTGGCCTGGTGGACACCGAGGTGCGCCAGCTCCTGGACCAGGCCCACGACGAGGCGTACTGGATCATCAACGAGAACCGGGAGATCCTGGACCGGCTCGCCTACGAGCTGCTGGCCAAGGAGACCCTCAACCAGGCCCAGATCGCCGAGATCTTCTCCGAGATCCGCCAGCGCGAGCCCCGCACCGTGTGGCTCTCCAGCGAGGACCGGCCGGTCTCCGACCAGCCGCCCATCCTGTCCCCGGCCGAGCGCCGGGCCCTGGCGGAGAAGGCGGGATCGAACGGCCAGGGCGGAGGTGCCGGTCACGGAGGTTCTGCCGGTCCTGGCGGTCACTCCGATCCGGCACAGGAGCCTGCCGTGGACCCCGAGTCCTCCTCGGATTCGCTGAATCCCACGCTGGACCCGACCCCCGGGAGCCAGTTGCCCGGGGAGC
The DNA here is from genome assembly GCF_040702545.1 of Citricoccus sp. NPDC079358. Lineage (NCBI taxonomy): Bacteria > Bacillati > Actinomycetota > Actinomycetes > Micrococcales > Micrococcaceae > Citricoccus > Citricoccus sp. NPDC079358. The sequence continues at coordinate 149,201 of NZ_JBFBLI010000003.1, forward strand.
CCGACGGCGGGACCGGCCGACCCGGAGGACCCGCCGGTCCCACGGACCTGCCGCGCGCCGACCAGACCTGACCGGGCCGGCACCGGCCACCGACCGGTGGCCCCGCCGCCGCACCGGTTCACCCACCGATAGGATCGGAATCGTGGAGCAGACACAGAACACCCTGAGGGACGTAGACGTGGACGACGAGGCTGAGCTGGCCCCGGCCGGCGTGGACCGTCCGCGCATCGAGGCCGCCGTGCGCGAGATCCTTGAGGCGATCGGCGAGGATCCGGACCGGGAGGGTCTCCAGGACACCCCGAAGCGCGTGGCCAAGGCCTACGACGAGTTCTTCGCCGGCGTGAGGCAGGATCCCGGGGACATCCTGGGGACCACCTTTGACATCGCGCATGAGGAACTCGTGCTGGTGAAGGACATCCCCTTCTACTCCACGTGCGAACACCACCTGGTGCCCTTCCACGGCACCGCTCACATCGGCTACATCCCCTCCCCGGAGGGGCTGGTCACCGGGCTGAGCAAACTGGCCCGGCTGGTGGAGGTCTTCGCCCGGCGTCCCCAGGTACAGGAGCGGTTGACCACGCAGATCGTGGAGGCCCTCATGACCCACCTGACCCCCCGCGGGGCCATCGTGGTGATCGAGGCCGAGCACATGTGCATGTCCATGCGCGGAGTACGCAAGCCCGGCGCCAAGACCGTGACCTCGGCCGTCCGCGGTCAGCTCCGCGACTCTTCCACCCGTTCCGAGGCGATGAGCCTGATCCTGCACGGTTGAGCTCGGCCCCACCGCCCCACCGCCTGCATCACTGACCTGCCGCGCGCCGTCGGCGCCACCGGCCACCGCGATGAAAGGACCACCGATGGACTCGATGGCAGCACAGACCGGAACCGGGCCCAACACGGGCCCCCTCTCGGTGGTCCGCAAGGTTCGCCGCCGCACCCTCCGCGATCTGCCGGCCAACCGCACCCTGATCATGGGCGTCGTGAACGTCACCCACAACTCCTTCTCGGACGGTGGGCAGTACCTCGCCGCGGACGCCGCCATCGAGCAGGGGCTGCGCCTGCACTACGCCGGTGCGGACATCATCGACGTGGGTGGGGAGTCCACCCGCCCGGGGGCGGAGACCATCGACCCGGTCACCGAGCAGAACCGCATCCTGCCCGTCGTCGAGGCCCTCGTGAAGGCTGGCGCCGTGGTGTCCGTGGACACCATGCACACCGTCACCGCCGAGGCAGCCCTCCAGATCGGGGACGTCATCATCAACGACGTCTCCGGGTTGAATTACGAGCCCGAGATGCCCGAACTGATCGCCCGCACGGGGGCGACGTACATCCTCATGCACAACCGCGGGGACTCCAAGACCATGGACTCCCTCGCGGACTACGGGGACGTGGTCGAGGACGTCGTCCGGGAACTGACCGATTTGAAGGATGCGTTCCTCGCGGCCGGCGTGCAACCCGAGCAGCTGATCATGGACCCGGGCCTGGGCTTCGCGAAGGCCGGCGCCCAGAATTGGGAGCTGCTGAAGGGCCTGGACCGCCTGCAGTCCCTCGGATTCCCGGTCCTCGTGGCCGCCTCCCGCAAGCGCTTCCTCGGCACCCTGCTCGCCAACGAGGCCGGTGCCGAACCGGTTCCTGCGGACCGCGACCACGCCACCGCAGCCGTGTCCGCACTGTCCGCCCTGCACCGGGTGTGGGGAGTGCGTGTCCATGAGATCGAGCCCAGCCTCCACGCGGTCAAGGTCGCCCAGGCCTGGCTGGACCCGGCAGCCATCAGCCCCCGCCGTCAGGGGGCCTGAACCGTGGTCGACAGCACCGGCGGTGGCCCGTCCGACCGCATCACCCTCACCGGGCTCACCGCCCGGGGTTTCCACGGGGTCTTCGCCGAGGAGAAACGGGACGGACAGGACTTCACCACGGACGTGGTGGTGCACCTGGACGCGGCACCGGCCGCCGCCGGTGACGACCTGGCCCGCACCGTCAACTACGCCCAGGTCGCCGAGACGGTGCTCGGCGTGATCACGGGGGAGTCCCTCGACCTCATCGAGACCGTCGCCGACCGCATCGCCCGGACGCTCCTCGCCGAACAGCCCGTGGCCACCGCTGTCGAGGTGACCGTGCACAAACCGCACGCCCCCATCGAGGCGGACTTCGCCGACGTCGCGGTCACGGTCTTCCGGAGCCGGACGTGACCTCGCCCGCCGACGGGACCTGGCCTCACGGGCCGGACCTCGACCGCGCCCCGTCCGCCCCGGTCCCGGCGGTGCTGGCACTCGGCGCGAACCTGGGAGAGGCGGCCGCGACCCTCGCGGCAGCGGTCCGCGAACTCGCCGAGATCCCGGGGATCGAGCTGACCGGGGTGTCCCCGGTGGCGGTCACCCGGCCGGTGGGTGGCCCCCCGGGCCAGCCCGACTACCTGAACCTCGTGCTGACCCTCATGACGGATCTGTCCCCGCGTGCGCTGCTCGCCGCCGGCCAGCAGATCGAGCGCACGCACCACCGCACCCGCGAGGTGCGCTGGGGGCCGCGCACCCTGGACATCGACGTGATCACCTACGCGGACTTCACCTCGGACGATCCCGAACTCACCCTTCCGCACCCTCGCGCCCATCTGCGCGCGTTCGTGCTCGCCCCGTGGTCCTGGGCGGACCCCCAGGCCACCCTCGGCGGTGCGCGCGTCGCGGACCTGGCCGCACAGGCGGACGACGCCGGCTCGGTGCGGCGGCTGCCCACCGGCACCGAGGGGCCGGCCTCGTGAGCGGCATCCGTCCCCTGTGGCTGCTGCTGATCCTGCTCGTCTCCGGTGGTCTGGGCTGGGTGGCCGCGCTGCTCACGGCCGAGGCGGGCGTGGTCGCACCGGTGCTGGTGCGTTCTTCCACGATCACCCTCGGGTCCGTCGCCCTGCTGGTGCTGGTGCTCGGCATCCGCGTCCAGCGGGACAAGAAGCGCCCGCCCGCAGCCCGGATGAACCCGCTCGTCGCCACTCGGACCCTGGCCCTGGCGCAGGCCGGCGCCTACGCGGGATCGCTGATCGCCGGCTGGCACGGGGGCGTCCTCGTCTACCTGACCTCGGCCACCGGCTTCGGCACCCCCACCGTGAACGACGCCCTGTTGATGGTGGTCGGGGGACTGGTTCTGGTTATCGTGGGGTACATCGTGGAGCAATTCTGTCGCCTACCTCCGGAAGACGGGGCGGACGGCACCACAGACGCAAACGGCCGGAAGGGCGAGGGGCGCCGGGGACAGTCCGGACCCGCCTACGGCGCGGAGGGGGAAGGCGGATATGCCCGAACGGACAACGCATGATGTGGCTGGCCTCGAACAGGTGGAGTGGACCCCGGTATCCCCGAAGCTGGTTCCAGCCCATCTCCTCTCCACGGGCCTCACCACGGTGATCATCACCGCGGTCCTGGCCGTCCCGCTGGTCCTGATGCTGGTGGACCTCTGGCCCGCCTATCCAGCCTGGCTGGCCTGGGGGCTGCCGGGGGTCGTACTCGTCTGGGGCCTCGTGGACCTGGTCCTCGTCCCCCGCCGGGTGCGCGCCATGGGCTACGCCGAGCGTGAGGACGACTTCGTGTTCAAGTCCGGGCTCTGGTTCCGCCGCGTGCTGGCCGTCCCCTACGGCCGCCTCCAGTACCTCGACATCAAGGAGGGTCCCGTGCAGCGGCGCTTCGGCATCCGCTCCCTGGAACTGCAGACCGCCTCCGCGGCCACCAACGCCACCATCGAGGGTATCCCGGCCGAGGACAGTGAACGGCTCCGCGACCAGCTCATGGCCCGCGGACAGGCACGTCTGGCCGGACTGTGACGGCGCCGCGGGATCCGGAGGAGACGGCAGGCGTCCGGCCGGCCGCATCGCCTCAGCCGGCACCCGGCGCGGGCCGTCCGGAGGCGGCCGACGGCGCCTGGCACCGGGTCCATCCCATCAGTCCCTGGGTGCGTGGCTGGGTGGTCCTCGTGGCCATGCTCTTCGTCGCCACCCAGTCCTTCGGGGAGGACCTGGTCCGGACGCTGGTCGGCCAGGGCGAGTTCCAGGCCGCCGAAGGACTGTGGATCACCCTGGCCATCTACGGTGCCGTGTTCGTGGTCATGGTGATCATCTACTACTTCTCCTGGCGTTTCACGAAGTACCAGCTCGCCGAGGAACAGGTCCTGCTGGACACCGGCGTGATCTTCCGGCAGCACCGGCGCGTGCGTTATGACCGCGTGCAGGCCGTGGACATCCGTCAGCCCCTGCTGGCGCGCACCTTCGGGCTCGCGGAACTGAAGTTCGAGGCGGCGGATGGCGGCAGCACGGCCATGCAGCTGGCCTTCATCAAGGAGGACGAGGCCCGCATCCTCCGCGCTGAGATCATGGGCCGCGCCGCCGGCATCCGCGCCGGGGCGGACCCCGAGGAGGTCGCACAGCGTGGCGCGGCGGCGGCGGCCGAGCCGGCGGGCCAGGGTGAGGGCGAGGACCACGGCGATCACCGCGGTGACGGCCCACGTCCGGGGCCGGGCGAGGGCCAGCGCCCGGCGACGGTCCCGCAGCACTCCCTCCCGGAGGCACCCGAGCACATCATGCTCAAGGTCCCCGTGGGCCGGATGATCGGGTCGGTGCTGTTGTCCACGGCGATGATCGTGATGATCTCGATCGTCGTCGTTTTGGTGCTGGGCGCCTGGATCCTGGACCTGACCGTCCCGCAGGACGGTGAGGACAGCTGGTGGCTGATCCTGCTGTTCGTCCTGCTGCCCTTCGTGTTCTCCCTGGTCGGCGTCGCGTGGGGCGGTTTCAACAAGGGCTACAACTTCACCGTGGCCACCTCGCCCGACGGGCTGCGCCTGCGGTACGGCCTGCTCGAGACCTCCCAGCAGACCGTGCCGCCGGGCCGTGTCCAGGCGGTGCGCATCAGCCAGGGCCTGCTCTGGCGGGCCTTCGGCTGGTACAGGATGAGCGTCAACGTGGCCGGCTACGGTGCCGTGACCGAGGGCAGCGGCGCCGACAAGTCCACCGTGCTGCCCGTCGGGACGATCGAGGACGTCCTGCGCGTGCTCTCCGTGGTGGCACCGGACCCGGGCGTGGAGGACGCGCCGGAGGTCATCCGTGCGGGGATCACCGGCAGCGGTGACGGGCAGGGCTTCACGCCGTCCCCGCGGCGCGTCCGGTGGCTGGACCCGCTGACCTGGAAGCGCAACGCCTACCGGTCCACGGACACCATGGTCCTGCTGCGCTCGGGCCGGCTGGAGCGCCACCTGGTGCTCATGCCGCACGAGCGGATCCAGTCCATCGGCCTGCACCAGGGCCCCCTCGAACGCCGACTGCGCGTGGCCACCCTGCGGTTCCACTCCACCGCGGGCCCCGTGGTGCCGATGCTGCCGCACGCGGAGGTGGACGTCGCCGTCCGGCTGTTCCACGAGGAGGCGGACATCGCCGCCGTCTCCCGACGCATGCGGGACCGCAATCAGTGGATGCGCCAGGAGGAGCTGGCCCGCTTCGAGCAGCGCACGCAGCAGGTGATCGAACAGTGAGCACCCAGCCCTGGGCCGCTGGGCCGCAGAACCGGCCGGGCCGGCTGGGCGTCGGCGTCATCGGGGCCGGCAAGGTCGGTGCCGTGCTGGGGGCCGCTCTGCGCAACGCCGGCCATGCCGTGACTGGCGTGCACGCCGTCTCCGAGGCCTCTCGCAGCCGGGCGGAGTCCCTGCTGCCCGAGGTGCCGGTGCTCGAGATCCCGGAGATCCTGCGCCGCTCCGAGATGGTGCTGCTGGCGGTCCCCGACGACGTCCTGCCGGACCTGGTCTCCGGACTCGCCGAGGCCGGTCACTTTCAGACCGGGCACCTCGTGGTCCACACCTCGGGGGCGCACGGTGTCTCCGTGCTGGACCCCGTGCGGGCCTCGGGGGCGATCCCGCTTGCGATCCACCCCGTCATGTCCTTCACCGGCCTGACCCTGGACCTGGCCCGGCTGCAGGACTGCATGTTCGGGGTCACCGCGGATCCGATCGTGCTGCCGGTGGCCCAGGCCCTCGTGGTGGAGATGGGCGGAGAACCGGCCGTCATCGCCGAGGCGGACCGCGGAACCTACCACGCGGCGCTGGCGCACGCCTCGAACCACCTCGTCACCCTGACCGCGCAGGCCGCGCAGGTCCTGGCCTCGATCGGGGTGGAGCAGACCGACCGGATGCTCTCCCCGCTGCTGAACGCCTCCCTCGAGAACGCCCTCGCCAACGGGGACGGGGCCCTCACCGGGCCGGTGGCCCGTGGTGACGTGGGCACGGTGCGCCGGCACCTGCAGGTGCTCGCCGCCGAGGGGATCCCGGCCGACGTCGGGCAGGCCTACCGGGCTATGGCCACGGCGACCGCACAGCGCGCCCTGGCCCGCGGCGCGTTGTCCGAGGCGAGGGTGGCGGAACTGCTGGACCTGTTGGACCAGTCACCCCGGTGACCCCGCGCGGCTCGGGACCGGACCGGAGCCCCGGGCCGGAAACTCGGCCCGCACCCTCGGCCCGGAACATCGGGCCGGGGCATCGAGTCGGGAGTTGTGGTGGCGATGGAGGGCCTATCGCCACGCCACCTGACGACTCGACGGGCGGCACCCCGCCGGAACCTCCGTAGACTCGCACCGTGACCCCGCTCGACCGCGTTCCCGACCGCACCCCCGTCCCCGCCGGCACCGGCCTGACCCTGGAGGACACGGCCCGCCGGCCGGCCCCGGGCAGTGGTCACCTGCCTGCCGTGCACACCACCCGGGCGTCATTCACGGCCGCGCTCGCGGAGAGGGTGCGGGCCGCCGTCGACGCCGGGGTGCCGGAGCCCACCGTGGGGCTGATCCCGACCATGGGAGCGCTGCACGGCGGCCATGCGGCCCTGGTCCGGCAGGCCCGCGAAGAGAACGACCTCGTCATCGCCTCCGTGTTCGTCAATCCCCTGCAGTTCGGTGATCCATCCGACCTGGAGAACTACCCGCGCACCCTCGAGGCGGACCGGACGATCCTGGGTGCCGAGGGCTGCGAACTGGTCTTCGCCCCGGACCTGGACGAGATGTACCCCGGCTACCCGGACGCACCCATGGTCACCGTCACCGCAGGCCACATGGGTGAGGTCCTCGAAGGAGCCGCCCGGCCGGGGCATTTCGACGGCGTCTGCACCGTCGTCGCGAAGCTCTGGCACGCCGCGATGCCACCGGCTCCGGCCCGGCTGCGCAGCTACTTCGGCCAGAAGGACGCCCAGCAGCTGGCGGTGCTGCGCCGGATGCGGGCGGACCTGGACTTCGACCTCGAGATCTGCCCCGTCCCGCTGGTCCGCTCACCGGAGGGTCTGGCGCTCTCCAGCCGGAACACCCGGCTGTCGCCGGCAGGGCTGGAGGCCGCCCTGGTGCTGCACCGCGCCCTGGAATCCCTGCGCCAAGCCGCCGACGCCGGCCGTCCCGTCGACCTCGAGGCGGCCCGTGCACTGGTCCGGGCCGAGCCCCTGGCGGTCCTGGACTATCTGGAGATCGTGGACCACTCGACCTTGGAACCCCTGGGCGCCGAGCAGCTCGCCGCCCCGCTGACACAGGAGGCGCTGGCCCTGGTGGCCGCCACCGTCGAATCGGTCCGGCTCATCGACAACATGATCCTGCCGGCCACCGGGCGTGAGCCCGGGCTGTAGCCGGGATGCAGGGGGCTCACCGGTGCTCCGTCTGACCGGCCGGAGCGCCACCGCCCTTGAAAGTCGGGGGCCGGACGTGTTTAGGGTGCAGCATGACGATGAACGAGACCGCACACGGCGAGAAGAAGCAGACCGTCACCCGAACCATCGAGGCCCCGGCCAAGGACATCTTCCAGATCCTGACCCTGCCGGCCCGGCATCAGGAATTCGACGGCTCCGACATGGTGCGCGCCGATGAGAAGTCCCAGCGCATCCAGCAGGTCGGTGACACGTTCGTGATGAACATGCACGCCGCATCCCAGGGCGGCGACTACCAGCGTGAGAACCACGTGGTGGCCTATGACGAGAACAAGCTGGTGGGCTGGAAGCCGGGCCCCGTCGGCGGGGAGCCGGGCGGCTGGCAGTGGGTGTACCAGCTGGAGCCGGTGGACCAGGACACCACGGAGGTCTCCCTGACCTACGACTGGTCCCACGTGACCGACCAGGAGCTGCTGGCCAAGAACATCTTCCCCGCCATCAGCTCCGACCAGATGGACCAGTCCCTGGCCCGGCTGCAGTCGCTCGTCTGAGTCGGGGCCCTTCGCCGCTAGGATCGGTGGACATGCCCGGCCCTTCCTAGGAGCATCCGTGACTGAAACCACCCCATCCCGGCAGCCCAGCGCCCGCGAGGACCTCTACCGGCACGTCAACGGCGCCTGGCTGCAGTCCAACTCGATCCCCGCGGACCAGGGCGCCTACGGGGCGTTCATGGAGTTGCGCGATGCCTCGGAGCTGGCCGTGCGGCATATCGCCGAGGACGCGGCCGCGCACTTCTGGTCCGGCCCGGGTGCGGGGCGTGAGTCCGGTTCGTTCACCGCGGGGCCGGACGACGAGGGTGCGCGCCGCCGGATCGGCGCCCTCTACGCCTCCTTCATGGACGAATCAGGAGTGGAGGAGCGCGGCCTCGAACCGATCGTCGCCGACCTCGCCCAGATCGAGGGCGTCTCCACCCCGGAGGAGCTCATCCATCTCTCCGGGCAGCTGCAGCGTGCCGGCGTCAGCGGACTGATCGGCACGGGCTCCCTGAATGACGCCGGCAACCCCGAGCGCATGCTGCTGCACCTGATCCAGGACGGCCTCGGGCTGCCGGACGAGTCCTACTATCGCGAGGAGAAGTTCGCGGACCTGGTCACGGACTACCGCCAGCACGTGGACAACGTCTTCATGCTCGCCGGCATCGGCGGGGACCGCGACGAGGCCGAGCGGGACGCGGACCGGGTGGTGGACCTGGAGACCAAGATCGCCGCCGCCCACTGGGACGTCGTCAAGGTCCGTGACGCCGTGGCCCGGTACAACCTCCTGGACCGGCAGGCCCTGCTGGAGGCCTTCCCGCTGGCCGACCGCTGGCTCGAGGGCGTCGGCGCCACCGGTGGCCGCAGCGCCGAGGTCGTCGCCTGGCAGCCGGACTTCCTGGCCGCCATGCAGACGCTGCTCCTGGAGGAGGACCTGGACACGTGGAAGCGGTGGCTGCAGCTCCAGCTGCTCCGGTCCGCCGCTCCTTACCTGACCGAGGCCTTCGTCAATGAGAACTTCGAGTTCTACGGGCGCAAGATCGCCGGCACCGAGGAGGTCCGGCCCCGCTGGAAGCGCGGCGTCGCCTTCGTCAACGGTGCCGTGGGAGAAGATGTCGGCCGGCTGTATGTGGCCAAGCACTTCCCGGCCGGCCACCAGGCCGCCATGGACGGCCTCATCTCCGCCCTCATCGAGGCCTACCGCCGGTCGATCAGCACCCTCGACTGGATGGGGGAGGACACCCGCCAGAAGGCCCTGGAGAAGCTGTCCATGTTCAAGCCCATGGTCGGGTTCCCCGTGAAGTGGATCGACTACTCGTCTCTGGCGGTGGACCCGGAGAACCTCATCGCCAACGTCCGGGCCGCCCACGCCTTCGAGTTCGAGCGCGACCTCGCCAAGATCGAGACGGGGCCGGACCCGGAGGAATGGCACATGACCCCGCAGACGGTCAACGCCTACTACTCTCCGCTGGAGAACGCGATCGTGTTCCCCGCCGCCATCCTCCAGCCCCCGTTCTTCGACCCGAACCGCCTGGCGGCGGAGAACTTCGGGGCCATCGGCGCGGTCATCGGCCATGAGATCGGCCACGGCTTCGACGACCAGGGCTCCCAGTACGCCGGCGACGGCTCCCTGCAGAACTGGTGGACCGACGCCGACCGTGCGGCCTTCGAGGAACGCACCGCCCAGCTCGTCGGCCAGTACGAGGTGCTGAGCCCCGCCGAGGCCCCCGAGCACCACGTCAACGGCGAGCTCACCCTCGGCGAGAACATCGGCGACCTGGGCGGACTCGGCATCGCCTCCCAGGCGCTGGCCATCTGGCGTGAGGAAAACCCCGGTGAGGGCAGCGGGGGCGGTGCGGACGCTGACCGCGAGGCATCCGGCTCCGAAGGTCTCCCGGACACCGACGGCCCTGCCGAGCGGGCCGACGCCGACGAGGCCTCCCGCGAGCAGGACCGCGCGTTCTTCGCCTCTTGGGCCGAGTGCTGGCGCCAGCTGACCCGCGCGGAGACCGCCATCACGCGCATCACCTCGGACCCGCACTCGCCCAACGAGTTCCGCTGCAACCAGGTGGTGAAGAACCTGGACGCGTTCCACGAGGCCTACGGCACCGAACCCGGTGACGCGATGTGGCTGGACCCGGAGGACCGCGTCACCATCTGGTGAGGCGGGCGGGGCTGTAGCGGCAATTGGCGTCCCGCCGGGGGCACGTAGACTGGATGACCGTGAGCACGGACAATCCCACCAGCACCACCGACCAGCGCCAGGTGCGCCATGACAAGCGCGCCGAGATGCTGGCCGCCGGGCGCGAGGCGTACCCGGTCACCGTCGGGCGCACCCACTCCCTGCAGCAGGTCCGCGAGGCCTACCCCGACCTCGAGCCGGGCACGGAGACCGGAGACAGCGTCGGTGTTGCCGGCCGCGTGGTGTTCCTGCGGAACACCGGCAAGCTGTGCTTCGCCACCCTTCAAGAGGGAGGAGTGGGCGACGACGGCGGCGAGGGCGTCCGCCTGCAGGTCATGGTCTCCCTGGCGAACGTCGGCGAGGACTCCCTCGCGGACTGGAAGCGCCTCGTGGACCTCGGGGACCACCTGGCCGTGAGCGGCGAGGTCATCGCCTCGCGCCGCGGTGAGCTGTCCATCATGGCCGACTCCTGGCAGATGGCCTCCAAGGCCCTGCGCCCGTTGCCCGTGTTGCACGCCGAACTCAACGAGGAGACCCGCGTCCGCCAGCGCTATGCGGACCTGATCGTGCGGCCCGAGGCGCGGAAGATGGTGCACACCCGGGCGGCCATCATCCGTTCCATCCGCACCACCCTGGAAACACGGGACTACGTGGAGGTCGAGACCCCGATCCTGCAGCTCGTGCACGGCGGCGCGCACGCCCGCCCGTTCGAGACGCACCTCAATGCCTTCGGCCAGGACATGACCCTGCGCATCGCCACGGAGCTCTACCTGAAGCGGACCGTCGTGGGCGGCATCGACCGGGTCTTCGAGATCGGCCGCGTCTTCCGCAACGAGGGCGTGGACTCCACGCACTCGCCCGAGTTCACCATGCTGGAGTCCTACGAGGCCTGGGCGGACATGTACGTCATGGCGGACCGCATGAAGGAGATGATCCTGAACGCCGCCGACGCCGTGGGCGCGGGCCGTCTCATCGAGACCGCCCAGGGTGAGATCGACCTGAGTGGGGAGTGGGCCTGGATCGAGGTCTACCCCGGATTGTCCGAGGCCGTGGGCCAGGAGATCACCCCAGAGACCGCCGTCGAGGAATTGCGGTCGGTCGCCGAGAAGCACGAGGTGAGGTTCGATCCGTTCTGGGATGCAGAGAAGATGGTTCTCGAGCTGTTCGGCGAGATCGTCGAGCCGACCCTGATCAACCCGACCTTCGTCTACAACTACCCGCCTGCCGCGCAGCCGCTGGCGCGCCCGCACCGGGACCAGCCGGGGGTCATCGAGGCCTGGGACCTGATCATCGGAGGCATGGAGCGCGGCACCGCCTTCTCCGAACTGATCGACCCGGTCATCCAGCGCGAACGGCTCGTGGAGCAATCCCGGGCCTCAGCCGCCGGTGACGACGAGGCCATGCAGTTCGACGAGGACTTCCTGCGGGCCCTGGAGTACGGGGCCCCGCCCATGGGTGGCATCGGTCTCGGCATCGACCGGCTCGTCATGCTCTTCACCGGCGCCGGCATCCGGGAGACCATCCTCTTCCCGTTGCTCAAGCCTGAGACCCCCGGGGGTGGACACTGATGGCCAGTTTCTGGGAATACTTCTCCGTCCTGGCCCCCTCTGTGGGGCTCGCCCTGATCTTCTGGCTCGTCATGCGCTCGGTGTTCCGAGTGGACACCGGAGAGCGCCAGGCCAAGGCGGAACTCGAGGAACGTGAGGCGCAGGAGTGGGCCCGCCAGCGTGCAGAACCGGATTCAGCGACCGAGCGGAAAACGGATACCCGATAGAACAATGCCCTTCCGGTGCCAGGGGCGCACGAATATGTCACTCCTTGATCCGGGAATGCCCTGTCACATCGGGAGTGAAAGAAGGCGATCAGGGTCTTTGCTGCTCGAAATGATCGCGCTTTTCGAACCTGTGAGTTCGCATGGAATAACCGGCTGCAAGCCCGTCTGAGTTGAAGGTTTCTTATCCTTTCCGCAATACTCGGTATTCGGATCAAGATCAGTGGATCAGATTCCAGATTGCCGATACATTGTCCGTGAATCACTGCGGCCGATTGAACGGATGCTGGAGAGAGAAAAGCAGAACACCTAGGGGGAGTCTTGGCACAGAAAGTGGAAGTGGTCTTGGTTGACGATCTGGACGGAACACCGGCCGAAGAAACCGTTCAGTTCTCCTTGGACGGACGTCACTATGAAATCGACCTGTCGACGGAGCACGCCAAGGAATTGCGGACGACCCTGAAGGGGTACATCCGCAAGGCCCGCGCCGTGGCCCCACCGGCTCCCGCCAATGAGGCGGCGAAGATCCGTGAATGGGCCGCGGACAACGGCTACGAGGTCTCTCGCCGGGGACGGTTGCACCGCGACATCGTCGAGGCGTACCGGAACGCGAAGAAGTAGTCGGTGGCGCGGTAGGACGGTCGGCTCCGCCCCCGCCTCCGCGCTTCACCCACGGCCCTTCGGGCGGCTGTTCTCCCAGTGGCGAACAGCCGCCCGAAGTCGTCTTGCGGTGCGTAGCATCGACACCACAGTCAGCAAGGAGTGTGCCCCATGTTTGAGAGATTCACGGACCGTGCCCGGCGGGTGGTGGTGCTCGCGCAGGAAGAAGCGCGGATGCTCAACCACAGCTACATCGGTACCGAGCACATCCTGCTCGGTCTGATCCACGAAGGCGAAGGAGTGGCCGCCAAGGCCCTCGAGTCGCTCAACATCTCCCTGGGTGCCGTGCGCGAGCAGGTCCAGGAAATCATCGGCCAGGGTCAGCAGACCCCGTCCGGCCATATCCCCTTCACGCCGCGGGCGAAGAAGGTCCTGGAGCTCTCCCTGCGTGAGGCGCTCCAGCTGGGCCACAATTACATCGGCACCGAGCACATCCTGCTGGGGCTGATCCGCGAGGGCGAGGGCGTGGCCGCCCAGGTGCTGGTGAAGCTGGGCGCTGACCTGAACCGGGTCCGCCAGACCGTCATCCAGCTGCTGTCCGGCTACCAGGGCGGTGCCGGTGGCAAGGAGACCGCAGGCGCCGGCGTCTCCGCCGGCGGCCAGTCCGAGGGTGCCCCGGCCGGCTCGGTGGTCTTGGACCAGTTCGGCCGCAACCTGACCGCCGCCGCCCGTGAGGGCAAGCTGGACCCGGTCATCGGGCGTGCCCTGGAGATGGAGCGGGTCATGCAGGTGCTCTCCCGCCGCACCAAGAACAACCCCGTGCTGATCGGTGAGCCCGGCGTCGGCAAGACCGCCGTGGTCGAGGGCCTGGCCCAGGCCATCGTCCGCAACGATGTCCCGGAAACCCTGATGGACAAGCAGCTGTACACGCTGGACCTCGGTTCGCTGGTGGCCGGTTCCCGTTACCGCGGTGACTTCGAGGAGCGCCTCAAGAAGGTCCTCAAGGAGATCCGCACCCGCGGGGACATCATCCTGTTCATCGATGAGATCCACACCCTCGTGGGTGCGGGTGCCGCCGAGGGCGCCATCGACGCCGCCTCGATCCTGAAGCCGATGCTGGCCCGCGGCGAGTTGCAGACCATCGGTGCGACCACCCTGGACGAGTACCGCAAGCACATCGAGAAGGACGCCGCGCTGGAGCGCCGCTTCCAGCCGATCCAGGTCAACGAGCCGTCCGTCGAGGAGACCACCGAGATCCTCCGCGGGCTGCGTGACCGCTACGAGGCACACCACCGGGTCTCGATCACGGATGAGGCCCTGAAGTCGGCGGCCACCCTGGCTGACCGGTACGTCTCGGACCGATTCCTGCCGGACAAGGCCATCGACCTGATCGACGAGGCCGGGGCGCGGCTGCGCATCAAGCGGATGACCACGCCGCCGGAGATCAAGGAGTTCGAGGCTCGGATCGCCGAGGTCCGCGCCGAGAAGGAGGCCGCCATCGACGGCCAGGACTTCGAGGGTGCTGCCAACCTGCGCGACCAGGAGCAGAAGCTCACGGACGAGCGCAACCAGAAGGAAGAGGAATGGCGGACCTCCGTCACCGAGGGCATCGCCGAGGTGGATGACGATCTCATCGCCGAGGTGCTCTCCACCTCCACCGGCATTCCGGTCTTCAAGCTCACCGAGGAGGAGACCGACCGCCTGCGCAACATGGAGGCCGAACTCCACCAGCGGGTCATCGGCCAGAACGAGGCCATCAAGTCGCTGTCGCAGGCGATCCGCCGGACCCGCGCGGGCCTGAAGGATCCGAACCGCCCCTCCGGCTCGTTCATCTTCGCCGGGCCCACGGGCGTCGGCAAGACCGAGCTGGCCAAGGCGCTGGCCGAGTTCCTGTTCGGTGACGAGGAAGCCCTTATCACGCTGGACATGTCCGAATTCCAGGAGAAGCACACCGTCTCGCGTCTCTTCGGTGCCCCTCCCGGTTACGTGGGCTATGAGGAAGGCGGCCAGCTGACGGAGAAGGTCCGTCGGCGCCCGTTCTCCGTGGTGCTGTTCGACGAGGTGGAGAAGGCCCATGCGGACCTGTTCAACTCGCTGCTGCAGATCCTGGAGGACGGCCGTCTGACCGACTCCCAGGGCCGCGTGGTGGACTTCAAGAACACCGTGATCATCATGACCACGAACCTCGGCACCAAGGACATCTCCAAGGGCGTCATGACGGGCTTCCAGTCCGCCGCGGACACCCAGACCGGGTACGACCGGATGAAGGGCAAGGTCCAGGAGGAGCTGCGCCAGCACTTCCGGCCGGAGTTCCTCAACCGCGTCGATGACGTGATCGTCTTCCCGCAGCTGTCCAAGGGCGAGATCGTGCAGATCGTAGACCTGTTCATCGCGCGGCTGCAGAAGCGGCTGGACGAGCAGGACCTCACCATCAGCGTGTCCACCCCGGCCAAGGAGTTCCTGGCGAATCGGGGCTACGACCCGGCCATGGGTGCCCGCCCGCTGCGCCGCACCATCCAGCACCTGGTGGAGGACCAGCTCTCCGAGCGGATCCTCTTCGGGGAGATCACCCCCGGTTCCGCCATCAGCGTGGGTCTGGAAGGCGAGGCGGAGACGGCCAAGCTCACTTTCGACGTCGCCCACCAGCCCGAGGCCCTGGAAGCGGCTCCGGAACACCCGGAGATCGAGGCCTCGACCTCCGGGCCGTAGGAGTCGCCCACCACCGTCAGCCCGGAGCTGACGTGACGGCATCAGTTGCCGAGAGGACCCGCCCCTTCAGGGGCGGGTCCTCTGCCGTCCGGGGCGGTGATGCCGCTGCCGCGGTTCTACACTGAACGGATGGACTCCACTGAACTCGCCATCCGGCCCGCGCGGACGCAGGACGTCCAGGCCATCCGCGCCCTCGTGGAGCCGCTGGCCCGTGATCGCGTGCTGCTGCAGAAGGAGGCCGTGGCCTACTACGAGGCCATCCAGGAGTTCACGGTGGCCGAGGCGCCGGACGGCACGCTGGCGGGATTCGGCGCCCTCCACGTGATCTGGGAGGACATCGCCGAGGTGCGTACCCTGGCCACGTCGAGTCAGTGGCGCGGCCACGGGGTGGGCCACCGCATCCTGGACCAGCTGCTGGAGCGGGCCCGCGCCGTGGGCGTGGGCCGGGTGTTCTGCCTGACGTTCGAGGTCGACTTCTTCCGCCGCCACGGATTCACGGTCATGGCAGATCAGACCGTCGTCGACCCGGAGGTCTATTCCGAGCTGCTGCGCTCCCAGGACGAGGGAGTGGCCGAGTTCCTGGACCTGGCCCGCGTCAAGCCCAACACCCTCGGCAACACCCGCATGATCATCTCCCTGTAGCCACGGCTCGGGGTGACGTGTTTGACTGCAGGGGCAAGGGTCGGCGGGAGCCGGCCATCCACCGTAGCGAGGAGGAGACCATGGGTACCGGAGATCGCTTTGAGAACAAGGCTGACGAGGTCAAGGGCCAGGCCAAGCAGGGTCTGGGTGACGTGACGGACAACGACCGTCTGAAGAACGAGGGCCGGGCCGATGAGGCCAAGGCCGGGATCAAGGACAAGGTCGAGGACGTCAAGGACGCTGCCAAGGACCTCTTCGGCGGAGACAAGAAGAACTGACCCACGCTGTCGCCGGAACCACAGCCGGCCGTCGAGACGGCAGAGGCGGGTTCTGGCACCGGGCGGCCCGGGGGCCCTCAGCCAGGCAGGCTGAGCAGGGCCTCCGGGCCGTTGTCGTCCCGGACGGCCAGGCCGTCTGACACCAGGCCGTCCACACACCGCTCGTACTGGGCGGCCTCGGGGCGATGCGCACCCAGCGTGCCGGCCGACGTCGTGAGGGCGGGAAGGGCCGAGAGCGTCACCGAGCCGCGGTCCCGGAGCAGGGCCATGACGGCGCCGCGCACCTGGCGGTCGGTGCCGGCCCAGGCCTGTCCCGTGGGCTTGTAGTGCGGCTCCGGCATCCCTGCCGCTCGCCAGGCGCAGAGGTCCGCCACCGGGCAGAGCTCGCACTGGGGGGAGCGGGCCGTGCAGATCAGCGCCCCCAGCTCCATCACCGCCGCATTCCACCGGCAGGCCTGCTCCGGATCCTCGGGCATGAGGTCCCGGGCCAGGGCCATCTCGGCGGTGGTGAGGGACTTCTCCGGCAGCGCGCGGCCGGAGACCATTCTGGCGTGCGCCCGGCGGATGTTGGTGTCCACCACCACCTGAGGTTGGTCGAAGGCGAAGCAGGCGACGGCGGCGGCGGTGTAGGCGCCGACGCCGGGCAGGGCGAGGAGGTGGTCGACACGGTCCGGCACCCGGTTCCCGTGAGAGCCGGCGATGTCCACGGCGGCAGCCTGCAGGCGGAGGGCCCGCCGCGGGTAGCCCAACCGGCCCCAGGCACGGATGACCTCGCCCGCAGGCGCTGCGGCCAGGTCTCGCGGTGTGGGCCAGCGTTCCATCCAGGCCGTCCAGACGGGCAGCACCCGCACCACGGGGGTCTGCTGGAGCATGATCTCGCTGACGAGGACGCCCCAGGGGCTGCACTCGGGATCACGCCACGGCAGATCCCGGGCGTGGGCGGAGAACCAGTCGTTGATCCGGTGGTGAAGGGTGGACGTGATCACCGGCGCAGACATGCCGTCTACTGTAGTGGGCCCTGACGATCCTCGGCGTGGCCAGTCCGGGACCGGCCACCGCGGTCCCTAGGCTGGGGGGTATGCCCGGTGAGCCCCGAAACAACGACCTGCTGCGACCGCAATCGAGTGCGGTGTACCGCCGTCGCCGGCTGGTCGCCCTGGTGCTGCTCGTCGTGGTCCTGGCGATCGTGGTGGGGCTGGTCTGGTGGCTCGTCTCGCTCTTCCGCCCGGCCGCCGGCGAGGACGCCCCCGCGCCGGCATCGGCCCCGAGCGTGGCCACCGCCCCCTCCGGCGAGGCCTCGGCATCACCCTCGGTGTCCGCGACGGGAACCGCGCCCGACTCCGGCGCCACCGACGGGGCCGGCGACGACCCCTCGGACTCGCCCTCGTCCTCCGGAGAGGCCGCGGCCACGGGCAATTGCCCGCCCGGGGACATCGTGATCTCCGCCGCGACGGACCAGCCGGCCTACGGGGAGGGGGAGGACCCCGTCCTGGAGTTGCGCGTGGACAACACGGGTGAGGAACCCTGCGAGGCGAACCTCGGCACCACGCAGCAGGTGTTCACCGTGTACTCCGGCTCGGACCGGATCTTCTCCACGGAGGACTGCCAGGTGGACGGCCAGGACGCCCTGGTGGAGATCTCCCCGGATGAGCAGGAGCGTGCCCGGTTCACCTGGCCGCGCGTGCGCTCCGCCGAGGATTGCGGCGAGACCTCCTCGGAGCCCCGCAGCGGCACCTACCGCCTCGAGGTGTCCCTGGGGGAGCTCAAGGCCCAGCCGGTGTCGTTCAACCTGCAGTGACCGAGCCGGGAACCTGGAGCACGCCGGCTCAGGAGGCCCAGTCCTTCATGGTCTCCAGGGCCTCCGTCAGCGTGCGGACCTCGGCCACCGCCACGCCGTCTGGCAATTCACCCAGCGGCTCGGGGGACTTGGGCACCACGGCGCGGCGGAATCCCAGCCGGGCGGCCTCCCGGATGCGCCGGCCGATGCCGGGCACGGGGCGGACCTCGCCGGCCAGCCCCAGTTCCCCGAAGGCGATCAGACCCTTGGGTACCACGGCATTGAGCTTGGCGCTCGCGATGGCCAGGGCCGCCGCCAGGTCCGACGCCGGCTCGGTCAGCCGTACCCCGCCCACGGTGGCCACGTAACAGTCGTCCTGGTTCAGGGGGAAGCCCGCACGACGCTGCAGGACGGCCAGGATCATGTTGATGCGCGCTGAGTCCAGCCCGCTGACCGTCCGGCGGGGGCTGCCCTGCCCGGACGGCGTCAGCAGGGACTGTACCTCGGCCACCAGGGGGCGCCGGCCCTCCAGGGTCACCGTCACGCAGGTGCCCTCCACGGGGTTCAGGGTCCCGGAGAGGAACAGCCCGGAGGGATCCTCCAGGGAGACGATGCCGGCGTCCCCCAGGTCGAAGCAGCCCACCTCGTCCGTCGGCCCATAGCGGTTCTTCACGGCCCGCACCAGGCGCAGGCGTGAGTGCCGTTCGCCCTCGAACTGGCAGACCACGTCCACCAGGTGCTCCAGGAGGCGGGGGCCGGCGATGGAGCCGTCCTTGGTCACGTGGCCCACGAGCACGGTGGTCATGTTCCGGCTCTTGGCCTCATTGATCAGGCTGGCCGCCACCTCGCGCACCTGGGTGACGCCTCCGGCGGTGCCGTCCACGGACTGGGACTGCAGGGTCTGGACGGAGTCCACGATCAGCAGGTCCGGCTCGGCCTTCTCGATCTGGCCCAGGGCCCGTCCGAGATCCGTCTCGGCGGCCAGGAACAGCGTGTCGGCGACGGCGCCGATCCGGTCGGCACGCAGCCGCACCTGGGCCGCGGACTCCTCCCCGGTCACGTACAGGACGGACCGCGTGGACCCCTCCGGGCGGCGGTGCCGGGCCACCTTGGCGGCCACGTCCAGCAGCAGGGTGGATTTGCCGATGCCGGGCTCGCCGGCCATCAGCACCACCGCGCCCGGAACCAGGCCGCCGCCGAGCACCCGGTCCAGTTCCGACACCCCGGTGGTGTGGAAGCGGGCCTGGGAGGCGTCGATCTCCCCGATCGGCACGGCCGGAGTCGCGACCGTGGCGGCGGGGGTCCGGCCGGAGGAGGCATCCGCGCCGGCCTCGCTCACCGTGCCCCAGGCCTGGCACTCGCCGCACCGCCCCACCCACTTGGCGGTCGTCCACCCGCACTCGCTGCAGCGGTAGCCCGGGTTCGCACGTTTGCTGGTCTTCGTCGCCATGGACCCAGGCTACTGCCGCCCACGGACACGCTGATGCTGAGCGCCCCAGGGGCCGGCTTCAGAGGCGGGGCAGGTACCCGACGGCCTCGTCGTGGGAGGCGCCGGTGGCCTCGATGAGATCGACCATCATGGGGCGCAGCAGCATGACGAGCGCCTCGGCGTGCAGGGTGGTGGCACCCAGCTCGGCCGGATCGAGCCGCGCGGCCGCCCCGCCGAGGGCGCCCCGCGCCACGGAGAGCGACTTGTGCCGACCGGCTGCCGCCGGCTCTCCCAGGGACCGGCCCAGGATCCCGACGGCGTCCGCGGCCTCGTCGAACCAGTCCGCCAGCAGTCCGGTCCCCTCGTCATCCAGGGCGCCGTTGTCGATCACGCTGATGACGCGGCGGGCGACGACGCGCATGCTCCGCACCGCCAGGTCGGACATCTCCACGGTGTGGGCCGTCTCGTCCAGCTCCGGCCGGGCGCGGCGCTTGGTGGGGGAGAACGTGGCCAGCTCGCGGGCGTTCTTGACATCCTTGCGCAGGTTCTCCACGGCGGTCTGCGTGCCGCGGCAGGCGACCAGGCCCATCCACGCGGTCCGGGACTCATGGGAGCGCAGCGCCTCGGAGCAGTCACGCAGGGCACCCGTGAGCGTCCCGTACAGGTCCCGCAAGCCCGTGGCCGCCTCCTTGCGCAGATTCTTCGGCATCAGCAAGGTCACCACCAGAGCAATGAAACCGCCGACGACGGCGTCCTGGCTGCGCGTGAACGGCCCGCCCTGCGCGGCGGGCAGGAGCACCACCAAGACTGATTGCAAGCTCATCTGGAGGGTGAAGGTGGCCCCGGAATCGATGAAACGGGCGACCAGAATCGAGGTGTAGACCACCAGCACGGCCTGCCAGTAGCCCTGGCCCAGCACGGCCTGCATGAGGTCGCCGATGAGAATGCCGAGGGTGCATCCCACGGCTACCTCGATGACTTTGCGGACCTTGGGGTCCCGGTTGAATCCCAGAGCGATGAGCGCCGCCGTGGCGGCGAAGAGGGGATCCTCGTGGCCCAGGACGAGCTCGGCGAAGACGTACGCCAACACGGCGCAGAGGGCCGTGACAGCGGCCGGGACCAGCGCCGAGGTGACCCGGGAGGCGCCCGAGCGTGCCCGGCGGGTGGCGAAGGACCACGTGCGGGCCCACGACTGCCGGGCCGTCGTCAATGTTCTCGTCCAGGAGGAGCCGGACGCGGGCTGCTGCTCCATGCCGACTAGCTTAGGCCGGGCCGGCCGGCGCGGCGGACGATCGACCAGGGCCGGCACCGTCGTCAGGGGACCGCCGAGGAGCCCTGGCGGGACACGGAGGGGGACCGCGGCGGCGTGAGATTACTCACGCCGTCCAGGAAATGACCGCAGGAAGCGAGGACTTCCGCGCGGTTACTGGCCTGACCGCCCACCGTGCCCTCGGTGCCGGCGGGGGTGCCGGGGACTCGTTAAGCTCGCGTTAATCTTGCACCGCCCCGCGCGTCACCTTGCCCCCATAGCTTTCTCATGGATCGAGGCCATCGGCATCCCTGCCCTGCTTCGTCAGTTGCCACTCGGACAAGCAGTGGTGATCGGCCTCGCCTGCACTGTCATCGAACTCGAAAGAGGCAATTCCTTGAAGGCTCTTCGCATCGGGCGCTACGCCGCCGTCCTGTCTGTCGCCGCTCTGGCCCTGACCGCCTGCGGCGGCAACGGTGGCTCCGAGTCCTCCGCTTCGGCCGGCTCCGAGTCGGGCGCCCCGGCCGAGGTCTCGGGCACCCTGATCGGTGGTGGCGCCTCCTCGCAGGAGTCCGCCATGACCGCCTGGACCAACGGTGTCACCGAGGTCTACCCGGACCTGACCGTCCAGTACGACCCGGTGGGCTCCGGCTCCGGCCGTGAGGGCTTCCTGGCCGGCCAGTACTCCTTCGCCGGCTCCGACGCCGCGATGGACGAAGAGGAGATGGCCTCCGCCGAGGAGGTCTGCGGCCCGGAGGGCGTCTTCCACGTCCCGTCCTACATCTCCCCGGTCGCCGTGGCGTTCAACCTCGAGGGTGTCGACGAGGTCAACATGGATGCCGAGACCATCGCCCAGGTCTTCACCGGCGAGATCACCACCTGGAACGACCCGGCCATCGCCGATCAGAACCCGGACGCCGAGCTGCCGGACACCGACATCACGGTGGTGCACCGCGCCGATGACTCCGGCACCACCGAGAACTTCACCGACTACCTGACGGCCGCGGCGCCGGAGTCCTGGACCTACGACGTCGTCGAGACCTGGCCCTCTGAGATCACCGCCGAGTCCGCCCAGCAGACCTCCGGTGTGGTTTCCCTGGCCCAGTCCACGGACGGTGCCATCACCTACGCCGACGCCTCCCAGATCGGCGAGCTCGGCACCGTGGCCGTCAAGGTCGGCGACGAGTATGTGCCGTACTCCGCCGATGCCGCCGCCGCCGCCGTCGAGAAGGCTGCGCCGGGCGAGGCCGGTGCCGTCGAGCTCGACCGCACCACCACCGAGGCCGGCGTCTACCCGATCGTGCTGGTCTCCTACCACATCTTCTGCAACCAGTACCAGGACCAGGAGACCGCCGACACGGCCAAGGCCTTCGGCGAGTACGTGGTGTCCGAGGAGGGCCAGGCCGCTGCCGAGTCCTCCGCGGGTAACGCCCCGATCTCCGACGCCACCCGCGAAGCCGCTCTGGAGTCCATCCAGGCCATCTCCGTCCAGGGCTGATCATCGCCCGTTCCGGCCGGTGCTGATCGGCCTCTCGGCACAGCCGCCGCCCCTCTCAGGGAGGGTCGGCGGCTGTGCCATGCTTGACACGCTATCCATTCCTGAGATGTGGGCCCCGAGCCCGCACCACGAACTCCGAGGGGAGTCACCGTGACAGAAACTGCCACTGAGCCGGCGAAGAAGTCCTCGCTCACGGCACCGCGCAGCGGTGCCGCAGGGGACAAGGTCTTCTCCGGCCTGGCCCTGGCGGCCGGCGTCGTCATCTTGATGGTCCTGGCGTTCGTCGCGATCTTCCTGGTGATCGAGTCCCTGCCGGCCCTGTGGCCGGAGGTCTTCTCCAACGAGGAGAGCATCGAGAGCGCGGACACCTTCTGGCAGTACGTCTGGCCGCTCATGGCCGGCACGCTGATCGCCTCGATCATCGCCATCCTGCTGGCCACCCCGGTCGCGATCGGGATCGCCCTCTACATCTCGCACTACGCCCCCAAGTCGGTGGCGACCCCGGTCGGCTACGTCATCGACCTGCTGGCGGCCATCCCGTCCGTGGTCTTCGGTGCGTGGGGCATGACCACGCTGGCCGGCGGCGTGGTGCCCCTCTACAAGTGGCTGCACGAGTACCTGGGTTGGATCCCGCTGTTCGGCGGCGATGCCGGCAACACCGGCCGGGCCCTGCTGACGTCCGCGATCGTGCTGGCCGTGATGATCCTGCCGATCATCACGTCCCTCTGCCGAGAGATCTTCATCCAGACCCCGAAGCTGCACGAGGAAGCCGCCTTGGCACTCGGTGCCACCCGCTGGGAGATGATCAAGATGACCGTCTTCCCGTTCGCTCGGGCTGGCATCATCTCCTCGATCATGCTGGGCCTGGGCCGTGCCCTCGGCGAGACCATGGCCGTGACCCTGGTGCTCTCCCCGGGCATCTTCTCCTGGAGCATCATCACCTCCGGGCGGAACGCGACCATCCCGTCTGAGATCGCGCTGAACTTCCCCGAGGCCTTCGGCATGCGCCAGTCCGAGCTGATCGCAGCCGGCCTGATGCTGTTCATCATCACCCTCGTGGTCAACATGATCGCGCGCTGGATCGTCAACCGGCACAAGGAATTCTCGGGAGCGAACTGATGACCACCTCAACTGACACCACCCTGCGGGGTGCACCCCAGCCGGGCGGAACCCGGAAGAATTCCCTGACTGCCGGCCAGATGCCGCGCTGGACCTGGATCGCCGTCGCCCTCGGCGCACTGGTCCTCGCTGCCGGCCTCACCGCCCTGCTGGGCGGCGGGAGCTTCAGCTGGACCGGCTGGCTGATCTTCGCCGCGGTCCTCTACATCGTCGGCATGTACGCCACCACTCGCGTCATCAAGAACAAGCGGCGTGCCACGGATGGGATCTGGCGCAACCTCGTGTGGTCCGCCTTCATCCTGGCGCTCATCCCGCTGATCTCCGTGATCTGGACCGTGTTCGCCAACGGCCTGCCCACCCTGCTGGCCAATCCGCAGCTGCTCTGGACGGACATGGACGGCGTGACCGGCGCGGATGACATCGCGACGCAGAACGAGGGCGGCTCCCTGCAAGGCGGCTTCCTGCACGGACTGGCCGGCACCCTGATGATCACGCTGATGGCCACGATCATCTCGGTACCGATCGGGCTGCTGACCTCGATCTACCTGGTGGAGTACAGCCGGGGCGGCTGGTTCTCCCGCTCCATCGTGTTCTTCGTGGACGTCATGACCGGCATCCCCTCGATCGTGGCCGGCCTGTTCGCGTTCGCCCTGGTGGAACTGTTCATCACCACGTTCATCGGGGAGTCACCGCGGCACGTCCAGATGATCAAGATGGGCTTGACGGCGGCCATCGCCCTGTCCGTGCTGATGATCCCCGTGGTGGTCCGCTCCACCGAGGAGATGCTCCGGGTGGTCCCGAACGAGCTCCGGGAGGCGTCCTACGCCCTCGGCGTGCGCAAGTGGCGGACCATCTTCAAGGTCGTGCTCCCCACGGCCATGTCCGGCATCGCCTCCGGCATCACCCTGGCCATCGCCCGCGTCACGGGCGAGACGGCACCGATCCTGGTGACCGCGGGCTATGCGGCGGCCACCAACTGGAATCCGTTCGGCGAGTGGATGACGGCCCTGCCGGTGTTCATCTACCGCCAGCTGATGAACCCGACCGCACCGGCCGCCGGCATGCCCTCGGCAGACCGTGCCTGGGCCGCGGCCCTGGTCCTGATCGTCATCGTGATGCTGCTGAACCTGGCCGCCCGCATCATCGCCCAGGCGTTCGCGCCGAAGAAGACCGGCCGCTAAGCCGAGCAGAGACGAAAGACAGAGGAATTCCCCCATGTCAAAGCGCATCGAAGCCATTGACCTCAACGTCTACTACGGCAACTTCCTGGCTGTGGAAGGCGTCAACATCAACATCGAGCCGCGGTCCGTCACCGCGTTCATCGGTCCCTCCGGCTGCGGCAAGACCACCTTCCTGCGGACCATCAACCGCATGCATGAGGTCCTCCCCGGGGCGCGCGCCGAGGGACGGCTGCTCCTGGACGGCGAGGACGTCTACGCCACGGGCGTGGACCCCGTCACCGTCCGCACTCAGGTGGGCATGGTCTTCCAGCGCCCGAACCCCTTCCCCACCATGTCCATCCGGGACAACATCCTCGCCGGTCACAAGCTGAACGGCGCCCGGATGTCCCGGTCGGAGGCGGACGGGATCGTGGAGAAGTCCCTGCGAGGCGCCAACCTCTGGAACGAGGTCAAGGACCGCCTGGACAAGCCCGGCTCGGGTTTGTCGGGTGGCCAGCAGCAGCGTCTGTGCATCGCCCGTTCCATCGCCGTGGAGCCGGATGTGATCCTGATGGACGAGCCCTGCTCCGCCCTGGACCCGATCTCCACCCTGGCGATCGAGGACCTGATCAACGAGCTGAAGAACGAGTTCACCGTGGTGATCGTGACGCACAACATGCAGCAGGCCGCTCGCGTGGCGGACAAGACGGCGTTCTTCAACATCGCCGGCACCGGCAAGCCGGGCAAGCTCATCGAGTACGACGAGACCTCGGTCATCTTCAACAATCCCGCCAACAAGCAGACCGAGGACTACGTCTCCGGCCGCTTCGGCTGATCGTCGGCGGCCGGGGCTCGTCTCACATCTGGAACCGGGCGCCGGTGGCCGCACGCATCCGGTGATGCCGCGGGCGGGGTGGGCCGCCTCAGGCCCAGCTCCGGCTCAGAACAGCGGGCTGGCTGCCGCGGCGAGGATGAGTGCCACGGCGGCCGGCACCACCAGGCTCGCGAGCCAGTAGCCGATCACCCGCTGGACCTGCTGCCAGCGGACCGCGGTGTAGCGCTGGTTCTGGCCGGCGCCGAGGATGGTCGCCGCCGCGGCGTGCGTGGAGGACAACGGCAGGTGGAGGGCGAACGAGCCCACGAACAGCAGCCCGGCGCTGACGCCCGAGGCCACCGCGGAGCGCAGCGGGTCCAGGTGCACGAGCTTCTCCGTGAGGGTGTGGGCCACTCGCCACCCGCCGAACAGCGTGCCGATGGCCAGGGTGAGACCGGCTGCCACCGGAATCCACCAGCCCATGGCATCGGGCCGGCCGATGGCGGTCAGGGCGATGGCGATCATGAAGGTCATGCGCTGGCCGGACTGCACGCCGTGGCCGAGGGCGTTGGCGGCTCCGGTGATCGCCAGCCCCATGCGGGCGGTGTGGTTGACCGTGCCGGGTGCGGCATCGCGGGCCACCCAGGTGGCCGGGGTGACGAGGATCCAGGACAGGAAGCTCCCCAGCAACGGAGTCAGCAGCAGCCCCACCAGCATCGCGGTGACCAGCACGGGGGACCAGATCCCCTCGAAGGACGCGTCACCGGTCACGGTCAGGGCCACGCCGCTCCCGACGAGGCCGGCGATGAGGGCATGCGTCATGGACACGGGCATGCCGCGCTGCCAGGCGAACCACCCCCACGCGATCGCCACGGCCAGGGCGACGACGGCCATCAGCAGGCCCGGTCCGCCGCTGGGGATGGCCGGAGGGAGTTCCTGCCACACGGCGGTCAGCAGGCCACCGGACAGGACGCCGCCGCCGAGGTTCATCACAGCGGCCAGGAGCAGGGCCACCCCCGGAGTGAGGGCCCGGCTGCGGACGGGCAGGGCGATGGCGTTGGGGGCATCCCGCATGCCGTTGAGCAGCCCGTACCCGACTGTGAGGGCGAGGACCAGGCACAGCAGGACCAGGACGAGGGGGGACACGTCCGTCAGGATTCCTGCACCAGGACGCTGCCGACGTGAACGGTGATCTGCCGGACGGCGAGGATGGCGGCATCCACGGCGTGCGCTGCCTCCCGCTGCCGGTTGTAGCTGCGCTGCAGCAGGTCGCCGGTCATCCCGGCGACCCATTCGACCATGACGCGCTCGGCGCGCTTCGAATTGCGTTGGAGCTGGATCCAGGTCTCCTCAAGGGCGTCGAGGGTCCGGAACTGGGCCGTGGCCTCCTGGAGGAGTTCGGCTTGCCGGCCGAGGGTCTCCAGGATGTCCATGGCCTCGGCGGGCAGCCGGTACTGCTCGGTGGAGACGATGAGCAGTCCGGCGTTGCAGACCTTCTCCACGGCGTTGTTGAGCCCATCCGCCATCAGGTAGAGGTCCTGGCGCGGCAGGGGGGTGATGAAGGAACTGCGCAGGCTGGTGAGCAGGGCCATGTGGCGCCCGCTGGCCTCGCTGTCGATCTCGGACAAGCGGGATCTGACCTCCTCAGCGGCTGTCTTGGAGGAGCCCATCAACTGGGCGACCTGGTGCACGGCGGCACCCAGACCCTCCGCCAGGGCCGCGAGGTGTTCGAGGCTGGCGGTGTCCGGGGCGAGGAGGGAGGACAGTGAGAGGTTCATCAAGGACGAGGGTATCCCGCGAGAGGGGGCAGTGCCGGACCGGGAACGCCTCTCGGCGAGTGGCCGCTCGTAGCGGCAGAATATTGGAGCCCGGGGTTACCGCGGCCCGACACCAATATCCAGTGTGCGCGGTCGGGGGCGGAGATGTCCACCGGCGCCGGGGTTGTCAGCCCTCGGCTCAATCGAGCGTGCCGCGGCGCCAGGCGGCCGCTGCCTCCTCGAGTTCCTCGGCGGTGCCCAGGAGCCGTTTGGCCTGGCGCAGCAGGACGGCGGCCTGGGCCGGCTGACCGGCCTCGAGCGCCTCGGAGTGATGTGCCTGGCCGAGGCAGACCACCCGGCCGTAGGCGGCGGCCCGCTCAAGAGCCACGTCGAAGTCACCGGTGAAGGCCCCGGTGAGGATGTCGGTCGTCAGTTGTTGCAGTTCGCGGGCGCCGGGCGGTTCGACCGGACCCGCGACGGCACGGGCCACATGCGCCTCGTGGCCGGCTCGGTACCAGGCGGCCCACTGGGCCCCGTTGCGGAGCGTCGCCGAGCGGAGGGCGTACAGCCGCCAGAGGACACCGCTCAGGGAGACCGCCGGGGCATCGGCCCACCACTGGGCCACGGTGTCGATCCCGGCCTCCTCGACCAGGCCGACCAGCCGCCGGACCGCGGCCTGGTCTGAGGTGGACCGGCCGCCCTCGACCAGGGCGCGGGCCAGCAGCGCCGCGCCCTCGGCGGTGGCGGCCGGGTCGGAACCACCCTGGAAGGCGGCGAATTGGTCCGGGGCGAACGGCCGGGGCCGGTGATGGCGGACCGTGCCGGCCGCCGTCGAGCTCGCGGACCGGCCGGAACGATTCCGGGAGGACGTCACGGGAGGGCCACCTTTCCGGGGATGGGGTGTGTCTGCTCGGGGTCCCGGTGCCGCGCCGGACGTGATGCTGCCATGAGCGGCGCCACCGGGAGCCCCCTCCACGGTACGCCTTCGCCGGCGGCACAGTCTGGTCACCGGGTGCCGGGCGCCGGGGGATCGGTGGCCTCGCGGTGACCCACATCCGCTAGCATGGGACGCGGCCACCGGCTGGCCAGGGCCTTTAGCTCAGTTGGCAGAGCATCGGACTTTTAATCCGCGGGTCGCGGGTTCGATCCCCGCAGGGCCCACCGCGCAACGGCCCCTGAATCGGCATCAGGCCGGGTCAGGGGCCGTTTTGGTCCCCAGCACCCGGGGCCGCGCGCCCCTCGTTCACGCCGGAACGACGGCGGGACCCGCCCTCCCGGCGCTCCCGATTCCGGCCGAACGCTTGAATGTTTCAGGGATGTCTCGGTGCCAGAGCCAAGATCAAGATTTGATAACCGACCATGGTGCCCGACGGCTCGACTGAGACGTTGGAGCCATGGAACCACTCTGGAGATAGTGGCCGCGACACGCGCTGTCCTCGGGGTTTTGGCCCGGGGCGCACGCCTCGGCGGAGCCGCCGATCACGTCAGTGAGCCGCCGATCCGGCCCCGGGAGGCCCCTACCGCCGAAGGGAGGTCCGTGCCTAGGGTGGTGCGCATGAGTGCTTTCCCCCGGGTGCTCCGCCGGCGCATGGTGCTGGGCGGTGCCCTTGTGCCTGCAGCCGCCGTGACGGCGCTGCTCGTCGCACCCCTGGCGACCGCCGCGCCATCCCTCCAGCAGGCGCCATCCCTCCAGCAGGCACCCGCGCTCACCTCGGTCTCACCGGCACAGCGCGCGGCCTCCTTCGATTTCAATGACGCCCTTCCCGAGAATCCCGACCTGTTGCGGCAGATGCTGTGGATCAAGCAGGGGCAGGTGCCCGCCGCCGCCCCGGGGAACCTGCGCGTGGCCACCTTCTCGGCCGGACTGAGCCGGTCCGCCCCCGGGGAGCTGACCGAGGATCTCTCCGCTCCCGGAGACGAGCAGGCGCAGCAGGTGGCCGAGACCGTCCAGCGGGCCGCGCCGGACCTCGTGCTGCTGACGGATGTGGATGTGGACGGCGGCGAGGCGTTCGCCCAGTCCTTCCGGACGAACTACCTGGCCGTCGGGACGGGGGGTCAGCAGGGCATCGACTACCCCTACATGTATGTGGCCGAGGTCAACAACGGTGTGGACACCGGGGCGGACCTGGACAACGACGGCGTCATCGGCGGACCCGGGGACACCTTCGGCCCCGGAGAGTTCGCCGGCCAGCACGGCATGGTGCTGTACTCCAAGCATCCCCTGGACACGGAGGGCATCCGCACCTTCCAGGAATTGCCGTGGGATTCCATGCCGGACAACGCCATCCCGGAGGACACCTTCTCCGATCTGGAGCGGTCCGTCCTGCGGCTCTCGTCCACCTCGCACTGGGACATCCCCGTCCAGGTCGGCGGTCAGACCGTGCACGTGCTGGCGGCCCGGCCGAGTGATGCCGGAGACGGCGTCGCCGGAGCGGAACGCCACCACGACGAGATGCGGATGTGGGCGGACTACGTGTCCGGTGACCCGGCGGACTCCGGCTACATCGTGGACGACGAGGGTCGATCCGGCGGGTTGGACGAGGGCGACTCCTTCATCCTGGCCGGCGATTTCGGGCCGCTGACCGGCACCGCCCTGGACGAGGAGGAGCACGCCTCGGTCATCGCCGGCCTGCTGGAGTCGGAGGCCATCCAGGATCCTGAGCCCACCTCCCGCGGCGCCGAGGCGCTCACCGAGGCCGAGCAGCCGATGGCCACCGAGGTGGTGGGCCGCGAGGGCGGTGACTGGACGGTGGCGCGGTCGGACTACCTGCTGCCGTCGGCGTCCCTGACCACCGCGTCCTCCGGCGTCTTCTGGCCCCAGTCCGGTCAGCTGGGCTCGCACCTCACCCGCGTCAACGCCCCGGGTGGCGAACCCGGCGAACCCAACGAGACCACCCCGAGCGAGCACCGCCTCGTCTGGACCGACCTCGACCTCGGCTCCGGAAGCGACTGACGGGCCCGTGCGGGAAACCCTCTCCACCGGACACCACGTGGTCTGGTCACGGCCTGAGTCGCAGCGCTACGGCACCGACCTGGTGCTGGTCATCCACGGCTACGGGGCCAACGAGGTCCGAGCCGCCCAGGCCTACTTCGGCATGCTTCCCGAGAACGTCACGGGCCTGGCCGTGCGCGGCGGGTTCGAGATCGACGGCGGCGCCGCCCCGGTCATGGAGGGCACGGACGGTGCCGGGGCCGGACCGGGCTCCGATCCGGGCGCCTGGGGCTGGTTCCTGCTGGACTACTTCCTGACGAACGACTTCGCTGAGGTGGTGGCGGCCGCCCATCGCGTCTTCGACCTGCTGGACGCCGACGAGGTCACCCGGAGCGGCTTTCGGACGGTCTCGGTGCTCGGCCACTCCCAGGGGATGGCCATGGCCTCCACGGTGTACCGGCTCCGCCCGGAGGCCTTCACGTGCGTGGTGGGCCTCAGCGGCTTCGTGCTCTCCAACCAGCTGCTGGAGACCTTGGACTCACCCCCGGAGGGCCCGGGGCCCAGGCCCTTCTTCTGGGGCCGGGACGTGGAGGACCTCGTCATCAACCCGGACGCCATCGCCTACACGGCGGACTGGCTGGAGGCCAACACCCGGCTCACGGCCCGCACCTATGAGGGCATGGGGCACGGCATGAGCGCCGAAGAGGCCCGGGATGTCCGGATCTTCCTGAAGCACGCGCTCCGGTAGCGTCGTCGGTAGGATTCACCAGCGTCAGGAGGCCACCACCATGGCAAAGAAATCGATCATCTCGACGGTCGCCGGGCAGAAGGCTACCGATTTCGCCCTGAACCGGGCCGTGGACCCCCACGGGAACCCGACGCCGGCCTTCCAGAAGATCGTGCTCAAGGCCGTGGAGGTCCAGCGACCGCTGGTGCTGCGCAACCTCAACCGGCTGCGCCGGTCGCACCCGGACGAGACGCCCGCACAGCTCGCCGAACGTCTGGGCAAGCAGTACCTGACCGCCGTCACCGGGGGCGGGGCCGCCGTCGGGGGAACCGCCGTGGTGCCGGGGGTCGGCACGGCCGCCGCCCTCGGCCTCTCCGCCGCGGCCACCATCGGTTTCCTCGAGACCACCGCGCTGTACGCCCAGTCCGTGGCGGAACTGATGGGGGTCACCACCGATGACCCGCAGCGCGCACAGACCCTCGTCATGGCCGTGATGCTCGGCGACGACGGCCGCAAGCTCCTGCGCGACTTCACCAGCCAGGCGAATGGCTCCGGAACCGGCCCCCTGGGCGGCGCGGTGGCCGCGATCTCCGGGGCGTCCGGCATCTCCGATGTGCTGTTCCAGCAGATGAAGCGCATGTTCATGAAGAAGTTCATCGTCCGTCAGGGCGCCGGCATGCTCGGCCGCCTGGTGCCGTTCGGGGTGGGCGCCGTGATCGGCGGCGTCGGCAACCGGGCTATGGGCAAGAGCGTCATCAAGGCCGCCCAGAACATCTTCGGACCGCTGCCGGCGGCGCTGCCGGGGCGGCTGGTGACGGACCTCCAGGCCCTGCCGGCCGGGAAGAAGCGCCAGGCGTCCGCCGGGGCGTCCGGCTCCGGTGACGTGCGAGAGGTGGCCGCGGGAGCGGAGGAGCCCGGAGCGGATCCGGACCTGGTGGCCCTGCTCGAAGAGGGCGTGCGCGAGGACATCGAGGCGCTGCGGGCGGACGGGACCCTGGACGCCCTGAAGGCGGAGGACCCGGCCGGGTTCGCGGCCGACGTCGAGGCCGCCCGCGCCGAACACCGCCGGAACCGCACGCGCGGCCAGTGAGCCAGCCCGGTCGGTCTGGCTAGCCGAAGGCCAGGGTGGCGACCGTGTAGATCGCCAGGCCGGCCAGGGCGCCGACGATGGAGCCGTTGATCCGGATGAACTGCAGGTCCCGGCCGAGGTAGAGCTCGATGGTGCGCGAGGCCTGCCGACCGTCCCAGCGTTGAATGGTCTCGCCGAAGATCCCCACCAGCTCCGGCCCGTAGCGGCGGGCCAGGTGCTGGGCGCCCTCGGAGGCCCAGCCGTCCACGCGGCCCGCCAGCGCCGGATCCTCCTCGAGCCGTCCGCCCAGGTCCTGCAGGGCGGCCACCAGGGCCAGGTGCAGGTCCGAACCCGGGTCCCGCAGCTGGACCAGCAGCGCGGACTTGGTCGTCGCCCAGGCCTTCTCGGCCCATTCCCGCATGCGCGGATCGTTGAACAGCTCCCTCTTGGCCTGCTCCACCCTCGCCCTGGTCGCCGGATCCCGGTGCAGGTCGGTCACCAGGTCCGCGAGCCAGTCGTCCACGGAGCGGCGCAGCTCGTGGTCCTGATCCTCCCGCACGGCAGCGAGGTACTTCAGGGCCTCGGCTTGGATCCGCTCGGCCAGCAATTGGTCGACGACGCCCGGCACCCACTGCGGGGAGCGTTGCCGCACGCTGTTCAGGAAGAACTCCGGGTGCCGGGTGACCCAGTCCCCGGTCCGGGACACCACCAGGTCTACCACCTGGTCATGGTGACGCTCGGCGGTCACCTTGCCCAGGACCTCGGACAGGGTGGGCGCCCAATCGGGGTCGATCATGTGCTTCTGGGCCAGGTTGGCCACCAGGTCCCGGACCAGGACATCGTCCATGGCATCCAGGATCCGCTCGGCGGAGGCGGAGACCTCGGCCGCCACCCGCTCCGTATGCGGGCGTTGGCGCAACCAGGCCCCGGCGCGGCCTGCGAGTTTCAGCCCGGCGAGCTTCTCCCGGGCCACGTCCCCGTCCAGGAAGTTCTCCTGCACGAAGGCCCCCAGGGATTCCCCGATGGTGTCCTTCTTGCGCGGGATGATCGCCGTGTGCGGGATCTTCAGGCCCATCGGGTGCCGGAACAGGGCGGTGACCGCGAACCAGTCGGCGAGGGCGCCCACCATGCCTCCCTCGGCCGCCGCCCGGACGTACCGCAGCCAGGGGTAGTCATCCTGCAGGGCGAAGGACACCACGAAGACCACCGCCAGCAGCACCAGGACACCCGTGGCCACCGCCTTCATCCGGCGCAGGGCGGAGGCGCGCTGGGCCTCGGAGGGTCCGGCGTCGAGCGTCTGGTTCTTCATGGGTCCTCCGACCGGGATCAAAGTGTCAGCACAAGTTAACCAGCCCGTCGCCTGTCGACGGCGGTGACCGCGGTGCAGGGACCGTACCCTGGGGGCGTGTCCGACACCCCGAGCCCCGGCACCACCCCGAACCCTACCGACGATGACCGGCACCGGCCGTTACGGCGACCACTGGTGATCGCTCACCGGGGGTCCTCCGGAGCCTACGCCGAGAACACCAGGGCGGCGTTCCTGCACGCGCTCGCCGAGGGCGCGGACGGCGTGGAGGTGGACGTCCACCTGACGCGGGACCGGCACCTGGTGTGCCTGCACGATCCGACCCTGGAGCGCACCTCTGACGGGTCCGGCCCGGTGGCCGAGCACACGCTGGCCCAGTTGCGCCGGCTCGACGTCCACCGGTGGAAGGGGGTGCGGATCCCTGGGGAGTACGGTCCTGCCTCCACCCAGCTGCTGACGTTGCCGGACCTGATCGAGCTGCTCGCCGCCGCCGGCCGCCCCGTGAAGCTGGCTCTGGAGCTCAAGCATCCGAGCCCCTTCGGCCATGAGCTCGAGGAACGCGCCCTGTCCTGGCTGCTGAGCGCCGGCTGGGATCCGGAGACCTCGAGGATCGGGGCGGTCGAGGTGTCCTTCATGAGCTTCTACGCCGGCTCCCTGCAGTACCTCGCCCCGTCGGTGGGCACCGAGCACCTGTGCCAGCTGCTCTCTGTGGTGCCCGCCGCGCCGGTGCCGAGCCGCTTCAACCTCGGCCCACTCAGCCGCGCCGCCGTGCGGGCCACGCTGCGCCAGGCCGTGGCGGACGCCGAGCGGCTGATCTGGGACGGCCGGGCGGGCATCGCGGGGCCGGGGGTGGCCTATGTGCGGGAGAACCTGGCCGACGTGAAGGCGTGGCTCGCGGCGGGGCGCACCCTGCGGGTGTGGACGGCGGACCGGGATGAGGACGTGGACCTGCTGCTGAGGGCCGGGGTGCAGCAGATCACCACGAACCTGCCGGCCCGGGTACTGGAACGGGTCCGCCGCCGTGAGCGCGTGCTGGTCGGCACCGGGGCCTGAACGTCAGCGTCTCCCCGGCAGGCGCAGGAGCTGCTCCAACGGGCCGATCGGCCGCCATTTCACCCACAGGTGGGCCAGCAGGACCAGCACCACGGACAACACGATCGTGATGAGGTAGCCCCGGAGCAACGTCTGCGGCTCCGGCCGGATGAAGGCGAGGACGATGAGATGAGCCACGTAGATGGTGAGGGAGAGCCGACCGGCTGAGACCAGCATCCCCAGGTGGCGGTCCACGAGGTCCCCGGCCCAGAGGAACCCGCCGATGGTCACGAGTGCCGTGCCGATGCTGGAGATCAGCCACAGCGGCATCTGCGAGTGCCCGACGGCGGACAGGAGCCGGTCCCAGCCGATCTCGTCCCCCGGCTGGCCCAGCAGCCGGATCAGGACCTGCGAGAGCGCGTAGGCGCCGACGGCCGCGACCCCGCCCCACAGCACCAGCCGCTTCTGCAGCCTCCGGTCGGTGAGGGGAGCCCGTCCCAGGATGAGCCCCACCAGGAAGGGGACGCACCACACCAGCACCGGGTAGGGGCCGGAGAGGAAGATCCGGTGGAGCAGGTGGGGAGCATCGTTGCTCAGGTCCGGATCAGCGAACTGGAAGACGGTCCCGGAGGCGAGCTGCGCCCCGATCCAGACCACCGGTCCCACGGTCAGCAGGGTCCCCGCCAGGGCGGCGATGACCGGGGTCGGGGCCTTCAGCAACGGCAGGGACAGCAGGAACAACACCCCGTACACGGCCAGGATGACGCTGACGTCATGCCCCAATTCCTGCAAGGCCAGGCCGCCGACGAACAGCAGCGCGGAGCGCCACAGGACCGTCCGCCATGGCAGGGCTCCGCCGGGCGTGCGGGCGGAGCGGGTCAGGAAGGACATGCCCACGCCGGCCAGCACCACGAACAGGATGGAGGCCCGCCCCACCGGCAGGTCGTACACGAATCCCGCGATCCCCGGTTCACCCCGGGGGCCCACATTCACCGCGATCATGCCGACGATGGCCAGCGCCCGGGCCGCGTCGAGGCCCGTCAGGCGCACGCCAGCGGGCGGAGACGCCACGGGGGAGCCCGGGGTGGCCGGCACGTTGGCTGGGGTCATGGAAGCCATTCTGTCCTGTGCGGTGGTGGTGGCGGGGGAGGTCGTGGGCAGTGTAGGGGCGGCGACTGGATGACGCGCCCAGGTACCGCCCAGGCGGTGCACAGGAGGGACCGTTAGGATCGCTCGGGCCCGCCGTACTCGAGCACCCGAGGAACCCTGATGCAGCGGACCCGCACCTCCGCCCCCGCCCTGGCCTGCGTGGCCGCGCTCTCGGCCGCACTGCTGGCCCTGACCGGATGCGCCTCCCCGGCACCGGAGGAACCATCGGACGCGGACTCCGGTGCCCCGTCCTCCTCAGCCCCTGGGCCACCCGCGGACCACACCCCCGGAACGACGCCGGC
The DNA here is from genome assembly GCF_040702545.1 of Citricoccus sp. NPDC079358. Lineage (NCBI taxonomy): Bacteria > Bacillati > Actinomycetota > Actinomycetes > Micrococcales > Micrococcaceae > Citricoccus > Citricoccus sp. NPDC079358. The sequence continues at coordinate 184,878 of NZ_JBFBLI010000003.1, forward strand.
CCCGTCGGCCCCTGCGACAGCCCTCCAGGAACAGGCGGTCGCCGCCGGACACCCGGCGGCGGTGGAGGCCGGGACCGAGATCCTGGAACAGGGTGGCAACGCCGCCGATGCCGCCATCGCCACCGCCTTCGCCGTGGCCGTGGTGGAGCCCTTCGCCTCGGGCATCGGCGGTGGTGGCTCGGCGCTGGTCGCCCGCGGAGACGGCGGCCCGCTGGCCTACGACTACCGCGAGACCGTGGCCCAGGACGGGGACATCCCGGCCTCTGGCACCGGTGTCCCGGGCTTCGTGGACGGCATGGCCACCCTGCACGCCGAACACGGCTCCCTGGAGTGGGCCGAGCTGCTGGCCCCGGCCATCGAGCTGGCCGACGAGGGGTTTCCGGTCTCGCCTCTGCTGGCCCAGCGGATGCGCTCCGACTATGGGCCCGGGGCCATCGAGGGGCTCGCCCCGTTCCACTCCGGTTCGGCCGGCGGGGGTACGGCGGGCTCGGGAGGCGCCGCGCCACTCGAGGAGGGCGAGACCCTGGTCCAGTCCGAGTTGGCGGCCACCCTGGAGACGCTCGCCGACGAGGGCCCGAACGCCCTCTACACCGGAAGCCTGGCGGAGGAGCTCACCGCCGTTGACGGGCTCGATGCCGAGTCCCTCGCCGCCTATGAGACCGTGACCACCGAACCGGTCAGCGGCCCGGTCGGCGACTACGAGTACGTCTCGGCCGCACCTCCGCTTCCCGGTGCCGCCGTCGTGCAATTCCTGCAGGTCGCCGAGGCGCTCGGGGTGGCGGAGTCCGAGCCCGGGTCCGCGGAGTACGTGGACGCCATGGCCGCGGCCTGGCAGGTGGCGGACGCCAGCGTGACGGAGTCCTTCGGGGACCCGGCCTTCGTGGACGTCCCCGTGGACCAGCTCACGGACCCGGAGGCCAATACCGAACTGGCTCGGACCGAGGTGGCGCCGGCGCTCTCCTCGTCCGCCGTGACGGACCAGAGTGCAGCCAGAACGGCCAGAACGGCCGGGACGACGGGCACCGGCGACGACGCACCCGCTGAGCCCGTTGAGGCCGGGAACACCACCCATCTGACCGTGGTGGACGACGAGGGACTGACCGTGTCCATGACGAACACGATCACCAGCTTCTGGGGCGGCGCCGAGGCCAGCACCGTGGGAGGGTTCTTCCTCAACAACCAGCTGTCCCGATTCGAGTCCCTGGACACCCCCGCCAACCAGCCGGAGCCGGGCCGCAAGTCCGTCAGCTGGTCGGCCCCCAGCCTGGTCCTCGACTCGGAGGGCCGCGTGGTGATGGGCCTGGGATCTCCGGGCGGGCAGGTCATCCCCTCGATCCTCGCCACCGTCATGGTGCCCTGGGCCCTCCAGGAGGCGCCGCTGCAGGAGGCGGTCGACTCACCGCGCCACTACCTCCAGGACGGGGTGCTCTCCCTGGAGGAGCAGCCGGATCCGGACGTGGCCGCCTTGATCCGCCAGCGCGGGTGGCAGCCGCGCGTAACCGAGCGGGCCGACGCCGTCTTCGGCTCGGTGCAGGCGCTGGAGATCGACTACGAGACCGGGACCATCACCGGGGCCCAGGACTCCCGGCGGGAGGGTGACGTGGCGGTGGTGCCGGCGGACTAGCGCTCCAGCGCGCCGCTCTCCTGCGCCACCGCGAGGGTGAGCTGGGCGATCGCCATCTCCTCGTTGGTCGGCACCACCAGGACGGGGAGGGCCGAGTCCTCGGTGGAGATCACCCGGGGTGCGTCGGACCGCTCGAGGTTCGCCTCGGCGTCGTAGGCGATGCCCAGGGGCTCCAGGCGGTCCAGCACGGCCGAGCGGAACGGTGCCGAGTTCTCGCCGATGCCGGCGGTGAAGACCACGGCCTGGGCGCCGCCGACGGCCACGTGGTAACCGCCCACGTACTTCGCGAGACGGTAGGAGGCCACCTTCAGCGCGGTCCGGGATCGCCGGTGACCGGCGTGGGCGGCGTCGATGACCTGGCGCATGTCCGCGTTGCCGGTCATGCCCAGCAGGCCGGACTCCTTGTTGAGCATCCGGTCCATCTGGTCAGCGTCATACGCGCCGTTGCGGATGAGGTGCGTGATGATCGAGGGGTCGATGTCCCCTGACCGGGTACCCATCACGAGGCCGGCCAGCGGCGTGTAGCCCATGGACGTGTCCACCGAGGCCCCACCGCGGATGGCCGTGGCGGAGGCACCGTTGCCCAGGTGCAGGATCACCGCGTTGAACTCTGCCCGCGGGATGCCCAGCGTCTCCGCGGCGATCCCGGTGACGAGATCGTGGCTGGTGCCGTGGAAACCGTAGCGCCGGATGCCGTTTTCCGTGTAGAGGGCGTCCGGCAGGGCATACCGCCAGGCCTCCTCGGGCATCGTCTGGTGGAACGAGGTGTCGAAGACCACGGCCTGCGGCAGATCCGGCCACTTCTCGGCGATGGCACGCAGGCCCTGCGCGGCGGCGGGGTTGTGCAGCGGGGCCAGGGGTGCCAGGCGCTCGATGGCACGGATGACCTCCATGGTGACCAGGGTCGGGGCCTTGAAACGCTCGCCGCCGTGGACCACGCGATGACCGGCGGCGTCGATGGTGCGGCCCTGGAGGGCCTGTTCCAGCTCCGCATCGATCTGCTCGAGGGCCTCGGCGTGGTTGTCCACGCCGGAGCCGGGCACACCGATGCGTTCGACCAGGCCGTGGGCGACCACGGGCTCTGCCGGCTCGGTGCCGTCCGCGGCGACCTCACGCAGCTGGTACTTCAGCGAGGAGGAACCGGAGTTGATGACGAGGATCAGCATGGGTTCACTCTCCTGATCGGCCGGACTGGTGGGGCCGGTTAGGCTGACCGGACTGGGTTGTCTGGGTTGTCTGGGTTGTCTGGGTTGTCTGGTCTGTCTGGTCTGTCTGGGCTTGGATGGCGGTGATGGCCACCGTGTTGACGATGTCGTCCACGGTGCAGCCCCGGGAGAGATCGTTGACCGGCTTGTTCAGCCCCTGCAGGACGGGCCCGACGGCGACGGCCCCGGAGGACTGCTGGACGGCCTTGTACGTGTTGTTGCCGGTGTTCAGGTCCGGGAAGACGAACACGGTGGCCTGGCCGGCCACCTCCGACTCCGGCATCTTGGAGGCGGCCACCGAGGCGTTGACGGCCGCGTCGTACTGCAGAGGGCCATCCACCTTCAGCTGCGGGTGCTCGTCCCGCACGAGTTCGGTGGCGGTGCGGACCTTGTCCACGGCGTCCCCCGTCCCCGAGCCGCCGGTCGAGTAGGACAGCATGGCCACCCGCGGCTGGACGCCGAACTGCCGCGCCGTCAGGGAGGAGGCGTAGGCGATGTCCGCCAGCTGCTCGGCGTTCGGATCAGGGTTCACGGCGCAATCGCCATAGACGAGGGCACGGTCCGGCAGCAGCATGAAGAACACGGAGGAGACGATTGAGACGCCGGGCCGGGTCTTGACGAACTCCAGCGCCGGACGGATCGTGTTCGCGGTGGTGTGGGCGGCGCCGGAGACCATGCCGTCCACGTCCCCCAGGTGGACCATCATCGTGCCGAAGTAGGCGCCCTCGGTCATGATGTCCCGGGCGCGGTCCAGGTCGATCCCCTTGTGGGCGCGCAGCCGGGAGTATTCCTCGGCGTAGCGCTCGCGGGCCTCCGAGGTGGCGGGGTCCACCAGGGTCAGCCCGGTCAGGTCCACCCCCTCCTTGGCGGCGAGGTCGCGGATAGTGGCCTCCTGCCCGAGCACCACCAGGTCGCAGACGTCCCGCCGGCGCAGGATCTCGGCAGCGCGCAGGATGCGGGCGTCTTCGCCCTCTGGGAGCACGATCGTCTTCCGCTCGGACCGGGCCCGTTCGATCAGCCCGTGCAGGAACCGCAGGGGTGTGGTGCGCGTGGCCCGCGGCAGGTCGATACGCCGCAACAGCTCCGTGCCGTCCACGCGCTGGTGCCAGGCGCCCAGGGCCGCGGCCGTCTTGCGGGGCTGGGCGCTGGAGAGCTCACTGCGCACGGCGGACACGGCCCGGGCGGTGCTGAAGGTGTCCGCGAACGTGCTGAAGATCGGGAACGGGGCCTCGGCGTAGAGGCGCCGGATCTGCTCGTTCGGCTCGATCCCGTTGGTCAGGATCATCCCGGACGCCACGGGGAACTCCGTGGCCAGTGACGAGGCCACGGTGGCCAGGACGGCGTCCGAGCGGTCTCCGGAGACCAGCACGAGGGCGCCCTCGCGGAGAATCTGCAGGAAGTTGCCACCCTCCATGGAGACGGCCTTGACCTCGGAGACGTCGCGGTCCAGGTTCAGGTTCCCGGCCACCTGGGTCAGCCCGAGCGCGGTGGCGACCTCCGAGACGGACGGTAGGGACAGCTCCGGCAACTCGGGCAGCACGTACACGGGCCACTCATGGCGTCCGGGCCGGATGGCGGAGTCGATCTCGTCGAGGCGGGCGGGATCGGCCCGGTTGACGATCATGGACAACAGGTCCACCCCGGACTCGTCCAGGGTGCGCCGGGCCAGATCCACCGCGTCGGCCGCAGCGGCGCCGTCCAGTCCGGCGGCGGACACCACGCCCACCACGGGAAGACTCAGGTGGCGGGCCAGCTCGGCGTTGAGATCGAGCTCGACGGCGGGATCGGCGCCCGCCAGGTCACTGCCCTCCACCACCACGATGCCGCAGGCCCCGGCCATCTCCTCGAACAGGGCCACGCAGCGCTCGTAGAGCTCGTCGGTGCGGCCCTCGGTCACCATGTGCCGCGCCTCGGCGGCGGTCACGCCGCCCCGGGCCAGGCCGGCGTCGAGCCCGTAGTCCTCCCGCATCAGCTGGACCATGGGGTCCGTCTCCACGGAGTCTCCGGGGACGACCGGGCGGAGGTAGCCGATGCTGCCGGAGCTCTTGTAGAGGGAGTCGGCGATCCCGAGGGTGACGAGTGATTTGCCGGCGCCGTTGGTGGTGGTGGTGACGAAGATTCCTGGACTCACGGCAAACCACACTAGTCTGTGGTGCACACCGCACGAAGTAGTCATGAGGGGCACACATGTCAAGAGGCGACCACGTGGATTCGGGGCACCCGGTCCACAATCCGAACATCGTCGGCTTCACCGAGGCCGAGATCAACGAGAAGCCCGTCAAGGTCAAATGGAACTCGCTGGGGCCGGGCATCGTGGCCGCCGCCACCGGTGTGGGCGCGGCGGACCTCGTCGCCACGCTGACCGCCGGCTCCCGTTACGGCTACATGCTGATGTGGGCCGTGGTCCTGGGCGTCATCTTCAAGATCGTGCTCGTGGAGGGCGTCGGCCGCTACTACCTGTCCACCGGCAAGACGATCTTCCAGGGCTGGCGCACCCTCGGCGTGTGGACCAGCTGGTACTTCGGCATCTACATCATCATCTGGGGCTTTGTGTACGGGGCCACCGCCATGAGCTCGGTGGCCCTGCCGCTGGCGGCGCTCTTCCCGGGGGTGGATTCGAAGATCTTCGCCATCGCCTCGGGCCTGATCGGCATGGGCCTGGTCTGGATGAACAGGTACAACCTCATCGAGAAGCTGATGATGGTGCTGATCGGCATCATGTTCGTCGCGGTGCTCATCTCGGCGTTTTTGACCGCCCCGAACCTCGGCGAGATCCTCACCGGCCTGATCCCACGGATCCCGGCCGAGGACGGCGCCATGTTCTATGTGCTCGGCCTCGCCGGCGGCGTGGGTGGCACCATCACCCTCGCGGCGTACGGGTACTGGCTGCGTGAGAAGGGCTGGAACACGCCCAAGTGGATGAAGGTCATGCGCTATGACAATGCGACCGCCTATGTCCTGACCGGCATCTTCGTTGTCGCCACCATGATCATGGGCGTGGAGCTGCTGCACTCGGCCGGCCTGGCCATCTCCGCCGGTGACGAGGGCCTGTTGGACATCGGCAATGTGCTGGCCGAGCGTTACGGTCAGGTCTTTGCCTACATCTTCCTCCTCGGCTTCTTCGCCGCCTCCTTCTCCTCCCTGCTGGGAGTGTGGCACGGCGTCTCGCTGATGTTCGCCGACTTCTGGACGAACTTCCGCAAGCCCGCGGACAGCCTGGACCAGGACGATGCCCCGTCCCTGAAGTCCAAGCCCGCCCGCTTCTACCTGCTGTGGCTGACCATCCTCCCGATGTCCCTGCTGTTCCTGGACCAGCCGATCTTCCTGATCCTGCTCTACGGCACCCTCGGCGCGCTGTTCATGCCGTTCCTGGCGTTCACCCTGCTGATCCTGAACAACCAGAAGCGGTTGGTCCCCTCCCAGTTCCGCAACAACTGGGTGCACAACGGCCTGCTCGGCATCACCGCCCTGGTATTCGTGGTGCTGGGTGTGCAGCAGCTCGTCAACGCGTTGTCCCCGCTGTGGGAAGGCGCCTGACGGGCTCATCCGCACCCACGCGCGTGACCGGCCGGATGCCGTCCTGTGAGCCTCCGGCAGGCCGGTGGCCAGCCACGGGCGCTTAACCTCCCGACGGCGGTGCGGCAGACTGGGTGCATGATCGTCGCCTTCTCTGTCTCCCCCTCCGGTAACCCCCGTCCCGATGGCCCGGCCGCCCAGAGCCAAACCGGGGACGGTTCCGTGCATGATGCCGTGGCAGCGGCCGTGAAGGTGGTCCGCGGCTCCGGTCTGCCCCACCGCACCTCGTCGATGTTCACGGAGATCGAGGGTGACTGGGATGAGGTGATGGGCGTGGTCAAGGAGGCCGTCGAGGCCGTGGCCCCCTACGGGTCCCGGATCTCCCTGGTCCTCAAGGCGGACATCCGTCCCGGCCACACCGGTGAGCTGGACGGCAAGATCGAACGGCTGGAAGCAGCCCTGAAGGACCAGTGACCGCCCGAGGACACGGTGCCGCCGGCACCCGCTACTACGTTCGCGACGCCGCCCCCGCGGACCTCGAGACCGTACTATCCATGAAGGCCCGGTCCTGGCGGGAGGCCTACGGGCACCTGCGGGATGAGTCGTTCTTCGCTGCGGCGGAGGCCACCCTGGACCGGCAGGTCGAGCACTGGCGCGGACTGATGGCGCACGGGCAGGTGCTCTGGATGGCAGAGGACTCCCGGGGACGCTGCGTGGGTCTGGCCGCGGCCGGCCCCGTCCAGGACGCGCAGAAACCGCAGGACGCGCAGGACGCGCAGGAACCGCAGGATGCCGCTCTGCCGCAGACCCAGCTCTCCGCGCTGTACGTCCTGGCCGAGGCCCAGGGCCGTGGCGTGGCCGATGCCCTGCTGGAGCGGGCCATCGGGGACAGCCCGTGCCTGCTGTGGGTGGTCGAGGACAACGCCCGCGCCCAGTCCTTCTACCGGAGACACGGCTTCGCCGCGGTGGGGGCCCCGGTGCCGATGGACGGCCCCTGGGCCGGGCTGACGGAACGGCTCATGGTGCGCCGTGGCGCGTGACCGCGGCTCCAAGGCCGGCAAGAGCAGCAAGAGCAGCAAGGGCGGAGCGAAGGCCGGTCCGGCCGGGGCGAAGGACGCCCAGGGAGGCGGGAAGGACCACCGCGGGGAACGGGGCCGTCGCGGCGCCGCCGAGCCGGCCCTCGAGCCCGGGGTCTTCCCCATCGACGCCGGCACCGCCGAGATCCTGCGTGACCCGTTCACGGACGGCGCCTGGCTGCTCAAGCTCAACGGGGCGGAGTCCTCCCAGATCAATCCCGAGACCCCGCTGGACCTGGGCTTCGAGTACATGCGGTGGATGGCCGCCGTCGTGATGCACCGCTGGGAACCGGATGCCGGGCTGAGGATCCTGCACCTCGGCGGAGCCGGGTGCACCCTGGCCCGCTGGGCGGCCGAGTGGTTCCCGCAGGCCCGGCAGACCGCCGTCGAGCTCGACGCCGGCCTGGCCGCCCTGGCCCGGGAACGCTTCGCCCTGCCCCGGGCCCCGCAGCTGCGGATCCGGGTGGGGGAGGCCGGTGAGGTGCTGGCCGGGGCGCACGAGGGCAGCCGGGACGTGATCATCCGGGACGTGTTCGCCGGAGACACCGCAAAGGATCAGTCCACGCCCGGACACCTGCTCGGGGTGGAGGCCGCCCGAGCCGCGGCGCGCGTGGTGGGGGACGGGATCTACCTCGTTAACCACGGCGGCGGCCCGGACCTGAGTGCCGCCCGGCAGGAGGCGGCGACCCTCCGGGAGGCGTTCTCCACGGTCGCCGCGCTGGCCGATCCGCAGATGCTCAAGGGCCGGCGCCGGGGCAACATTGTGTTCGCGGCGAGCAACGGACCGTTGACCGGAGGGGGCACCCGCCGGGATGCCCTCGTGCGCCACCTGCTCTCCGACCCCCTGCCCACGCGCCTGGTGGAACCCCTCGGCGACTTCACGGCCGGGGCCAGGTACTGCGAGGAACCACTGCAAGGGTCCTAAACTGGAATCACCATCATCCCGTGTCAACGGAGACAACGGGCAGGAATGACAGGAGGCCGTCATGACCGGTTCGCACGAACAGGACAACACCCCGAGCACCCAGGACGCCGCTACCACGCACGGCATCGTGGTGGGTGTGGACGGTTCCGAGCAGTCCGTCTCGGCCGCCAAGTGGGCCGCCCGGGAGGCCGAGCTGCGCGGATTGCCGCTGACCCTCGTCACGGCCTACACGATGCCCGTGTTCGCGGCCTCGGCCCTCGAGGCCGGCTACGGTGTCCCGGACGACACGATGATCCGCGACGGCGCCATGCAGGTGCTGCAGGGTGTGGTCAACCAGCTCGGCCGGCTCGAGGTGCCGCTCGTGCACCGCGTGGAGATGGGGGACGCCGCCGGTGTCCTCGTCGACTACTCCGCCAACGCCAACCTGCTGGTGGCCGGCACCCGCGGACGCGGCGGCTTCTTCGGCCGGTTGCTCGGCTCCGTGGCCTCCGCCCTGCCCGCCCATGCCAAGTGCCCCGTGGTGATCGTCCCCAAGGGTGAACACGCCTCCCGTGCCGCCGCCGGGGTGCCCGTCATCGTGGGCGTGGACGGCTCGGAGCAGGGCCGGATCGCGGCGCTCGCCGCCGCCCTGGAGGCCGAGGTTCGTCAGTCCCCGCTGCGCGTGGTGATCGCCATGCCGCCGATCTCCGGAGCCGTCGCCTGGCTGCCCGCCACCGTGGACGAGCAGTCCCTGATCGGGGAGATGCGGGAGCGGCTCGAGGCCGGCATCGATTGGCTGAGGTCGGAGTTCCCGTCCCTGGAGATCACCTCGGACATCGTGGACGGTGTCCCCGTGGATGTCATGGTCAACGAGTCCAAGACGGCTCGGCTGACCGTGGTCGGTACCCGCGGCCACGGTGGCTTCACGGGCGCCCTGCTGGGCTCGACCTCCCAGGGTGTCATCTCCCATGCGCACGGCCCCGTCATGGTGGTCCCGTACCTCAAGGACAGCCGGCTGGCCCGGCGCGCCAGCTTCGGCCCCACCTTCTCCTGAACTTTGCGGGCACAGAAGAGTACTTTTTTGTGCCCGCAAAGTACACCCGGTTCACCGAGGACGACGCCGGCCGGTCACCTTCCGCAGGGAAGGTGACCGGCCGGCGTCGTGAGCTGTGCGCTGTGGGCTGTCGTCGGGAGCGGGCTGGCCTGACGGGTCAGTAGCGTCCGGCGTACGGGTGGATGTTGTACATGCCGCCGTAGTTCAGCGCCGTCACGGAGATGCCCATGCTGGGGTTGCGGGCGTGCGCGATCTTGCCGTTACCGATGTAAACGGCCACGTGATACATACTGGAGCCGCCGTTGGAGGACCAGAACACCAGGTCGCCGGGCTGCAGCTGGGACAGAGGGACGTACTGCTTGGCGGCCCGGTACTGGTCCGTCGACGTGCGCGGCAGATACTTGCCGGCGGCGTCGAAGGCGTCCCGGGTGAAGCCCGAGCAGTCATAGCCCTTCGGGCCGTTGCCGCCCCAGGTGTAGAAGGTGCCAGCCTCGTTGGCCTTGTTGACCGCCCAGGTGGTGGCGGTCGAGGTCCACGAGCCTGACGTCGGTGCCGGGGAGGGCTTCTGGGTAGGCGTTTTGGTGGGCGCCGGCGTCTTCGTGGGCTTCGGGGCGGCCGGCGTGCTCGGCGCCGGAGTCGGGGTGGCCGTCCGGGTGGGAGTCGGCGTCGCCGTCGGGGTCTTCGTGGGGGTCGGCGAGGCAGTGGCGGTGGCGGACGGGGTCGGCGTCGCCGTGGGAGAAGGAGGCGTCGCAGAGGCGGTCGGCGTGGCTGATGCCGTGGGCGTGCTCGCCGGGGCTGCGGGGATCACGGGAACCGTGGTGGCCGGTGCGGTGCTCGCCGGATCAGTGGCAGCGGGTGCGGCGGTCGGTGCCGGAGCGTCCACCGCCGGCTCCTCGGCCAGCTGTTCCGAGGCGGCGATGGCCTCCTGGAGCGCGTTGTCCCGCTCGGACTGCTCCATGGCCTCGACCTGGCTGGTGGCCTCGGCCACGGTGAGGTCCTCGAGCTCGGCCAAGAGGGTGATGAGTTGCTGGCGGTCAGCCTCGTTCTGCTGTTCGGCCTGTTCGGCCGCCTGGGCAGCTGCCTCGAGGCGGCGCTGCTGTTCCTCGGCGGCGGCCGTGGCCTCCGCCTGGGCGGCCTGGGCGGCTTCTGCCTGGCGGGCCAGCTCCTCGGCTTCCGCGGCCTGGCGTGCTGACTCCTCGGCCACGCGGGCCTTGTCCGCGGCGACCTTCTCTGCGGTGGCCTGGCGGGCCAAGGTGTCCTCGTCGCCGAGGAGGACCTCGCCGGCGCTGGTCTGGCCGCCGCGGTACAGATCCGCGGCCACGGTGCCGGACTCGTCACGGGCGGTAGCGGCCGACTCGGTGGTCGCATCGGCGCGTTGCCGGGTGGCGTTGGCGGTCTCGTTACGGTCTGCCAGAGCCTCGTTGGCGGTGCGGACGCCCTCGTTGGCCTGCTGGGCGCGGGCCTCGGCCTGGCGCTCCCGCTCCGCGGACTGGCGGATGGAGACCTGCAGGCGATCAGCCATCGCGGTCTTGGATGAGGACTGCTCCTTGGCGGCCACCACGTCATCGAGGGCGGGGATCTCCGGGCGGTCGATGTCCGGTTCGTTGGCCTTCGTCGCCTGGTCGGCGCGCTGCAGGTTTGCCTGGACGGTGTCCGAGGAGGCGTCGAAGACGGCCGGTACGGATACGGCGGCCAGGGCGGTGGCGGCGACGGCGGCCACGACGGCGGTCACGCCCACGGTGCGGCGGGTGTTCACGGCAGTTCCTCACTGTGGCACCCGTGCGAGTGGGTTGGCAGGTCCGGTCATCACCAGGATGAGCCGAACCACGGTGCGGGATGGTCACGTCACCGTCACGAGATCACTGCGCGATGGTCACGCGGCCTGCCAAAAGGCGCCACGGTAGTGACAATAGATGCACTATTGTCACAAAAGCAACACGAGTCCCATTGGAATCATAAACAACAGTGGTGTCATTTCCCGGGGCATCGCGGGGCGTGTTGCCCTTCCAGGGTGGAACGCCTGCTCAGGGCTGTCATCCCCAGCCCAGCGCATGCAGGGTGTCGTCATCGATCCCGAAGAAGTGCGCGACCTCGTGGACCACGGTCACGGTGATCTCCTCGACGAGTTCCTCGCGGTCGCTGCACATCCGCAACAACGGACCCCGGAAGACCACGATCCGGTCCGGGAGCTGGAACGGCATCTCAGCCCGTTCGGTCAGCGGGATGCCGTCGTAGAGACCGAGCAGCTCCATCCCCGGGTCTTCCCACGGCTCCGGTTCGTACTCCTCCTCCACGAAGACCGCCACGTTGGACAGTCGTTGGGCCAGCGCGGGAGGGATGGCATCCAGGGCATCGGACACGGCCTGGTCAAAGTCTTCCTCGGACATGTCGACGCCGACGGGGTCGGGCCCGGCAGGATCGGCAGGGGTGGGGGTGGGATCGTCATTCACCCCTCCATCCTCCCTCGTGTGCGTGGACACAGTTTGCGGTGGGGGGCCTTGACGGCCTAAACTCCTATGGGTCCACTTCGGGAACCCGAAGTGTTCTGGCCCCCATCGTCTAGAGGCCTAGGACACCGCCCTTTCACGGCGGCGACACGGGTTCGAATCCCGTTGGGGGTACGCAGTACTGACACGACCAGCCTTCCGGTTGGACTGGCCACTCGTGGTCAGAAGCCCGGAATCAGTCTGGTAGAGTTAGTTCTCGCACACTGGCCCTGTAGCGCAGTTGGTTAGCGCGCCGCCCTGTCACGGCGGAGGTCGCGGGTTCAAGTCCCGTCAGGGTCGCTCGGATGTTCCGATCACCGGTTTTCCCGGCTCGGAGGATCTTGGCGATCACCGGTTTCGGCCGGAGATGCCAGGCTCTGTAGCTCAGTTGGTAGAGCGTTCGACTGAAAATCGAAAGGTCACCGGATCGACGCCGGTCGGAGCCACCAGCAAGAGAAGGCCCCCACTCAGCAGAGTGGGGGCCTTCGTCGTCCTGACCTCTCAGCGTCGGAGGAACCAGGCGGCGGAATCGGGCATCAGCTGCCCGTCCTGCATCGCCTCGTCGTGGCTGAAGATCGCCGCGGCATACTCCTCGGGGACCTCCACCGCCGTCTGACCCATGTTGGCCATGACCAGCGCGACCTTCTCCGGGATGTGGTCACCGGAATCGAGGTCATAACCGCCCTGGCCGCCGCCCGTGGCCACGGTGAACGCCAGCACGCCGAGCTCGGGGCTGTGGAAGCGAGACCACGCGAAGGCCCCGGTGCCCAGGTCCAGCTCCCCGCGGACGCCGAGCAGCTGCCGATACAGCTCGAAGGTCGAACCGGCGACGTCGACCTGCCGGTCCGCCGCGTACGTCCCGTAGGACTCCGGCTGGGGCAGCCAGGGCGCCGCGGGAGCGACAGGTGCCGCGCCGGCGTCGTGCCCAGGGGTGGCGGGGGTGTTCGGGTTGACCGGAGACGGACCGGTATCGACGTGATGACCGACGGCGAAGCCGAACCCGGGTGCGTCGGCGCGCCAGGGCATCGGGACGCGGCAGCCGTCCCGGCCCTTCTCCGCGCCCTCGGTGCGTACGAACGTGGGGTCCTGGCGGAGGGAGTCATCCAGGGTCGTGTGCTCGGGCAGGCCGAGTTCGTCCCCTTGGTAGATGTAGGCCGATCCGGGCAACCCCAGCTCGATCATCGCCGCGGCGCGGCCGCGCTTCCAACCCAGGGCATCGTCCGGTTGTTCGTCCTCGGCTCCGAGGCCGTTGGGGTAGCGCGTGGGGTCGGCGAGCCCGAAGCGTGAGGCGTGCCGGACCGTGTCGTGGTTGGACAGCACCCAGGTGTTCGGCGCCCCGACCTTCTCGGCCTCCTGGACAGAGACCGTGATCGCATCGGACATGCGCACTGCGTCCCACCCTGCTAGGAGGAAGGTGAAGTTGAAGGCCTGGTGCATCTCGCCCGGCCGGACGTAACGGAACAGTCGCTCCAGCGGGGACACCCAGGCCTCGGCCACGAGCACCGGATCGTGGTCATACTCCGCCAGGACGGCGTTCCACGAACGGTAGATCTCGTGGACCCCCTCCTGATCGTGATAAGGGACGGGGTGGGCATGGTCCTGCGGGTTGGCCTCCCGGTGGCCGGCGACGTCCTCACCGGCATCGGCATCCCCTGCGGCGGCGAGGGGCTCGGCATCCGTGACCATGCCGGGGCGGGCATGGTGGTCCGGCAGGCCCTCGGCCTTGACGAGTCCGTGGGCCACATCCACGCGGAAGCCGTCCACGCCGCGGTCCAGCCAGAAGCGCAGGATGTCCTCGAACTCGCCCCGGACCTCGGCGTTGTCCCAGTTCAGGTCCGGTTGGGAGGAATCGAACAGGTGCAGGTACCAGTCTCCGGGGGTGCCGTCCGGATTCGTGGTGCGGGTCCAGGCCGGCCCGCCGAAGGTGGACTGCCAATTGTTCGGAGCCTCCGCGCCGGTCCCCGGCCGAAACATGTAGCGGTCGCGGACTGCGCGCCCGGCCTCGGTGTTCGGGTCCGCGGACAGTGCCTCGACGAACCAGGGATGGGCGGAGGAGGTGTGGTTGGGCACCAGGTCCACGATCACCCGGAGTCCGGCCGCGTGAGCGGCGTCCAGCAGTCGTTCGGCATCCTCGAGACGGCCGAAGAGGGGGTCCACGTCCCGGTAGTCTGCCACGTCATAGCCGCCGTCCCGCTGCGGGGAGACGTAGAACGGCGAGAGCCAGATCGCGTCCACCCCGAGCTCTTCCAGGTAGGGCAACTGGGCGGTCACGCCGGCGAGATCGCCCATGCCGTCCCCGTCCGCGTCCGCGAAGGAACGGGGATAGACCTGGTAGATCACGGCATCAACCCACCAGGGGTTGATGGGGTGGTTGCGTGCCTCGGACGGTGGGGTGCTCAGCGGTCCCGTGGTCATGGGCCCAGCCTAGTGGTCAGGTGGATTCATGCCAGGGGTCGGGCTCAGGGGCTTTCGGCTTCGCGCTCAGCGTCAGGTTCAGGACTGGTGGTTGCGGCGGGCTTGCTTCTGTTGGCGTTTCTCTTCTTTCCACCGGGCACGGTTGGCCCTGATGATCTTGGCGCGTTCGAAGGTGTCCATGTCTGGGGTAATGCCGTGCTTCTCGTCGTGCTTGATTCCCTTTTCCTCGACTTTGTCGAGAATGCCCTCGGGGACCATGCCCTCGACATGCTCCTCACCGGCGACGCGGGCGATGTCTTTGATGGCGCGGTTGCGACGTTTGGAGGGGGGCGCTGCCTTGACGCGCTCGATCTCCTCCAGGGACCACGGGGTGGCGCCAGGGTTGTTCTGCGCGGCCCAGTTGCGGAACCAGCGGGGCGTCCAGGCCAAGGGCCACCAGATGAAGGAGAGGATCACCAGGGCCAGGGGGATGAAGACGACGTTCCACGTGGCCTCACGGGCCTCTTCCATCCGGGCGGCCTCAAAGAACACCGAGGGCAGGGCTGTCAGCAGGGTGAGGCCGATCATCAGGAGCATGAACGGCCAGGTGTTGTGCTTGGATACCTGGAACGGGAAAGGTGGCAGCAGGGCCCACGTGCGGGTGTCCCCGTTGAGGCACCGCCAGGCGATGTAGAACAACAAGGCGGCGGCCCCGCCGATCAGGACGAGCATCCCCAGATACGCCGGGGTGGTCAGGATGGTGCGCAACAGCATGCGGGGCCTTTCGATTCTGGATCCACGTGGACAGTCAGGCTATGCCCTGAGAGTAATGGGCTGCGAAACGGTCCGTGGAACGTGTCAGCGAAGCCGGGCGGGTCGGCCGTAGATGGTAGCGGCGATCAGGTCGTCCAACTGGTCGTACAGGTAGACCGACGGGGTGGGCATCAGCCACGTGCGCCCGTCCTCGGACCCGAGGCGGTAGTGCCCCAAGGGGCCTCCGTTGAGGTAGGCGACCGGATCGATCTCACCCTCCGGCCCCTGGGCCGAGAGTTCCCAGGTGAACCAGTCCTGCTCCCAGAGGGCGGCCAGGACAGGATTCGCGGTCCCAGGGATCTCGGTATTGCCGGCCCAGCGCTGCTCGAAGCGTTCCGCGGGTAGGCCTGCGGGCAGCGCCGGCAGCGGCCAGGCCGGGCCCACGCCGAGCCAGGAGGCCATCTCCCGTGCCAACTCGGTGATCGGGAAGATCCGGACGTTGACGTGGTCCCGCGACGGTGCCTCGTCAGCCTGGAGTCCGACCTGGGTGTGATATCCGGTTCCTGCGGTGACCAGGGCCGTGGGGCCGTATAGCCAGGCCTGGTAGTACATCGCGCCACCCGACCCGGCGGCGCTGATCCGGAACGAGGCGTCCGGCTCATCGAGGTGCAGGCGCGCGTACTCGCCGGTGTCCGTCAGCTTGGTGCCCTGGGCCAGTCCGGCGCTCTCCAGCTCGGCCAGTTGGTCCCGGTAGGAATCGGCGTTGATCCGTCCGATCCTGAGTCCCTCGGCCATCTCGTCCAAGAGGGCGATCGCCGAGGCGTGGACCCAGGCGCCGGCGTAATCGAAGGTCTGGGTCCGGCCGATGCCGCTGATGGATTCCACCGGAGCTCCCAATTCTCCGCTCGCCAGCTCGTCCAGGGCGCCCTCGGGCAACTCCGTGCGGACCGGGGCACCGGCGGTGCCGGCGTCCTCGGCCAGCACCAGCGAGGAAGCGATCTGCTCCAGCTCGGGACCGAGGGCCATCCAGTCCGGGGCCGCCGTGGTTCCCGTGGCCTGTACGGCCAGCCCGTTCTCGATGAAGAGCCAGTCCGTAGTGCGGAGGACCTCTCCGGACGCGGGGGAGACGTGGGTATACGTCACGGCCCGGCCGTCCAGTGCAGGGGTCTGCCCGGGCAGGGCGCCTCCGGGATTCCATAGGGTGATGTCGATGAAGCGGACCTCGGTCAGGGTCTGGGAAATGTTCCCCACAGCCGAGGACAGAAACTCCGCCATCGACCCGTCGTGGGCGTTGAGAGTGACCACGAGGTTGGGGGCGAAGACCCCGTCCTTACCCTTCAGGACGGACAGCAGCTCGATCTCGTCCCGGATGTCCTCGGCGCTCCAGTGCTCCGGGATGGTCATCTGTGCCCGGTCGGTACGACCGGTGATGGTGACAGTGCTCAAGGATTGGACCTTTCCGTTTCGGCTCACCAGCCGAACAACTTCTTGCCGATACTCGACGCGACGTCCTTGACGCCATCAACTGCGGCCGTGCCCGCATCACCGATCGCTTTCCCGGCGTCCCCGAATGCCTTGTCGGCTCCGCCCTGACGCCAGTCATTGATGAATTCGCCAGCGGCAGCCCCAACCTTGCCCCCAACGTAGTCGCCGACGACGCCGCCGACGAAACCTCCGACGGCCGCACCCACTCCGGGAATGGGAATCAGTGCCTGGCCCACGGCGGCACCGGCAGCACGGCCGACCACGCCGCCGACGACCTTGCCGGCGTTCTCAGCCGTGCCCTCGATGGCCGTCGAGGCGATCGCCTCGTTGCGGACCGCATCGGGAGAGCCATTCGGGTTCTCCCGCAATGCCTCGTTGTAGTTGTTGCCGTAGGACTCGTAGTAGGTGGCCCCCATGTCCAGGGCGCCGAGGACCTTCCCGCCGTTCTTGACGACCGGATTGTCCCCGACCTTTTTGAAGAAGTCGTTGGCCTTGTCGAACTTGCCCATCTGGGATCGGATCTTCTCCGGGACCAGGTAGGAGCGCTTGCCGCCGACGTTGACCTCGACCTTCCACTTGCCGTTGACCTTCTTGACCGAGTTCAGACTGAGGAACTTCCCAGCGCGGCTGTTCTTCAGCTTGTCCAGCTGGTTGAAGACCGGAGCGGGCATGGATGCCATCAGCATGCCTCTGAACCGATCGGAGGCGTGGGACATCTTGGTGATGCCGGACTCATACCAGCTGTCCATGGCCTTGACGGCATTCAGGTCCGTGAAGTTCGCGGGGTCAGGAATCCTGTTCTTGAACCACCCGGGGGCATTGTTGAGCCAGGTTCCCTCCGTGTGCACGGCCTTCCAGCCGGGGACGCCGTCCTTGACGAAATCGGAGAGGGTGTTGACATCGGCACGCCATATGAACCGCATGCGGCCCTGGCCGGCGCCGCGGAAGGCCGCGCCACGCTCGGACCAGGTGGCGGCGAGCTCATAGGATTTCTGGATGAGCTTGATGTTCGCGGTGACGTTCGCAGGTTGGTCCTTGACCACCGACGGCGTGGCCGCCTCGATGGCCGAGACACAGGTGTCGATGTAGCCCTCGTACTCCTCCTGGGCCTGGATGAGGTCCGTCTCGAGGACGGCGCGGCGGGTCTCGGTCCTCGTGGTCGGCAGCCACTCGCCGTCCTCGATGGCCACGGACTTCTGCGACGCGGTGTACTCGGTGGCGGGGAGCGCGTTGTACTCGTCCACCCGCTCCTTGAGCCTCTGGTGCGTGGAGGCGAACCCGACGATCGAGTCGCCATACGCGTCCATGGCGGACTTGATGTCATCGATGCCGTCCACGACGGCAGCGCCGAGAGGCTCCACCATGTCTCGCAGGGCTGTGAGGGTGGTCGCCATGTCCGGTTCGGGGATCTGGAAATTCTCGGGCAGGGTGCCCCACGTGGTGTTGGTCTCGACATAGGCATCGTCCATCGTGGTCCCGTGTGTGGTGTACTCCTTGGCTGCCGCCTTAACGGCCTCGCCGTCCGGCAGCGGGTCCGGAAGGAAGGACGTGAACATGATGCCGGCATGAGTGGGTCCTAGGGCCGTGGTCACCAGGAAGTCTCCTCTTTGCCTTGGTCGCCAGTGGAGTCGGTGGCGCTGTAATCCGGGACGTTGTCGTACTTGGTGGCCTCGTAGACCATGTCCTCGACAGCCGTGGCCTTCGCATCGTCCGCCATGGAGGAGTCCGCGTTGTCATAGATGTTGATGACGTTGTCCGTCGTGGAGAAGATGCTGTCCGCGGTGCTGATCATGGTCACCACGAAGGGACGCTGGAAGTTCGTATAGGAGTCCTTCAGCGCCTTGGTGATCTTGTCCTCGTCCGCCGCCGACGCCACGGCATCGCCGGTGGCCTCGAGCTTGTTCTCCATGCCGTCGAGGTCCTGGAAGCGGCCGCGTGCCGACTCTACGATCGCGCGCGCGGGATCCGCGCTGATCTCGTAGTCACTGAATCCCACTGCGAAGTCCTCCCCTGTGGTGGTGGCCCGGGCCGCGGTCGGCCTCGATTCTCCCGCCCACCATTACACCGCGTTCACAAGTCCGGTGCGATGGGGAGAACTCCCCATGTGAACCGCCGGTCAGCGCGCCATGGCTCAGCTTGCGCGCCCCAGCTGCCGCACCGGCAGCCAGCGGCGCACCATCCGGTGGTTCGCGATCACGGCGGCCTCGGTCTCGCCGTCCTCCAGGGCCTCGATCGCGGTGCGGACATCGAAGGGGGAGTCGTCCGGCCACACGAGCCGGGCCAGCCCGCCGTAGTCCAGCTCCACGCGGGAGTCTGGGTGGAAGGACTCCAGCCAGGACACCAGGATGGTCAAGTCGTTCAGCAGGTCCATGTCCGGGGCGTGCAGGGAGAGCACGACGGCGGCGTGCCGGCCCCGCTCCAGGGCCAGTTCCAGCGGCACGGTGCGGCGCACGGACTCGGGGGAGTCCGGGTCCCCGATCACGGTCACCTCGTCGTCCTCGTGGACCAGGGCGAACCATCCGGCGGGCACGCCCCACACCGCGGTGCGGGTGTGGACCTGGTGCAGGGCCTCGGAGTCCTCGAACTCCAGGTGCTCCGCCAGCCGCTCGATGTTGGCCTGCCGGGCCGCTTCTGGGACGAGCAGGGTGAAGATCTGCGGGCGCATCGAGTCAGCCAGCTGCTCGGCCGCCAGTTCGCTCCGCAGGGCCATTTCGTCCGGGCAGAAGTACTCGGAGACCGGGGCCTCGCCGTCTGCCACGGGGACCCGCAGCACGCGGACCAGATCGCGACCGTGCGGGAACGGGTCGGTGACGTCGCGCAGCAGCCGGCGTTGTGCCCGGAGGGCGGCCTCCTGCTCGGCAGCCGCGCGCGTGCGGCGGCTGGCGCGCTGGTACTCGGCCTGGACGGCGTCGGGAAAGGCCGCGAGGGGCTGGTAGACGCGCAGCTCGGACTGGTACTCCATGATGTTCCGGCTCAGGGGCCGAGGTCCACCACCACGGGGGCGTGGTCCGAGGCGCCCTTGCCCTTGCGCTCCTCACGGTCGATCCAGGCGTCCGTGACGGAGCCGGCGAGAGCCGGTGAGGCCAGGACGAAGTCGATGCGCATGCCCTCCTTCTTGGGGAAGCGCAACTGCGTGTAGTCCCAGTAGGTGTAGACCCCGGGGCCCGGGTGGCGCGGGCGGACGACGTCCTGGAACCCGGCCTTCTCGAAGGCGTGGAAGGCGGCGCGCTCCGGTGCGGACACGTGGGTCAGGCCCTGGTCCCGGAAGAACTGGATGTCCCAGACATCCTCGTCCTGCGGGGCGATGTTCCAGTCGCCGGTCAGGGCCAGGCGCAGGTTCGGGTCGGCGGCGAGATCCGCGGCTGCCTGCTCTTTGAGCACGTGGAGCCACTGCAGTTTGTAGGGCATGTGCTCGTCATCGAGGGCTCGGCCGTTGGGGACGTAGAGGGACCACAGTCGCACCGCGTCCGCCCCGGTGCCCACGGTCGCGGCGATGGCCCGGGCTTCCTGGACGGGGTCCAGGCCGCCCTTGCCGAAGGCGGGCTGGCCCGCGAAGGTCCGTTCGACGTCTGTCAGGCCCACGCGGGAGGCGATGGCCACACCGTTCCACTGGGAGAAGCCGAAGTGGGCCACCTCGTAGTCCATGCGCTCGAAGAGCTCCCAGGGGAAGTTCTCGTCCTTGCACTTGGTCTCCTGGATGGCCAGGACATCCACGTCGGTGCGTTCGAGCCAGGACTCGACGCGGTCGGCTCGGGCACGGAGGGAGTTCACATTCCAGGTCGCGATCTTCACTTGGCCAGCCTAACGAACCGGAGGCCGGAGATTTTCAGTCGAGTTCGGGTGGGTGTTCGCGTCGAACACCCACCCGAACTCGACTGAAAGCGGGGGTGGACAGGGTGAGGGCAGGTTGCTAGGTTAGTTACACAAGTAATGAACCAACGGACCGGGCCGATCGAGCCTCCCGGCTCTGACCCCCAGGAATGGAGCGCCGCATGGAGATGGACGCCACGCAGCCGATCTTCCGCCAACTGGCGCTCCGGATCGAGCAGGGGATCGTGGACGGAACCTACCCGGAGGAAACGCAGGTGCCCTCCACCACCGAGTTCTCCGCGTTCCTCCGGATCAATCCGGCCACCGCCAACAAGGGGATCAACCTGCTGGTGGACACGGGGATCCTCTACAAGAAACGGGGCATCGGCATGTTCGTGGTGCCCGGTGCCCGGCAGAAGCTGCTGAGCTCCCGCCGCGAGGCCTTCACCCGGCAGTACATCCACCCGTTGCTCACCGAGGCGGCCCGGTTGGAGATCACCCCGGAGGACCTGTCCGAGATGATCCGCAGTACCGCCGCCGATCTCACGACCACCGCAGACACCACCCGATCATCCCTGTAGGGGGAATCATGCACGTCACTCCCAACACCGTTCCCGAGACCGCTCCCGGCGGCATCAACCACACCGCACGCGACGCCCCATCCGGCACCTCGTCCGGCACTGCGGCCGCCGCGCCCTTCGGGGCCGAGTCCGCTTCCGGCAGCAGCACCGGCACCGGCCATGCCGCCGGCGCCCTGAGCCACGAGGCCAGGCCGCTGCCGGCCGGGCGGCCGATCAACCCCGAGGCGGTGATCAGCGTGCGCGGGCTGCGGAAGTCCTTCGGCCGCAAGGAGATTCTGCACGGCCTCGACTTCGACATCCCCGCCAACTCCATCTGCGGCCTGCTCGGACGCAACGGCGCCGGCAAGACCACCGCCCTGTCCATCCTCTCCGGACAGGACCGGGCCACCCAGGGGGACGTCTCGGTGATGGGCCGAGAACCCTTCGAGGACATCGAGACGGCCTCCCACCTGTGCTTCGCCCGGGAGAACCAGAAGTACCCGGAGTCCTTCAAGGCCGGGCACGTGCTGAAGTCCGCCCCCTGGTTCTTCGAGAGCTGGGACCAGGACTTCGCCGAACGGCTGGTGAGGATGTTCCGGCTCCCGGTGGAGACCAAGATCCAGAAGCTCTCCCGCGGGCAGTTGTCCTCGGTGGCGATCGTCGTCGGCCTCGCCTCCCGAGCCCCGTTGACGTTCTTCGACGAGCCCTACCTCGGCCTGGACGCCACGGCCCGCCAGTTGTTCTACGACGTGATGTTGCAGGACTACCTGGAGTACCCCCGCACCATCGTGATGTCCACCCACCTCATCGATGAGGCTGCGGACCTGCTGGAGAAGGTCCTGGTGATCGACGACGGCCGGATCCTCATGGACGCCGACGCGGACTCGGCGCGCAGCGCCGCCTTCTCCCTCTCCGGCCCGGCGGCCGCCGTCGGGCAGCTCACGGAGGGCAGGAGCGTCCTGCACTCCCGCCGGATCGGCGGCCTGTCCTCCGTCACCCTGGCCGGGCAGCCCGACGCCGGCCTGGCCGCCGCCGCGGCCGAGCAACACCTGGAGATCGGTCCAGTCGGGCTCCAGGACCTGGTGGCCGCGATCGGCTCGAGGCCGACCGACACCGTGGACGAGACCGCCGGAACCCCGAAGGAGTCACGATGAGCACCGCAACCCTGACCCAAGCCGGATCCGCACCGGCCGCCTCCGCCCATCACGGGATGAATCCCGCCCTGCGCATCGTCCGGCTGCACTTCGTGGACCGACTGCAGATGATCTGGGTGCCGATCATCATGCTGGCCTCCGTGGCCGCCGTGTGCGTGGTCATCTTCCTATTGCTGGCGGCCCTGACGCCGGCCACGGCCGACGAGCTGACCGAGGGCTTCCGCTACAACCAGGCCGCCCTGTGGTCCTGGCCGGGCTTGATCGTGACGATCGGTGTCTACGCCTACGCCCGGACCATGCCCTTCGCCATCGGCATGATGGGCTCCACCCGCCGGCACTACTGGGCCGGGACCGCCCTGTGGATCGTGGTGCACTCCGCCTACCTGGCGGCGCTGATCGGCATCTTCCTGCTGCTGGAGCAGGCCACCGGCCACTGGTTCACGGGGGCGCGCATGTTCGATGTCTATGCGCTGGGCGACGGTGACCTGGGGGCGGCCCTGCTGATCAGCTTCGCGATCGCCCTGGCGTGTCTCTCGGTCGGCGCCGGACTGGCCGCCGTCTACCTGCGGTGGGGGCAGTACGGCGTGATGGCCGGCATCGCCGGGCTACTGGTGGTCATCCTCGGGGCGCTGGCCCTGGTGCTGGGCACCGGGATGGACCTGGTGACGTTCTTCTCGACGAACCTCATCGCCAAGATCGCCGGCCTGCTGATCGTGATCGCCGTCCTCGCCAACGGGATGTCCTGGCTGGTCATGCGCAAGGTGCCCGTGGGACGTTAGGCCCGGGCGAACGTCAGCCGCGCCACCACCCGTCCAGGATGGTGACCGGCGTCGTTCGCTTGTGCCGGGAGCGCAGGTAGATCGATTCCAGCTTCTCGGCGGCCTCCTCCGGGACGGTGCGGCCCTCGAGGTAGTCGTCGATCGTGTCGTAATCCAGGCCGAGTTCGGCCTCGTCGGTCTGACCCGGCTTGCCGTCGAGCAGGTCCGCCGTGGGCACCTTGGCCCAGAGCCTCTCGGCCGCGCCGAGGTGCTGGAGCACCGCGCGGTTCTGGCGCTTGTTCAAGCCGAACAACGGCAGGACGTCCGCGCCGCCGTCGCCGTACTTGGTGAAGAACCCGGTCACGGACTCGGCGGCCTGGTCCGTGCCTATCACCAGGAGGCCACGGCCACCGGCGATCGCATACTGGGCGACCATGCGCACGCGCGCCTTGACGTTGCCCTTGTTGAAGTCGGAGATCGGTTCACCGAGGGCGGTGGCGAACTCGGCCTTGAATCCGTCCACGGCGTCGGCGATGTCATAGGTGACCTCGCGGTCCGCGCCGATGAACTCCAGGGCGGCCCGGGCGTCGTCCTCGTCATGCTGCACGTTGTAGGGCAGGTGGACCGCCACGAACTCGGCCTGCTCGCCCTCGGCCCGCAGCCCCTCGACCGCCAGCTGCGCCAACCGGCCGGCCAGGGTGGAGTCCAGACCTCCGGAGATGCCGAGGACGAACCCCTGGGCGCCGGAGGCCCGGAGATAGTCCTGGAGGAAGGCCACGCGTCTGGCCGCCTCGACGGCCGGATCGATCTCGGGGCTGACGCCCATTTCGGCGATGATCTCTCGTTGCAGTTCACGCATGGGCCCAGCCTAGGCGCAGTGATGTTTCAGGCATGTTCCCAGCCGAGATTCCTGGCCATGGTCTTCAGCGCCTGGACCACCCTCTGGTACTGCCCGTCATCGAGCCCCTCGGTGATCTCCGCCCGCAGCTCTTCGACGACGGCGGCCACGCGCTCGCCGGACGTGCGTCCCGTGCTGGTGAGGGTGTACATCCCGCCCTCGGCCACCAGCCAGCCGGACTCCACGAGCTCGTCGAGGTGCTCCTCGACCGTCCGCGGTCCCTCCTCGGTGGTCGCCGCCGCGGGCGCCAGCGACTGGCTGAGTTCCTCGGTGGTCTGGGGCCGTGCCGTCAGGGTGTTCATCAGCTGCCACTGGGCGCGGGTGAGCCCGTGTTCGGCGAGGGACTCGTTGACGCGCGTGGTCAGCAGGGTGTCCACCAGGTTGATCCAGTAGCTGAGCATCTGTTCGGTGGGGTTGCCCGAGGGGGCCTCCCGGTCAATGGGGTCACTCATGGCACCACCCTAGGAGTGCGCTGCCGGAGAATCCAGAGCCGGGGAATCTAGGATGGAGTCCATGACGACTCAGACCCAGGACCGTGCCCGACTGCTGGAACTCATCAAGGAGCTGGCCGTGGTGCGCGGACGGGTCACCCTCTCCTCCGGCAAGGAGGCCGATTACTACATCGACCTGCGCCGCATCACCCTCCACCACGAGGCCGCACCCCTGGTGGGACGGGTCATGCTGGGTTTGCTGGACGAGGCCGGCGTCGAGGCCCAGGCCGTCGGCGGCCTGACCATGGGCGCGGACCCGGTCGGCACCGCCATGCTGCACGAGGCCGGCCGCCAGGGCCGGGCCCTGGACGCCTTCGTGGTCCGCAAGGCGCAGAAGTCCTACGGCATGGGCCGTCAGGTGGAGGGGCCGTCGGTGGAAGGACGCCCCGTCGTCGTCCTCGAGGACACCTCCACCACCGGCGGGTCAGCACTGACCGCCGTCGAGGGAGTCCGCCAGGCCGGCGGCCAGGTGCAGGCGGTGGCCGTGATCGTGGACCGGGACACCGGCGCCGCCGAACGCATCGAGGAAGAGGCCGGGGTGCGGTACCTGTACGCCTTCGGCAAGGACGAACTCGGCCTCGACTGACCCCGGTTGAACGAGCACGACACGCGTCGACCGCACCGGCGTGTCTCGACGCCGGGCGTGCTCGTCACCCGGGATGTCGGGTCGGGGCGGCCGCTGGTGAGCTACAGCCAGTCGTTGCGCTTGAACAGGACGAACAGCGTCAACGCCACGGCCAGCATCAGCCCCAGGGCGAACGGGTAGCCCCACACCCAGTGCAGCTCCGGCATGAGGTCGAAGTTCATGCCGTAGATCGAGCCCACCAGCTGCGGGGCGAAGATGATGGCTGCCCAGGACGAGATGCGCTTGACCTGCTCGTTCTGCGCCACGGAGACCTCGGCGAGCTTTTTTGAGGTCAGGGTGGAGTCCAGTTCCAGGGCGTGTTCGAGCATCGTGCGCATGGAGGTGACCCGGTCATCGAGCTGCACGGTGTGGTCGTGCACGTCGCGCAGCTTGCGGAGGACCTCGACCTTGCCCGGATCCCCCTCCAGGTGCTCGATCAGGGTCTCGAGCATGTGCGGCAGGGACCGGATGGCCCGCTGGAAACCCACCACCTCGCGGGAGAGCTCGTAGATGCGGCGGGAGACGTTGCCGTCGCCGGCGAAGATCTCATCCTCGATCTCGGCGATGTCGTTCTCCAGGCCCTCGGCCACGGGGAAGTAGTCGTCCACCACGGAGTCGAGGATCCCGTGCACCACGGCGGAGGTCCCGGCGGAGAGCAATTCCGGCCGTTGCTCCTCCAGATGGCGCCGGACCCGGGAGAGGTCCGGGACCTCCGAATGGCGGACCGTGACCACGAAGTCGTCGCCCACGAACACGTTGAGCTCGCCGAACTCCACCGTCTCCGACTCGTCCAGGTACCGGGCGGGGATCAACACGAAGAAGCGGTCATTGTCATACCGCTCGAGCTTGGCCCGCTGCCCGCCCACCAGGGCGTCCTCCACGGCCAGCTCGTGCAGGTTGAGCTCGTGTGCCACCTCCTGCAACTCCTCCTCGTCCGGCCGGTACAGCCCCACCCACGCCATCCCGCCGAGCCGTTTGCACTGCTCGAAGGTCTCCTGCAGCGTGGTGGGCGCCAGGATGCGCTGGCCGTCCTTGTAGATGGCGTTGTCGACGATGGTCACGGGTCCATTGTGCGCCGTGGACAGCGGCTACCGTGGTGCCATGAGCGAAACCGGTGTGTTCAAGCCCGCAGAGTCCGTTGTGACCGCCCCCCTGGCCGCCCTCGGCCTCGTCGGCGGCTACCTCACCGCCCGGGAGACCGGAGTCCGCGCGCTCGGCGGCGTGGTCCTGGCCGCGGCCGGCGCCTACGCGGGCCGCACCTGGGCCGCCAAGGGCGGTGCTGCCACCACCGTCGCGCTGTCGGCGCTGTACCTCGGCGGCTTCGGAGCCTCCCACCCGCTCGCGAAGAAGATCGGCCCGTGGCCGGCCGTCCTGACCGTGGCGGGAGCCTCGGCGTTCGCCTCGTGGGCGCTCGTCGACCGTCTCAAGTGACGCCCGACGCCGGCCCTGGCACCTCGGGTGCCGCGGTGCCGGACAGCACGGCGGCGCCGTCGCCTGCACCCGGCCCCGTGCCCGGCGTGGACGCGCCGGAGAACGGGGGCGCCGACGTCGTGCGCGGGGTGGACTCAGCGATACCGGAGCGCGAGGTGGGCGTGGGCCCCTGGGAGGGCGACTGGCCCGCGGGGGAGCAGTGGGACCCCGACCTGCTGCGTGAGGGCGACCGGCGCAATGTGGCGGATCCCTACCGGTACTGGACGCTCGAGGCGATCGTGGCGGACCTGGACTCCAAGCGGCACCCCTTCCACGTGGCGATCGAGAACTGGCAGCACGACCTGAACATCGGCACCGTGGTGCGCACTGCCAACGCCTTCAACGCCGCCGGCGTGCACATCATCGGACGGCGTCGCTGGAACCGCCGCGGGGCCATGGTCACGGACCGCTACCTGCACGTGCACCATCACCCCACCGTGGAGGATTTCACGGCCTGGGCCGCCGCCGAGGGGCTGGCCGTGATCGGCATCGACATCTTCCCGGACTCTGTGCCGCTGGAGACGTTCGCGCTGCCCGAGCGGTGCGTGCTGGTATTCGGGCAGGAGGGGCCGGGACTCTCCGAGGAGGTCCATGGGGTGGCCGAGGCCACGCTGTCCATCGCGCAGTACGGATCCACCCGGTCCATCAACGCCGCCTCCGCCGCCGGCATCGCCATGCACGCGTGGATCCGCCAGCACGTCTTCGGCCAGCACCCCTGACGGGGCGTGGAGCCTGACCGGCCGTGCTCACGGACGGGGGTGCAGCCCACGGTGGCCCTGCGGCCTCGGTGGACGAGCTCGGTTGACTAGGATGGGCCATGGACAGGTCACCCGATACCTCTCGATGTCAAGGAGCCGCAATGCCCATCGCCTCACCGGACAAGTACGCCGAAATGATCGACTCCGCCAAGAACGGCGGTTATGCCTACCCGGCCATCAACGTCACCAGCTCCCAGACGCTGAACGCCGCCATCCGCGGCTTCGCCGAGGCCGGCTCGGACGGCATCATCCAGGCCTCCACGGGTGGCGCGGCGTACTTCTCCGGCTCCTCCGTCAAGGACATGGTCACCGGGTCGCTGGCCATGGTGGCCTTCGCCCGCGAGGTGGCCAAGCAGTACGACGTCAACATCGCCCTGCACACGGACCACTGCCCGAAGGACAAGCTGGACGGCTTCGTCATGCCGCTGCTGGACGCCTCCGAGGCCGAGGTCAAGGCCGGCCGTGATCCGTTCTTCAACTCGCACATGTGGGACGGCTCCGCCGAGACGCTCGAGGAGAACCTGCGCATCGGCCGCGAGCTGCTGGCCCGCACCCACGCCAACCGGCAGATCCTCGAGGTGGAGATCGGTGTGGTCGGCGGCGAGGAGGACGGTGTGGCGCAGGAGATCAATGACAAGCTCTACACCTCCGTGGCGGACGGCCTGGCCACCATCGAGGCCCTCGGCGCCGGGGAGAACGGCCGCTACATCACGGCCCTGACCTTCGGCAACGTCCATGGCGTGTACAAGCCGGGCAACGTCAAGCTGCGCCCGGAGATCCTGGACGAGATCCAGCGGGAGGTCGGCGCCAGCATCGGCCAGGACCGCCCCTTCGACCTGGTCTTCCACGGCGGCTCCGGCTCCTCCCAGCAGGAGATCTCGGACGCGGTGTCCTACGGCGTCATCAAGATGAACGTGGACACGGACACCCAGTACGCCTTCACCCGCCCCGTGGTGACGCACATGTTCCAGAACTACGACGGCGTCCTGAAGGTCGACGGTGAGGTCGGCAACAAGAAGCTCTACGACCCGCGCACCTGGGGTGCCAAGGCCGAGGAGGCCATGGCCACACGCGTGGGGCAGGCCTGCCAGGAGCTCGGCTCCGCCGGTCAGTCCATCGGATAACCCATCACGACGCCGGCCGGGCGCGTCCCGTCACGGGCACCCCGGCCGCCGTCCTCGAGAAGGAGAAACCCATGCCCTGGTTCGCATGGATCGCCATCATCGCCATCCTCGTCTGGGGCGGCCTGATGGTGTTCAGCATGGTGACCGGCAAGGCCATTCCGGGCTCGGATCAAGAGTCCGACCCGAAGGAGCTCGAAGGCCTCAAGAAGCGCATCGAGGCCCTGGAGTCGGGTCAGGTCAAGCCCGAGGTCGAGCGCCGCATCGACCGCCTCGAGGCTCGCGTGGAGAAGCGCGAGGTGCGGGACAACGAGCATGACGCGTGGGAGCGCAAGGCCAAGGAGCTGGGTCTCGGGGACGAGTGAGCTGACCCGGTCAGCGCAGGGTGCGCCGCACGGCGCTGCTGATCAGGTCCACCAGGGCTGAGAGCACCACCAGGGCCAGGATGGTCCCGGTCATGCCGCCGTAGTCGAATCCGACCCGCTGGTCCTCCAGGAGCCGCCCCAGGCCGCCGGCCCCCACGACGCCGACGACGACGGTCTCCCGCATGGCCACCTCCCAGCGGTACAGCCCGTAGGACAGGAACCGTCCTCCGGCCGGGGGAACGATCCCGTAGGCGAAGGCACTGAGCGGCGGGGCTCCGGCCGCGATGAGGTGGTCATGGGGCCGCCGGTCGAGGTTCTCCACCACTTCGGCGCAGAGCCGGCCCAGGATCCCGAAGTTGTAGGCGGCCAACGCCAGGGCCCCGGGCAAAGGCCCGGGCAGGAACAGGAACAGGGCCAGCAGAGCCCAGACCGGTGGAGGCAGGGACCGGGTGAACAGCAGCAGCCACCGGGCCGCCACCCCGGCCAGTCGCCGAGCATGGCTGACATCGGCGCCCCTGCTCCGGGCCGCCACGAAGGCCACGCCCACGGCCGCCAGGCCGGCGATGGACCCGGCCACGAGGGACATCTGCAGCGTCTCGAGCGCATCCTCCAGCAGCCGGGGCCACCCGCCGTCGGGCAGGGCCGGGGGCAGCAGGCCATCCACCAGACCGGCGAGCAGGCCGGCGGTCCGAGCCGAGAACACCCGGGACAGGTCCGGCCCCAGGTGCACGAGCGCGGCGATGGCGAGGACGGCCGTGACCAGCACCGTCCCTCCGGTGCGCCACCGTCGTCCGCCAGCACGCCGGAGGCCCGAGCCCCAGCGGTCCACCACGGCTCCCAGCAGCACCAGGGTGAAGATCAGCGTCCAGACCTCACCGTGACGGGATCCCGAGAAGCTCAGGATCAATTCGAAGCCGAGGCCGCCGGCACCCACCATGCCGAGGATCACGGCGGAGCGGACGGCGCACTCGAACCGGTAGAAGGCATAGGAGGCCAGGTCCGGCAGGGCGATCGGCGCCACGGCATAGAGCAGTGCGGTCCCCCGCCGGGCACCGGAGGCCCGCAACGCCTCGAAGGGGCCGCGGGCCGACTCGTCGATGATCTCGGCGTAGACCTTGGCCGTGATGGCCCCGAACGGGATCGCGATCGCCAGCACGCCCACCAGGGGGTCCCGGCCCAGCACGCTGAGCAGCAGCAGGGCCCAGACGGCCTCGTGGATGCCCCGCGGCAGCGCCAGGCCGAGCCGGGTGACCAACCAGCCGGCCCGGCGGGCGGTGCGGCCTGCGCGGTGACTCGACGGCCGGCCACGGGGACGTGAGCCGGCCGCCCACCAGGTCTCCGAGATGAGCACGCCGACCACCAGGCCCCCGGCCACGGCCAGCAGCGTCCCCAGGATCGCGATGGAGAGCGTGGTCAGGGTCGCCTCGCCGATGCGGGCCAGGAAGTCCGGCGAGAGGTCCGGGGTGAGCGCCGCGGCGAAGAACTCGGCGAACATCGGCCAGCCCCGGGTATTGACCACCGGGCCGTCCTCGGCCAGCCAACTGCCCACGGACCAGATCAGGACGAGCACCCAGGCGGCCATCCACATCCGTCCCCCGCCGGGCAATCGCCACCGGGGGCGCCGGGCGGGCCGATCGAAGCGCTGGCCGGGGTGCCGGCCGGACCCCTCCAGCCGGGTCAGGACCGTCAATCCGCTGGGGCTCATCGGTCGGGTTCCAACGCGTAGAGGCGCTGCCGGGCGTGCGCATCCACCTCGGCCGCGGGCAGATCGAGGACCACGCGGCCCTGGCGCAGTCCCACCACCCGGTCGCAGTGCCGCACGGCGAGGTCGAAGTCGTGCAGGCTCACCACGAGGGTCCGGCGCGGCCGGTCGTGGCTGAGTACCCCGCAGAGCAGGCCCATCACCTCGTCGGCGCGGGCGGGGTCCAGGCTGGAGACCGGTTCGTCGGCGAGGACGAGATCGGGGTCCTGCACCAGGACCCGGGCCAGCGCCACCCGTTGCTGCTGGCCGCCGGAGAGCCGGTCGGTGCGCTGGTACAGGTGGCCGGCGATCCCCACCCGGTCCAGGGCCACGCGGGCCTGGCCCACCTGCAGGGGGCGGATCAGGGAGCGCAGGGCCCGCCCCCGCCCCCAGCTGCCCAGGTGCCCGGCGTTGACGTTGTGCACCACCCGCAGCGGACCCACCAGGTTGAGCTGCTGGTGCACGGAGCCGATCCTGCTCCGCCAGGCCCTCAACTCCCGGGCCGAGGCCCGGGCGGGGTCCGTGCCCAGGACCTGGACCTGGCCGGAGGCCGGGGTGACGGTGCCGTTGCACAGCCCCAGCAGGGTGGACTTTCCCGCTCCGCTGGGCCCCACCAGGGCCACCCGTTCGCCGGGCTGGATCCGGAGGGTGATCCCGTCCAGAGCGGATCGGCTCTCGTGGCCCCCGCGACCCCCGTAGGAGACCGTGAGGTCCTGCAGGGCCACGGCGGGGGTCGGCTCCGCGCTCGGGTCAGTCATGCGTCATCGGATCAGGCCGAGCGTGCGGCCGATCTCCTCGATCCGTTCATGGTCGGACGCGTCCGCCGGGATGATCGACTCCGCCCCGTAGGCCTCGAGGAGTGACTCCTCCTCCGGGTCTGAGCCGTCGAGGTCGAGCAGAGCCTGGCGGAGGTCCGCGGTGAAGCCGTCGCCGAGCCGCTCGTCCAGGGCGGGGGAGCCGATCCAGTGGTAGTCGGCGTACTCCGGGGTCGTGAAGATCTCCTGGACCGCCTCGGTGTCCACCGTTCCGGACTCGGTCCGGGAGCGCCACACCTGTTCGTTGAGGGCGCCGGCCTCGTAGCTGCCGGACTCGACCAAGTCGATGGTGAGGTCGTGGGATCCGGAGAAGCCGGGCTCACCCTCGAGGTCGGCCGCCGGATCCACGCCGGCCTGGTCCAGGAAGTAGGACGGCATGAGGCGCCCGGAGGTGGAGGACTCGCTACCGAAGGTGAACCGCGTGTCCGCGAGCTCCGCCAAACCGGCCACGTCCTCGACCGGTGCGAGGCCGGCGTCGCGATGGGCGATGAAGACGCTGCGGAAGCGCTCGTCGATGTCCCGCTGGGCCAGCACCTCAGCCCCCTCGGTGCGCAACCGTGCCTGGACGCCGGTCAGGCCCCCGTAGAAGACCAGGTCGAGGTCCCCGGTGCCGAACAGGCTGACGGAGGCGGCATAGTCACTGACGGGGACGTACTCCACCTCCACGCCCAGCTCCTCGGCGAGATAGGCGGCCATCGCCTTCTCACGCTCAGCGAGGTCGGAGGGGTCCATGTCCGGAATGGCGCTGATGCGCAGCGGGCCCGCCTGCTGTTCTCCGGCGGCCGCGGTCCCGCCTGCGCCGGAGTCAGAGGACTCGGGTGATCCGCAGGCGGAGGCCGCCAATGCCACGGCGAGGCCGAGGCCCGCGACTGACCAGGGGAGACGGCGGTGGGGGGTGCGCATGGTGGCATCCTAGCCAACGGGCGTCGCCGGAATCGGTGTTCGTCGTGGGTGACCCGGCCCACGGCCCCGGCGGGGTTCCACGGGTAGGGTCGGAGGTGTCCCCGTCCTCCTCCGGCGCGGGCCACCGCGCCAGTACCGGTGCCGCCCGCCTCCGGAGCCAGCCGAACCAAGGAGCACCATGTCCTCTGACGCGTCGATCGTCGGCAAGAACCTCATGCAGCCCGCCCCCACGCAGCTTCCGGAGGAACCGGAGGTCCTGGCGCGGATCGAGGCGGGCGACCTGCCGGAGGACATCGCCATCCGGTTCCCCACGTCCTCCCTCGCCTGGGCCCTGATGGCCGAGGACGCCTGGGCCGAGGGGCGCACCATCGATGCCTACGCGTTCGCCCGGGTGGGCTACCACCGTGGCCTGGATTCGCTGCGCGGGGCGGGGTGGCGGGGTGCCGGCCCGGTGCCCTACTCCCACGAGCCGAACCGCGGTTTCCTCCGCTCGCTCTACCTGCTCGGCCAGGCCGCGGCCGCCATCGGGGAGGGCGAAGAGGTCCACCGCATCGAGGCCTTCCTGGCGGACGCCGATCCCACGGCCCCAGAACAGATCTCCCGGGGCTGAGCGATGAGGCCGAACCCCGCCGTCGGCGCAGGCGGCAGCGATGGTCCCGCCGGGGCCGACGCCGTCCTCGTGGGCACCTTCAACACCCCGGGGGCCGATGCCCCCGTGCTCGCCAACGCCGGCGGACTCGTGCGCACGACCGGCTGGCCGGACCCCGTGGAGGCGGTGGCCGGTGGCGGCCCGGACGCTCCCTCGTGGTTGGTCCGGGGCCTTGCTGGCACGCCGTCGGAGGGCAGGCTGTATGCCGCCCTGCACATGCCAGAGGGTGAGATCGCCGTCCTGTCCCCGTCCCCTGCGCGCGCGGAGGTAGCTGCGGAGGTGAACTCCATGGACGCCTCCGGTTCCGGCAACGACGTCGGCTGGGTGACCTCCCAGCGCCTGCCCACCGGTGGCGTGAACACGTGCCACGCAGACCTGAACCCCGCCGGCACCTGGCTGGCCGCGGCCTCCTACGACTCGGGCACCCTGACCGTGGCCCCCGTGCTCGAGGGCGGCCTGCTGGGGCTGCCAGTGGCGGTCCAGGCTCCGGACGGGTCCGGGCCGGTGGCCTCCCGCCAGGAGGCCCCGCACCTGCACTTCGTGCTGTTCCTGGACGACGACCGCCTGCTCGTCACGGACCTGGGCGCCGACCGCGTCCTCGAGTACTCCGTCCAGGACATCGTCCGGAACGGGGCGGAAGCCGTCCCGGATGAAACTCAGGGTCTGGTGGCGAGTGACTGCACGCCGTCACGGGTACACCTCCTGCCCGCCGGCACCGGTCCCCGCCACCTCGCACTGTTGCCCCCGTTGCCGGAAGCCGGGATCGAGGGACGGCACCTGGCCGTGGTCGGCGAACTGGACTCACGGCTGCACGTGCTGGACCTGGACGCCACGCCCGAGGGATTCCACGAGGTCGCCATCGTGCCCACCCACGCTCAGGACCAGGATCCCGGGTCCGCCCAGGACAACCTGCCCTCACACCTGGTGCTCTCCCCGGATGGTGCGCTCATCTATGTGGCCAATCGTGGCCGGGACACCATCGGCGTGATCCGCCGCGCCGGCACCCCGGAACTGGTCGCCGAGGTGCCGTGCGGCGGGAGCTGGCCCCGCCACATCGCCCTCGGCCATCCCGGCGGGGCACCCACGCTGCTGGTTGCGCTGGAACGGGGCGACGCCGTCGTCGGGCTCCCGCTCGATGCCGACGGGATCCCCGGAGACGCGGGAACCCGGGTCACCGTGCGGCGACCCGGGTTCGTCTTGCCTCAGGGCTGACCCGCCGGGCTCACCACGGGCCGTCTATAGTGACAACGGCCGAACGCCCTCGGCGATCTCAGCCCCAGCGCAGCCACCGCATGATGCGCCGAACGAAGGAGTGACGATGCTGTTTCTGGCACGGATGGACGTGACCTTCCCCGAGTCGATGACCGAGGAGACCAAGGCGGATTTCCAGGTCAAGGAGAAGGAGTACTCCGGCAACCTGCAGCGCGAGGGCAGGATGCGGGACATCTGGCGCGTGGTGGGCGAATACGCCAACTACTCCGTCTATGACGTGGCGGACAACGACGAGCTGCACACCGTCCTCAGCGGTTTCCCCATGTACCCCTACATGGACATCAAGGTCACTCCGCTGTCGAAGCACCCGAACTCGATCAAGTAGCGCACCGGACCAGCACTAGACTTCTCGATCGTGGCCAAGCTCTACTTCCGCTACGGGGCGATGAACTCCGGAAAGTCGACCGGATTGCTCCAGGCGGCGTTCAACTACGAGGAACGCGGGCAGCGGGTACTGCTGGCCAAGCCCCAGGTGGACTCGAAGGGCGAGGACCAGATCGTCTCCCGACTGGGCGTCACCCGGAATGCCGACTTCCTGATCCCGCCCGGGGCCGATCTCATGGCGCTGTTCCGCCAGGAGGCCCGCCGGGACGACCCCACCGCCCTCCTCACGCACCTGGACGGCGAGGTCAAGCCCGTCGCCTGCCTGCTCGTGGACGAGGCCCAGTTCCTCGAGCCCGCCCAGGTGGACGACCTGCTGCGGATCGCCGTGCTCGAGGGGGTTCCCGTGATGGCCTACGGCATCCGCACCGACTTCCGAACAGCCTCCTTCCCCGGCTCGGCCCGGCTCATGGAGCTGGCCCACTCCCTCGAGGAGCTCAAGACCATCTGCCGGTGCGGGCGCAAGGCCATCTTCAACACCCGCAAAGTGGTGGACACGGTGGCGGGGCACGACGCCGGCCCGGTGGCCGGAGCGCGCGAGCCCCGGCGCGAACGCTTCGTCTTCGAGGGCGACCAGGTGGCGATCGACGGCGTGGAGGTCACCTACGAGTCCCTGTGCGGGGTCTGCTATCTCGAGGAGTCCGGCGGGCGGTTGGGCGCGGAGTGACCGGCCGCGCCGCATGGCTGGGCACGGAGTCTGCTGACGCATGTGGCGTCAGAGGGAGACGATCAGCAGCGTCCCGGCGAACACGAGTCCGGAGGCGATGAGCACCACGGTCGTGTAGCCGAGGATGTCCCGCATCTTCAGCCCGGCGATCGCCAGCAGGGGGATGGCCCAGAACGGCTGGATCATGTTCGTCCACTGATCGCCGTAGGACACGGCCATGATGGTGATCGCGGGGTCCACGCCGAGATCGGCGCCGGCGCCGAGCATGATGGGCCCCTGCACCGCGAACTGCCCGCCGCCGGAGGGAACGAAGAAGTTCACCAGGCCGGCGGACAGGAAGGCCAGCACGCCGAACGTCGTGGGGTTGGAGATGGCCACGAAGGCGTCGGAGAGGATCTGCACCAGGCCAGACTCGGTCATCATGCCCAGGATGCCCGCATAGAGGGGGAACTGCAGCAGGATCTCCCCCACATTGGACGCGGCGTTCTTGGTCAGGTGGATCAGCTCGAAGGGATTGCGCACCAGCAGCAGGATCAGGGCGAGGAAGGACCAGTTCACGGTGTCCAGGGTGAGCGTGCCGCCCTGGACGAAGTGCAGCACCAGGTAGGCCACCAGCATCAGGCCCAGCAGCAGGGTCGGCAGGCGGCTGGCATCCACGCGATCGGCCGGGGTCACGATCTCCTCCTGGCCGTCATCGGCCTGCTCGCGCGCGTCCTTCGCCAGCTCCACGATCTTGTCACCGCGGCGCGGGGCCACCAGGAACAGGGCCAGGGCCACCACGAGGATCGTCACCACGGCGGCGATCATGTTCCAGGAGGAGAACACGGTCTCACTGATCGGCACGGGCTGTCCGCCCAGGGAGTCCATGAGGAAGGATCCCTCGGTGGCGGCGGTCAGGGGGCCGGAGGCCGAATAGCCCATGTGCCAGACCACGAAGCCGGCGAACCCGGCGGCCACCAACATGGGGAAGTGCAGCTTCAGGCCGCGCTCGCGCCCCTGGTAGGCGACCTCCCGGGCCAGCAGGCCCCCGACCACCAGGCCCAGCCCCCAGGTGATGAGGCTGGCCACGGCGGCCACGGCGAAGACGAACACGTAGGCGGCGAGCTCCGTGCGGGGGACCGAGCCCAGGAAGGCCAGCACGCGCCGGACCGGTCCGGTGTTGGCCAGGATGTGCCCGAGCAGCAGGATCAGGGCCATCTGGGTGATGAAGTCGAGCAGCCCGGCCAGACCGTCGCCCCAGTGGACCACGAGGTCGCCGGGGCCGGTGCCGGTCAGGATCAACGCGAGGATCGCGACGACGAAAGTCAGGACGATCGAGAAGACGAGGGCGGACGGGATGAACCGTTCCACCACGTGGTTGACGGGGCGCATGGCGCGGGAGAGCGGGGTTCCTTCCTTGCGAGGCGGCGTTTCGGTGGTTCCCGGGGTGCTGGACATGCCGATGGCTCCTGATGGTGCGGGGCCGGCGCGTTACGGTGCGGTGGTGGCGCTGGGAGGCCCCTGGGCGAATGTGACTGGCACCACCATAGGCAGGCGCGGTCTGGACGCAGTGGAACCTAGCGGCGTTTCACCCCTTAACACCGAGGGCGTCCAGGGGCGAGGATCGGATCATGTTGACCATCGCGGCCCTCGAAGACGACATCGTGGTCCACCTGCCTGCTCCGAGGGTGTGGGAGCTGCTCACGGACTGGGCCGCCGCGCCGGCGTGGCTCCCCGATGTCGAGGAGATGCACGTCAACGGGCCGGCCGGGCCGGGCCAGGAGCTCGCCTATGCGACCGGCGGCCATCAGCGCCAGTACACGCTGGCCACCTATGAACCCGGGCACGGGCTGACCATGGTCTCCGGTGCCGATGACGCGGACGTCCGCGTGGAATACGGCTACCTCCTGCTGCCCGACGCCGGCGCCACCCGGGTGCACCTGCGCATCGCCGTGCGAGCGGCGGAGGAACTGCGCGAGGAGGCGCTCGGCCTGGCCGCCGCGCTCGCCGACGCGGACGCCGGACAGCTCGAGTCGCTGCGCGACTACGCGGAGAAGGCACCCTGAGCGCTCAACCCCACTGCGCCCTCAGCTCAGCTGGGGCGCCCGCCCGAAATGGGCCGCCTGGATGAGGTCTTCCACCAGGGCCAGCAGGAACGAGCTCTCCACCGGCCAGAGCAGTACCCGGTCCTGCCCCGTGGCCGGGTCGGGGACCAGACCGACCCGGTATGTGCCGCGCTGAGGGGTGGTGAGCACCGTCGTCTCGGGGAAGCCCTCGGCACCGTCCGCATCGGCCTCGATCCGCCAGACCCACCACGGCTGGTCCCACAGGGCCGTCAGGGCGGGGTCGGCCCCGGCGGGCGGTGGCGTCGGCCCTGCCAGCCGGGCGTCGTAGGCCGCGGGCGTGATCAGAGCCGGGGTGGGCAGGAGGTTCCACGCAGGGGCGGCCCCCGCCCACGCGAGCAGCCGAGCCGAGAGCTCGGAAAGCGGGACCATGCCCACGTGCAGGTGCTCGGGCCCGGGAGCCTCCCATGGCCCGCCGAGGATCCGTTCGCCGAAGCCCGGCTGCGAGACCATGAGGGCCACATCGGAGAGGCCGAACACCTGGACGAGGTGGTCACCGCCCCCGGCGGTACCCGTCAGGCGCAGGCGGAACGCCGACTCCAGCAGGGTGGCGGAGAGGAGGTCTCCGACCTCGGTCAGGCGGCCGTCCTCCGCCAGCCCCGTGGCCTCGAGCTCAGCCGCCGACACGTCATGCCCCGGCCACCCGAGGCGTCCGTGGCCGGCGGCCCCGAGCTCCTGGAGCCGCTCGACCGCCGCCGGTGTCAGCCAGTCGCCTCCGCGGTCCATGCCGTCGGGGCGTTGCCACGGCGTGAGGTCCTCGACGGGGAGGTCGTAGGCGGCCGAGGCAGTGGCGTCATACCCGGGTTCGGCCGTGACCGGTGCCGAGGGCGGGGCCATACCGCCCGGCGCGAGCTCCACGCTGCGGGCCATCGCCTCCAGGTCCGCGGTGAGGAAGAGCCGGTCCTGGACCGCGCAGGTGGTCGATATCTGGACCGCCCAACCGTCCATCAGCACCAGGTGGTCCACGCCGGAGACCAGCCGGCCGTTGTCCGCGCGGTGGAGGTACTCGATGCGACGGGACTGCAGGGAGGTGTCCGTCTCGACGCCCAGATGCTCCTGTGGCCGGTCCTCGGGCCGGCGCTCCCAGCCGCCGACGTCGACGATCCGGCAGGCCCGGAGGGTGGAGGTCAGCCCCGTCAGGGCCTTGACGCTGAACTCGCGGATGCTGCCTTCGAAAGGGTTGACCGTGACCACGATCGAGGGGCGGAACGTGTCCTCGTCCACCGGGAGAGTGGCGATCAGCTCGATCTCCGGGCGGACCGACTCCGGGACCCAGTGGGGTGCCGGGTGGAACTGCAGGATACCGAGGTAGCCGGTGGTCAGGGCCGGCGCTGAGGGTGTCATGGGGTGCTCTTTCCGGTTCAGAGGAAGGTCCGTGGTCAGGGGCCGTCGGGGCCGCGCAGCGGGGTGTCATACCGACCACCGCGGTCCACCCAGTCTCGATGCCAGGCGGGGGTGAGGAAGCGAGGCCACCAGAAGTTGAGGAGGACCGTGATGACGAGGAACGGGAAGAGCAGCCAGAAGCCGGGCACACTGCTCGTCCAGCCCGGGTGGAAGTAGTCGATCCAGAGGCTGACCCACAGCATGATCCAGGTGAACCCGATCCACCCGATGTGCAGGGGGAACATGTTGTACCGCGTGGTGGACCAGGTGGACTTCGGCTGCCGGGCCCAGTTGCGGTATCTGCCGCTCCACGCCAGCCAACCCGGGATGAGGCCGGCCAGTCCGGGGATCACCGTGATGGCGAGGAAGAACAGGTGTTCCTGCAAGGGGGTCATCCGGCTCCTCCGTTCGACTCCGCCCACCGTATCCGTTCCCCATAGGCCTCGACTGGTAAACTCCGGTTGTAAGGCCCTCGTGTGATGCACCGCACGGCAGAGAACCGTGGGAGCGGTCACCGGGGGCGTTTTCCATGTCGAGGGCCGGACGGGACCGCCGCAAGTACGGTTGCCGTGGCCTGCTCAGGAGAGATGCATTCATGCCAGCAATCGCGATCGTCGGCGCCCAGTGGGGCGACGAGGGCAAGGGTAAGGCCACCGATCTGCTGGGCGGCCGCGTGGACTACGTGGTCAAGCCCAACGGCGGCAACAATGCCGGACACACCGTCGTCGTCGGCGGTGAGAAGTTCGAACTCAAGCTGCTGCCGGCCGGCATCCTGTCCCCGAACGCCGTCCCCGTGATCGGCAACGGCGTGGTGGTCAACCTCGAGGCCCTGTTCGAGGAGATCGACGGACTCGAGGCCCGCGGTCAGCGCTGTGACCACCTGAAGATCTCGGCCAACGCGCACCTGGTGGCCCCGTACCACCAGACCATGGACAAGGTCACCGAGCGCTTCCTCGGCAAGCGCGCCATCGGCACCACCGGCCGCGGAATCGGCCCCACCTACATGGACAAGGTCGGCCGCCTCGGCGTGCGCGTCCAGGACATCTTCGACGAGTCGATCCTGCGCCAGAAGATCGAGGGTGCCCTGCGCCAGAAGAACGAGCTGCTGGTCAAGCTCTACAATCGCCGGGCGATCACCGTGGACGAGATCGCCGAGTACTTCCTGTCCTACGCCGAGCGGCTGCGGCCCATGGTCGTGGACTCCACCATCCTGCTCAATGACGCCCTGGACGAGGGCAAGGTCGTGCTGATGGAGGGCGGCCAGGCCACCTATCTGGACGTGGACCACGGCACCTACCCGTTCGTGACGTCCTCCAACCCGACCGCCGGCGGCGCCTCCGTGGGCGCCGGGATCGGCCCCACCCGCTTCACCCGCACCATCGGGATCGTCAAGGCCTACACCACCCGGGTGGGGGCCGGCCCGTTCCCCACCGAGCTCTTCGACGAGGATGGCATGGGCACGCGCCTGCGCACCGTGGGCGGCGAGTTCGGCGTGAATACCGGCCGCCCGCGCCGCACCGGCTGGTATGACGCGGTGATGGCCCGGTACGCCACCCGCATCAACGGCTTCACCGACTACTTCCTCACCAAGCTGGACGTCCTCACCGGCATCGAGCAGATCCCGGTGTGCGTGGCGTATGACGTGGACGGCGTGCGGCATGAC
The DNA here is from genome assembly GCF_040702545.1 of Citricoccus sp. NPDC079358. Classification (NCBI taxonomy): domain Bacteria; kingdom Bacillati; phylum Actinomycetota; class Actinomycetes; order Micrococcales; family Micrococcaceae; genus Citricoccus; species Citricoccus sp. NPDC079358. Next base: position 224,961 of record NZ_JBFBLI010000003.1, read on the forward strand.
GAGATGCCTATGACGCAGACCGCGTTCCACCACGCCAAGCCGATCTTCGAGTACTTCGAGGGCTGGACGGAGGACATCTCCGGCGCACGCACCATGGAGGACCTGCCGGCCAACGCCCGCGACTACGTGCTGGCCCTCGAGAAGATGTCCGGGACCCGGATGTCCGCGATCGGCGTCGGCCCGGGCCGCGACCAGGTGGTCCAGGTCCGCGACCTCGTCGAGGACTGACCAGCTCCACCACGAAGCCGTCTGGGCGGATCAGCAGTGCCGTTCCGTCCGGCAGGCCGGCTTCCGGGGCTGCCCGGAATCCGAACACCGGCAGGCCCGACGCCGGCCCGGCGCGTCCCGCGACCCTGTCCTGGTGGCGGTCGGCCAGGTCCCGCGCCAACCTGTCGGCGGCCGGACCGTAGGCGTGCACCTGCCACTCGGCCGTGTTGAGCGCCTCATGGTTGTCTCCGCGCCCGTCCCAGCCGGGCACCGGACCGTCATGGCCGGCGTCGGGCACCCAGGGAAGGCGACGGCCCAGGACCGTGCCGCGGCGCCGCCGCCGTTGGCCGGTGCGGTCCGCCCCCGGCATCCAGTAGTGGATCCGGATCTGGGAGAGATAGCCGAACATCCGGCCGCCCAGGGGAAGCCGAGGGACCACGCGCAGGAGGGCCGGTGCGACCACGGGAAAGACGCGCGTCCGTGCCAGGCGTGCCAGGGGGGAGAGGGAGGTGACGGCGCCGAACACCACGTCGGTGGTTCGGACCAGGTTCAGGGCCACCGGCCGGCGCTCGGCCTCATAGCGGTCGAGGACGTCCTCGGGCTCCCGGCCGGCGAGGACGTCCGCGATCTTGGTGACGATGTTCTGGGCGTCCTGCAGTCCCGTGTTCATCCCCTGCGCGCCCACGGGGGAGTGGATGTGAGCGGCGTCCCCGGCCAGGAACACCCTGCCGGCACGGAAGGCGTCGGCCACGCGGTGATGCACCCGGTAGGTGCTGTACCAGTCCGTGCCGGCATACCGGACGCCGAACTCCTCGGCCAGGGAATCGCGGGCCCGGGCCTCATCGCGAGCCTCGGCGGCGGGGGACGCGGCCACAGTGTCGGCGTCCTCGTCGGGATCCGCCGGGTTCCTGTCCTCGGCGCGCAGGATCCCCAGGAGGCGTGCGCGCCGGCCGCCCCGGCCGTCGTCGCCCAGGGGGAAGGCCAGCATGAAGTGCTCGCGGGAGGCGCGCAGGGTGATGCCGGACTCGGTGCCGGTGACTCCGTAGGCATCCAGCACATAGAACTCGAACCGGTTGGTGGCACCTTCGAAGGCGATGTCCAGGGCGCGTCGGACCGCTGACGAGGCGCCATCGGCGGCCACCACATACCGGGCGCTGACCTGGACCAGCCCTTCAGGAGCGTCGAGTTCGACGGTGACGGCTCCGCCGGGCCCTGCCGCCCGGGGGCCGGTGGAGAAGGACTTGAATGAGGTGTTCCAGGCGACGGACCGGTGCTGGTCCCGGAGGTGGCCGGCCAGCAATTCCTCGTTGGCGCTCTGCTCGAAGATGGTGATTCCCGGGAAGGGCGTCAGCTGCTGGCCCACCCGTTCCAGCCGCACGGTGCCCAGCGTGCGGTGGCCGAATCCGGGACTGACGGACGTCGCGGGGGTCGCGCCATCCAGGACGGCCTGCGCCAGGCCGAGCTGCCGGTAGACCTCCAGGGAGCGGGCTTGCACGGCCAGTGCCCGGGACTCGCGCGTGGGCCCGGCCTTGCCGTCCACCACGAGGGCCTGGAGCCCGAGCTTCGCACACCAGGCTCCAGCCATCAGCCCGGTCGGCCCTGCGCCGACCACCAGGACGTCGGTGGAGACCCGGCGTCCGGGACCGTGGTCAGGGGCGGCGGACATGGCCTCAGGTTAGGCTGGGGAGACGGTTTCACACCATGCGAGGAGGACGGTCACATGAGGATCAGCGTCGGACAATTCCGCCCCACGGGTGTGGTCGCCGAGAACGTGGCCACGCTGCGGCGCCTGGCCGAATCAGCCAAGGACGACGGCGCCGAGCTGGTGCTGTTTCCCGAGGAATCCATGTTCACCGTGCGGCACGTGGACGGCCCGCTGGCCGAGGCCGTCGACGCCGGCTGGTCGGCCTTCGTCTCCGAGGTCACGCGGATCGCCGCAGACCTGTCCATCGCCGTGGTGGCCGGCGGGTATGAACCCTCGGGCACCGAGCGTCCGTACAACACCGTGGTGGCCGTGGATGCCACGGGCAAGATCCTGGGGACCTACCGCAAGCTGCACCTCTATGACGCCTTCAAGTACAAGGAATCGGACCGCATCACCGCCGGCGACCGGGGCACCTTGATGGTCGAACTCGGCGGCCTGAGGTTCGGCATCATGACCTGCTACGACCTGCGCTTCCCGGAGGTGGCGCGGTCGCTGGCTGTGGCCGGGGCCGACGTCGTGCTGGTGCCGGCCGCCTGGTTCAAGGGCGACTACAAGATCGAGCACTGGCAGCTGCTGCTCAAGGCGCGCGCCGTGGAGAACACCGTGTGGATCGTGGCCGCGGGCACGCGCAGTGACAACACCGTGGGCCACTCGGCCATCATCGACCCGCTCGCCGTGCCCGTGGCCTTCCTCGGCGAGGAGGGAGAGGCGATCGAGACCGCCGATGTCACCCGAGAGCGCATCGACGAGGTGCGCTCCTTCCTGCCCGTGCTGGCCAACCGTCGCACGGACGTGGGCCAGTTGGGGTCCGCCGGTTCCTAGGCGGCTCCGGCATTGCCAGGGACCTCCCAGCTGGCGCCCGGGCGATTCTCACTCCCGGTTCCTAGGGTGGAACCACCTCATCAAGGTGCGAGTGATGACAGAGGGCCCCGGGCCCGGCAGATGGCGTTCCCCTCACGCCGCCGGACAACCCGGGGCCCTGCCATGTCCGCCGGCCCCTAGTAGGAGTCCACGGACCGCTCGCGGTGCCGCATCACGAACATCATGGCCACCGGGATGGCCAACAGCAGCAGCGGGATGAGCAGCAGCAGCCCGGCTGGCTTCGTGACCATCTGGTCCGCGCTAGCGGCTCGGGAGGAGGAGCGCAACTCATCCGTGCCGGAGACGAGCTGCAGGGAGCCGGAGGCCAGCTTTCCGGTGCCCTCGGCGAGGGCGCCGTTGCCGTCGGCCAGGGCGGTGGCTCCCTGCTGCAGCTGGGCGGCACCATCATCCAGGTCGCCGGCACCAGCCTGCAGTTCCATCAGGCCGCCTTCCAGTCGCCCGGCGCCGCCGGACAGCTTCTTGGCACCGGTCTCCAGGGCCGCGGACCCCTCGGCCAAGGCGGCATTGCCGTCTTGGAGCTGTACGGCGCCCGCACTCAGCGACTGGGCTCCGGTGGTGAGCCTGCCCGTACCGTCCACCAGGTCCGGTGTCTTGGCGGCCAGCTCCGAGGTTCCGTCCTGCAGCGTGCCCGCTCCGGTGGCCAACGCGCCATTGCCGTCAGCCAGTTCTGAGGCTCCGGAAGACAGCTCCCCGGCCCCAGCGTTCAGCTCCGCGGCACCGGCGCGCAGGCGGCCCGTGCCGTCCACCAGTTGGGTGGATCCCTCGGCCAGGGCGGTATTGCCCGCGGCGAGCTCGCCTGCGCCGGCCTCGAGTTGTTCGGCGCCGCCCACGAGGCCGGGCGACTTCTTGGTGCCCTTCACGCCGGCCTGGATCTGGTCCAGGCCCTTGCTCAGCGCCTGGGACCCGGTCAGCGCCTCCTTGCCACCGGCGTCGAGCTGCACGAGCCCGGCGTGCAGGTCCGTGGCACCCGCCGCGGCTTGGTCGGCACCGGTGGACAGGGCGGCTGTGCCGTCCGCCAGCTGCTGGCCTCCGTCGCGCAACTGCAGCGTGCCCGTCTGGAGTTCACCGACGCCGGCGTCGAGTTGCTGCCCGCCCGCGGCGAGCTGTTCCACGGCGAGGCGGAGGTCCGGCGGGGACAGGGGATTCTTCCGGACCTCGTCCCGCAACTGGATCAGACCGGCCGAGAGCTGCGCGGAGCCGTCCTTGAGTTCGGAGGTGCCATCCACGCCCTGCTGCAGCCCGGCGTATAGCTGAGCCGCACCGGCTTCCAGCTCGGAGGCGCCTGCGGCCAGTTCGCCGGTGCCGGACTTCAGGGCGGTGGAACCCGCAGAGGCCTCGGTGAGCCCGGCCGAGAGGGTGCCCAGGCCGGTGGAGAGGTCGGCGGAGCCTGCGGCTGCCTCATCCACGCCCGCACCGAGCTGGCGTGCGCCATCCGCTAGCGTGCCTGCACCGGTGGAGAGTTCTCCGGCACCGGCGGCGGCCTGGCCGGCACCTGACTGGAGGGCCTTCGCCCCGGCATCGAGATCGCCGGCACCCGTTGCCAAGGTGTCCGTGCCACCCTGCAGCTCTCCGGCACCAGCGGACAGGGCCTGGGCGCCCGCCGCTGCTTCCTGGGCACCGGTGGTCAGCCGGCCTGCCCCGGCATCCAGCTTTCGGGCGGCGTTGTCCGCGCGGACGGCGCCGGCCGCCACCTCCTGAGTGCCGGCGAACAACTGACCGGCACCGCCGGCGAGCTCTCCGGCCCCGGCGGAGGCCTGGTCCGAGCCGGTCTTCAGCTCGGTGGTCCCCTTGTGAAGATCGGTGGCCCCGGCGGACAGTTCGGTGGATCCCTCATGGGCATCGGTGGCCCCCTGGGCCAGCTGAGCCGAGCCCTCCTTCAGGACACCCGTGCCGGTGGCCAGCTCCTTGGCCCCGTCTTCGGCCCGGACGGCGCCTTCGTTGAGGTCTGCACTTCCGGTCTGGGCGGTGCGCATGCCGTTGTCCAGCTGGGCGGCGCCGTTGGCGACCTTGGAGCTGTAGAGGGAGTAGAAGGCGAGCCCGGCAATGAGGAAGAGGGCGAGGAGTGCGGCCAGCACCGCCCAGGGCAGGTGGTGGCGAGAGCGGGTGTGCATAGGAGTCCTTGGCGTCAGGCCGCGAGGAATGCGGCTGTGGCGTCAACCGGGTTCACCGGTTGGGGTATCGCCGGACGGCTGGTCCCCAGTGGTTTGCCACGGGTCCAGGGCGGGCCCGTGACAATACTGGATGTGACGAGTGCCACATGCGATGACACTCATAGTTACCAGCGAGTAGATGTTGACGCAAGGGGAGTATCGGGTAATTCCGGCAATTGGCTGAGAAGGTCGCCCATGCCGCCATGGCGCGAGCTGTCGCCTTGACCAGCGAACGCACAGGCGCCGTGGGGTTCGTCCCCATGTCGGATCCCTACTCTGGAAGAGCCTCATCAAGGTGCGAGTGATGAAGGTGCGAGTGATGACAGGGACCCCGGGTCCGGTTCGCCTCACGGCGTCCGGCAGCCCGGGGTCTCGTCGTGTGGTGGGCGCATCCTGGTGTTGGCCGCCGGACCCTTGCGTCTCTACTACCTAGTGGTACTACCTACCACTAGGTAGTAGAACTAAGTACTGGGGGTGGGATCCATGGCCAACCTGATGACGGAGATGTTGAAGGGAACCCTGGAGGGCATCGTCCTCCAGATCCTGGCGGGGCAGCCGGCCTACGGCTATGAGATCACGGCGCGGCTACGGGCCAACGGCTTGACCGACATCGCCGAGGGCACCGTCTATGCCCTGCTCATCAGGATTGAGAAACGCGGCCTCGTCGATGTGGACAGGCTCCCCTCGGAAAAGGGACCACCCCGCAAGGTGTACTCGCTCAATGCCCTCGGGCGGGACTACCTCAATGAATTCTGGAGGACCTGGAGCTTCCTCTCGGAACATCTCGATCAGCTCCGCAACGGAGGTTCATCATGACTGGATGGGTAGAGAAGGTCGTCGGCAATGCTGGTGACAAGCGGCGGTGGAAGCAGTACAGGGCCCGTGCCGAGGCGCTACCGGCCGGGTACCGCGAGGCGCAACAGGCACTCGAGCGGTACCTGACCCGGTACGGGGCCATCACCAAGGGGGACACCTTCGTGACGATGCTCGAGGACCTCGTGGAACTCATCGAGCAGGGCGCCGCTGACGGGACGGCCCTCCGGGGGATCGTGGGGGAGGACCCCGTGGCGTTCGCCGAGGACTTTCTGGCCAATTACGCCGAGGACCAGTGGATCAGCAAGGAACGGGCGCGCCTCGCCGAGGCCATCGATCGTGCGGCGGGTGCGCCATGACCGGTGCGACGGCGGTCCGCCGGCCGGTTCCGGCACCCGCGATCCACGTGCAGGGCCTGGAGAAGTCCTACGGGAAGAACCATGTGCTGCGCGGCGTCGACTTCGACGTGGAGCGCGGATGTGTCTTCGCCCTGCTGGGCTCGAACGGCGCCGGCAAGACCACGGCCGTCCGGATCCTCTCCACGTTGCTGCAGCCCACGGCGGGCAATGCCACCGTCAACGGCTTCGCGGTTGGCGGGCAGCCAGGCCGAGTGCGGGAATCGATCAGCCTGACCGGTCAGTTCTCCGCCGTGGACGAGATACTCACGGGACGCGAGAACCTCATCCTGGTGGCCCGGTTGCGGCACCTGCCCCACGCCGGGACCCTGGCGGATGAGCTGCTGGAACGCTTCTCGCTCACCGGTGCCGGAGGGCGCAGGGCTGCGGAGTACTCGGGCGGCATGCGCCGCCGGCTGGACATCGCGATGAGCCTGATCGGGAACCCGCCGGTGCTCTTCCTGGACGAACCCACCACGGGTCTCGATCCGGAGGCGCGCCTTGAGGTGTGGCAGGCCATCCGTGAACTCGCGCAGAACGGCACCACGGTCCTGCTCGCCACCCAGTACCTGGATGAGGCTGAGCAAATTGCCGACCGCATCGCCATCCTCCATCACGGGCGCATCATCGCCAATGGCACTCTGGCCGAACTGAAGCTGCTCCTTCCGCCCGCGACGGTCGAGTACGTGGAGTAACAACCCACCCTGGAGGAGATCTTCCTGGCCCTGATCTCGAGTCCGGACCAGCGTGAGGCCGATGATCGCGGTAACGGCCGTCCCGTCGCGAGGGAAAGCGCAGGTGACCTCTCATGAGTGGGGACCTCCTCACTGACACAGGAGTCCTCCTGGGCCGGTCCCTGCGCCACATCGCCCGCAGTCCGGACACCATCATCACCACGGCGGTCATGCCGATCGCCATGATGCTGCTGTTCGTCTACGTCTTCGGCGGGGCCATCGACACCGGAGGCGGTTCCTACGTGGACTACCTGCTGCCCGGGATTCTCACCATCACCATCACCATGGGCATCACCTATACGGCGTACCGGCTCTTCCTGGACCTGCAGGGCGGCATTTTCGAACGCTTCCAATCGATGCCGATCGCGCGGTCAGCGGTGCTGTGGGCGCACGTCCTGACCTCGGTGGTGGCCACGGTCATGTCCCTGACGATCGTGGTGGGCGTGGCCCTGCTCATGGGCTTCCGCTCAGGAGCCGGGGTGCTCGAGTGGCTGGCCGTCGCCGGGATCCTGGTGCTGCTGACCCTGGCACTGACCTGGGTGGCCGTCATCGCGGGCCTGAGCGCCCGGTCCGTGGATGGGGCGAGCGCCTTCTCCTACCCGCTCATCCTGTTGCCCTTCGTCAGCTCGGCCTTCGTGCCGACGGATTCCATGCCCGGCCCGGTGGCGGCCTTCGCCGAGCACCAGCCCGTGACGTCCATCGTCAACACGGTCCGCAACCTGTTCAGCGGTCAACCCGTCGGCACAGAGATCTGGATCGCCCTGGCCTGGTGTGTGGGCATCCTGGGGCTCGGGTATGCCCTCAGTGTGCTGGTCTACCGGCGCCGCGCCGGTTAGGTGGAGTGGGCGGCAAGGCTCAGTGAGGGGTCACAGCCTTCTCACAGGCAGTGTGGGGTGCGAGCACAAGTTCGTTTCCTATGCTGAAAGTACCTCATCATGGTGCGAGTGATGAAGGTGCGAGTGATGACAGGGACCCCGGGTCCGGCGAATGCGATTCCCCTCCGCAGCCGGTAGCCCGGGGTCTCGCTCGTACGAGGAGGGGTGCAGCTGTCCATGCCACGGAGAAGAGACCATGAAGTTCAAGGATCTGGCTAACAAGGCCCAATCATTCGCGAACAGCCCGCAGGGCCGGAAGATGATCCATCAGGCCACGAGCGCCCTCAACCGGCGTGGCAGTGGGAAGAACCCCGGTGCGGGCCGGTCGTCCGGCATCGGCCGAATCATGGATGCTGCGCGCCGATTCACCGGTGGTCCCGGAGGTCAGCCCGGCGACGGCGGTGTAGGCGGGTCGAACCAGCCACCACGGAACTGAGCCAGCCCGTCGGGCGTAGCCCGGCAACTGAGTCGGCCGCCACCTCGCCGGTGGCAGTATCTCTTGGGCCAGTCCCGCCGGGCGTCAGCGGTCCAGCTGCTGGCGCCGGGAGGAGATCACCCCGGTGTTGAAGCCGGCCAGGTTCAGGCCCCCGTGGAAGCGGGCGTGCTCGATCTTCACGCAACGGTCCATGACCATGTTCATCCCGCCCGATTCGGCGGCGCGGGCGGCATCCTCGTTCCAGATGCCCAGCTGCAGCCAGACGGTCTTCGCACCGATGGCACGGGCCTCCTCCACGATGCCGGGGGTGTCCTCGGCCTTGCGGAAGACCTCCACCAGGTCCGGCACCACGGGCAGGTCCGCCAGTGAGGCGTAGACCCGGTGGCCGAGGATCTCGGTGGCCTTCTCGGCGAGGATCGGGTTGATGAAGTACAGGTCGAACGTCGTGGAGCTGTTCAGGTAGGTCGCCACGAAGTAGGACGCGCGGGCCGGCTTGTCCGAGGCGCCGACGATGGCGATGGACTTCGCCTCGCGCAGCAGGCGCAGCCTCTCGGGTGCGGACGGGCCGGTCCAGGTGCGGTCAGGCAGTGCGGTGCTCATTCGGAGACCTCTTCGGTGGCGGGGACAGTGCTGGCGGCGCCGTTCACGGCGGCCTCGAGGGCTTGGTCCAGGTCCCAGAGGATGTCCTCCACGTCCTCGATGCCCACGGACAGGCGGATCAGGTCCTCCGGAACGCCCGCGGAGACGAGCTGCTCAGCGCTCAGCTGCTGGTGCGTGGTGGAGGCGGGGTGCAGGACCAGAGTCTTGGCGTCGCCAATGTTGGCCAGGTGGCTGGCCAACTGGAGGTGCGAGATGAAGGAGGCGCCGGCGTCGCGCCCTCCCTTGACCCCGAAGCTGAACACGGAGCCCACACCCAGCGGGAGCAATTCCTTGCCGCGCTCGTGGTGCGGGTGGGAGGGCAGGCCGGCGAAGTTCACCCAGGAGATGCGATCGTCGGCCTCGAGCCACTCGGCCACCCGCTGGGCGTTCGCCAGGTGGGCGTCCATGCGCTGAGCGAGGGTCTCGATACCGAGCATCAGCTGCTGGGCGGAGGCCGGCGGAAGGGCGGGCCCGAAATCGCGCAGCTGCTCGGAACGCAGCTTGGTCAGGAAGCCGTACTCGCCGAAGTTGCCCCACCAGGAGACGCCGCCGTACGAGGGCACGGGATCGGTCATGGCCGGGAACTTGCCGTTGTCCCACGGGAACAGCCCGGACTCGACAACGACGCCCCCCAGGGTGGTGCCATGGCCGCCGAGGAACTTGGTGGCGGAGTGGATGACGATGTCCGCGCCGTGCTCGAAGGGGCGGATCAGGTACGGCGGGGTCAGGGTGGCATCCACGATCAGGGGCACCCCGGCCGCGTGGGCCACGCGGGCCAGGCCGGGCAGGTCCACGATGTCCCCCGAGGGGTTGGCCACGATCTCCGTGTAGACGGCCTTTGTGTTCGGTTGAATCGCGGCCTCGAAGTCCGCCGCCTCCATCGAGTCCACGAAGGTGGTCTCCACCCCGAAGCGGCGCAGCGAGACGTCCAGCTGCGTGATGGTGCCGCCGTAGAGCTTGGACGAGGCCACGATGTGGTCCCCGGCGCCGGCCAGGGCGGCGAAGGTGACGAACTCGGCGGACATGCCGGACGCCGTCGCGACCGCGCCGATTCCCCCCTCCAACGCCGCCATGCGCTCCTCGAAGGCGGCGACCGTGGGATTGCCGATGCGGGAGTAGATGTTGCCGTACTTCTGCAGAGCAAACAGGTTCGCGGCGTCCTGCGCGGACTCGAAGACGTAGGAGGTGGTCTGGTGGATCGGCACGGCGCGGGAGCCGTGCACGGCATCAGGGACGGCGCCGGCATGCAGCGCGCGGGTACGGAAGCCGAACTGGTGTTCTGCCACGAAGATCCTTCCAGCGGGTACAGGGTCGGGGTGCGGTGCGCCAAGGCGATGCCGGGTGGTGATGCCTGGCGCAACGGTCCCGTTGCGTTCATTGTTCCCGACGCCGGCCCGTTCCCCTTAACTGGGGGTCGAAAGATGACCTGGGGCCGACCTTGACCTTGACAGTGGTGTGAAGGCTGCAGACTGAAACCGACGGGGGCGGCAGGCGTCACTGTAAACCAAGGAGGATCGCATGACTCGCATGGGCATCATCGGCAGTGGATCAATCGGGGCGGGGCTTGCCCGGCTGGCCGTCGCGGCCGGCCACGACATCATGATCGCGAACTCGCGCGGCCCTGAGACGCTCGCAGCACTCGTGAGCGACCTCGGCACCGGAGCTCAGGCTGGAACCGTGGACGAGGCTGCCCGGTATGGCGACCTCACGATCCTCGCGATCCCGCTGTCGGCCTATGAGTCTCTTCCGGCCGAGGCGCTGTCCGGCCGTACCGTGCTCTCGACGGGCAACTACTACCCCAGCCGCGACGGACGGATCACCGTGCTCGACTCGCTGGATCTCGCGACCGCCGAATATGAGGCGACGCTTCTGCCTGGCGCGGAGATCGTAAAGGCATTCAACAACATCGTCGCCCACCACATCCCCTCGCTCGCTCGCCCGGCAGGGGCGCAGGACCGTTCGGGTATGGCCGTGTCCGGTGACTCCGACGAAGCCACAGCGCTCGTCTCGGAGGTCGTCGACAGCTTCGGGTTCGATCCGGTCGATGCCGGTCCGCTGGCTGAGTCCTGGCGGGTCGAGCCGGAATCGGGCGCGTATACGTTGATCTACGCCGCCGATCCCGAGTCGTTCTACTCGAACTTCTCCGCGGACACCGGCGCACCAGTCCCCGCGCCGCGGCTTCGCGAGTTGATCGACTCCTCCACCCGCCCGGCGGTGGCCGAGCGGCAGTTCTGAAGGAGTGTCCATGAGGATCGGTGAGCTGGCCCAGAAGACCGGGGTGCCCGCGCGCATGCTCAGGTACTACGAGGAACAAGGCCTCATCGCGCCGCGTCGTCTCCAGAACGGCTACCGGGAGTACGAGGACTACCTGGTCCACCGGGTTCGCAAGATCCGCGGACTGCTCGACTCCGGGATCCCGACCCGGATCATCGGCGATATGTTGCCTTGCTTGAACAACACCGAGGCCACCGTGGTCGCGGACCCCGACCCGGAACTGCGGGAGATGCTCGTCGAGCAACGAGGCAAGATGACGGAGCGCATCTCGTTCCTTGAACAGAACCGGGACGCCCTGACCCGCTACATCGAAGCCATGGACCGCGCCGTCCCGGCGTCCGCAGCGTCCTGAAGGACGCCGTCGTCGAGCGTGCCCGTGTCATGCAACACCACGCTGTGATCCAGCGGGACGCGCCCGATGTCGAGGCTGCGCAAAGGTGAATCCGGGTCAGCCGTTCCGAACGCGATGCCGAAGAGCAGCTTCTGGTCGCTAGGCACTCCGAGCGTCCTGCGCACCGTGTCGGCGTACATGCCATGGACCGCCTGAGGGATCCCCTGGTACCCGTGGCCGTGTAGCGATAGCAGGAAGTTCTGCGCGTACATACCCACATCGCTGGCCGCACGCACCCCATCCCCGAGCTGCGGGACGAACATCATTGCTACGTGCGGTGCACCGTAGAAGCGTAAGTTCTCGCGCACGACTTCGTTGCGACCAGCGCGATCGTCGCGCGCGATGCCACGGACCCCATACGTCGCGGCAGCAAGGCGCTGGGAGCGCTCGAGATGCACGCCGTCGCCATAGGTCTCGGTGAAGTCAGGAGAGCGTATGCCGGCATCGTGAGCTTCCAGCAACGCCGAACTCAACGTGTCCCGCGCGGCCCCGGAGACGACGTGCGTGGTCCACGGTTGGGTGTTGCTGTGCGACGGCGCCCAGCGAGCATCCTCGAGCACCTCACGGATCACATCTCCGGGCAAGGGATCAGACAGGAAAGCGCGCGGCGAGCGACGCGAACGGATGGCCTCGGTGATCGTGGACATGCAGGTGGACCTCTCTGACGGGACGACGGTGAGCGCTCTGGGGAGGAGCAAGGCCATCGTTCAACATTCACACTGATGTGAAGGTCAAGTCGGCACCAAGAGATCTTCGGCACGGACTCGCGAGCCATCCCCAAAAGGCCCCACGCGGTCGCAGCTTTTCTCCGCGAAGCGCGTGCACATAGGTTGTGCGCATGGACATGACCGCCGCTTTCGATGCCTCCGCACCGGTCCGCCTGCTGCTGTTGGCCGACACACATGTCCCCACCCGGGCGCGCGCCCTGCCCGCGCGGGTGTGGCAGGCCGTGGAGGCGGCCGACGTCGTCTTCCATGCCGGTGACTGGCAGGTCCCGGAGGCGCTGGACGAGCTCCAGGCCCGGGCTCGCCGCCTGGTGGGCGTGTGGGGCAACAATGACGGCGAGGAATTGCGCCGGCGATTACCGGAGATCGCGCGGGTGGAAATCGGCGGCGTCCGGTTTGCCATGACCCATGAGACCGGGGCGGCCCGTGGTCGGGAGCAGCGGATGGCCACCGCCTTCCCGGAGGACGACGTGTTGATCTTCGGCCACAGCCACATCCCTTGGAACACCGTGGCCGGGGAGGGGACGGCCAACCCCGGGCTGCGGCTGCTGAACCCCGGCTCGCCGACAGACCGGCGGCGCCAGCCCGAGTGCACCGTGATGACCGCTACGGTGCAGGACGGGCGGTTGGTGGACGCCCGGCTGGTCCCGGTGGATCGGACACCCTGAGCCCGACCGCCAGATGAGCAGGGTCTGCGGGTTGCGGTTCAGGTCCCGCAATAGGTGCGGTACTGACCGAAGTCCTCCGGCGGGGGTTCGGCGTAGCGCTCGAACCCGGGGCGCTCGCGGAAGGGGTCGCTGACGGCCTCCAGCAGATGGTGCAGAGGCGCCAGGTCATCGGCCGTCGCAGCCTCGAGGGCCTCCTCGACCAGATGGTTGCGGGGGATATAGACCGGATTCGCGCGGCCCATCACCTCGGGATCCGGGGTGAAGGACTGCCAGCGCTCGATCCAGGCGTCGAGGGCGGGCCGGTCGGTGAACACGTCCCGGACCGGACCCAGGTCTCCGCGGGCGGCCTGGCCGAGGCGGCGGAAGAACTGCGTGTAGTCGATGTGGTCCTGGTGCAGCAGGGCGAGTAGGTCATCGATCAGCGGGCCCACGGCCTCGTCTGGAGCGTCCGACAGCAAGCCCAGCTTGCGGCGCATTCCGGCCGAGAAGGCAGTCCCGAACTCCCGGGGGAACTCTCCCAGGGCCTCCGTGGCCAGGGTGACGGCCTGGTCCTGGTCCCCGTGCAGCAGTGGCAGCAGGGCTTCGGCGAAACGAGCCAGGTTCCACTGGGCGACCACCGGCTGATTTCCGTAGGCGTACCGCCCGCCCGTGTCGATGGAGCTGTAGACGGCGTTGCGGTCGAAAGCGTCTATGAAGGCGCAAGGACCGTAGTCGATGGTCTCACCGGAGATGGTCATGTTGTCCGTATTCATCACCCCGTGCACGAAGCCCACCAGCAGCCACTGGGCCACGAGGCCGGCCTGCGCCGCCATCACGCCGCGGAGCAGGGACAGGTAGGGGTTCTCGTCCTGGGCCGCCGCCGGGTGGTGAAGTTCCACGGCCTGGTCCGCCAGACGGCGGAGGACGGCTGGGTCTTCGTGATGGCGGGCGTACTGGAAGCTGCCCACGCGCAGGTGGCTGGCCGCCACGCGGGTGAGCACGGCCCCCCGCAGCGGGCCCTCCTCGCGCAGGACGGTCCGGCCGGTGGCGACGACGGCCAGCGAGCGGGTGGTGGGGATGCCGAGTCCGTGCATGGCCTCGCTGATGAGGTACTCCCGGAGCATGGGCCCGACGACGGCCCTCCCGTCCCCGCCGCGCGCGAAGGGCGTGCGCCCGGAACCCTTGAGGTGGACGTCCCGCCGGTGGCCGCCGGTGTCCGTGATCTCGCCCAGCAAGATGGCCCGGCCGTCGCCCAGCCGGGGGACGTAGGAGCCGAACTGGTGCCCCGCGTAGGCCTGGGCCACGGGCGAGGCATCCTCGGGCACGCGGTTTCCGGTCAGGAGTCCGATGCCGTCCTGGCTGCGAAGCCACTCCGGGTTCAGGCCGAGATCGGCGGCCAACGGTTCATTGACCACCAGCAGTCGTGGCTCCGGGGCCTCCTCGGCCTGCCACGGGATGGCCAGTTCGGGGAGATCGGAGGCGAAGTTCGCCTGCAGGGACAGGGTGGGTTGTGGAATACGGCTCACGCTCTCCACGGTATCCGGGCGCCGCGGCAGGAAACGAGGGGCTGTCGTCGTGACGTTTGCCCGATCACCTCCACGACGACTGCACTCACCCGGTCACCGAATCAGGAGCGCCCGTGGCGGCGCGCCTCGGCCACGGCGCCTTCGATGCCCCCGGTCCACGGTTGGCCATGGCCAGTCAGAACCGTGCCGGCCTGCGTCTGTGCCAAGGCGTCCAGACTCCGTAGAGCCAGGTCGCTGTCCGCGGTGGCCGCCCCGGCGACGATCCGGGGCCCGGTCTCCCCGGTGTACGGGTCCAGCGTCACCAGGGCGTCACCGGTCAGCAGGACGTCCCGGTCGGGCAGGTGGAGCGCGCAGTGGCCGGCAGTGTGGCCAGGGCTGGGGACCACGCGGGGGTGGCCCGGTACCGGCACCGTGGCGGCGGCGCCGAACTCGTCAGTGATCTGCACGCCCTTCACGGCCAGGGCTCCGGCGAAGAGCATGGACGTCAGGATCGGCACGGCCCGGGGATGCTTCAGCGGGTACGTGGCGCGGGGGTTCTCATGGGCGTACCGGTAGGGGCGGGCCGCCAAGGTGCGCTCGTCCCGGTGGCCGTACACCGGTACCCCCAGCCGCTGGACCAGTCGCCGCGCGACGCCCACGTGGTCGAAGTGGGCGTGGGTGAGCACCAAAGCCTTCACGTCCTCCGGCTGTCGACCGACGGCGCGGATCGCCTGGCCCAGTTCGGTCCAGACCCCCGGCAGGCCGGCATCGACGAGGGTCAGGCCCTCCTCGTCCTCCACGAGGTAGCAGTTGACGTTGGCATGCTCGATCAGGTGCACTCCGGGGGCGATATCTGGGGTGAACATGGTCCCTCCTGGGTGTGGCGTCCGCGTCCGCGGTCCACCGTAGTCATCTGCCCCTGGGCGCGGGGAAGGGCCGGTCCGCGCCTCCGAGATCTTCACCCTGCCGCGGCCCCTGCGTCATGATCGCACCACGGCCAACCGCCTGTGGAATTCACGCCTGACGAAAGGAACCGTCATGTCCACGTCGTCGCAGCATCCCACCACACCCGCCCGCCCTGCCGCCGGCGAGGACAGGCCTGGTCGCAGCCCTGTCCAGATCGTCGCCATGGTGTACGGCGTGGTTTTCCTGCTGGTCGGCATCGCCGGACTTGCCCTGGCCAGGACGGGCACCATGGCGCGGCACTACCTGTTGTGGGGCGGCGTGATCTACCTGGTGCTGTGGTTGTACGGCCTGTTCGTCGGCCACGACTCACCCGGGAACTTCGTGCCTCTCAATGACGCCGACAATTGGCTGCATCTGGGCCTGGGCGTGACGATGGTGGCGTTGTCCTTCCTGCCACGGTTCTCCTCTGATCGGCCTGACCGGGTGGAGTCGCGCTGACACAGGGACTGGCGGGAGAGGAAGCGCCGCGTCAGGCGACCGCGAAAACGAGCGCCAACGGGCCGCCCACGAACACCACGAGGAACACGATCACGGTGATCCGGCCGGCCCGATTGCCCACGTTGATGGTGGCGCCGGTGCCGTAGCCCTCCCGCTTGGGGACCAGGATCAGGGGCTCATCCGGGTTGTTGTAGATGCTCCCGGGCAGCCAGAGCTTCTCCTCGGCCTGCTCCTCGGCGGTGGGAGTGAAGCCGTGCTCGCTGGACTGGGCGTCTGCCCAGCGGCTCCAACGCCGGTAGGGCAGGAAGATCATCACGAAGATCAGGATGAGGTAGAGGGCCATCGGCCACTGGAAAGAGACCTCTTCCGGCGTGAACCAGCCTTGGACGCCGAGGTACCCGACGAACAGCACGGTCAAGAGGGAGATCCAGCCCAGCACGGAGATGGTGGCGCGCTCGGCACCCTCCAGCCGGTATCGCTTCCAGGCCGAGGGATCCTTCGGCGGGTTCATCAGCGCCGGGATGATCAGCGCCAGGACAGCCATCAGCGCGGTGGTGCCGGCGGCGATCATCTGCGGCATGAACACGGTGCCGAAGGACTTCTCCTCCCAGGCATCGGGCACCCCGCCGGGGCCCCAGTGCGTGGGAATGGTCTCGGGTAGGTCGGGGTAGATCCGGAGTCCCCAGATGACGATGGCGGCCAACGCGATCAGGCTCAGCAGGAACGGGATCCACGCGACTGACCTGCCCTGGCGGAGTCCGGGCAGGGCGGTGCTGTTGTCATCGGTCACGCCCCGATCCTAACCGTGACCCGCCAACCGGCCCGCCGCTGGTCAGGCGCCGGTTGAGTCGCCGTGGACGGCGGCGGGCCGGAGGGTTGGCCGGATGGTGGGGCGGAGCGGGGGCCGGGTCAGGTGGTGGCGAAGCGGCCCGTCGTCGGGAACCGCTCCCAGACCCGGTGCGCCGGCATCAGGTTCAGCAGCTGCTGAACCGCCTCCTCGGCTCCGGACCCGGTGACGACGCCGGCTCCCTCCAGGTACCCGGTCGTGCGCAGCACGTCCTCGCCGGCCCCGTAGGCGCCGATGGCCTTGGCCTGGCGCCACACCTCGCCCAGCAACAGGGAGACCCGGGGATCGATGCCGTCCGGGGTGGAGGCCCCGACCTTGCTGTCGAGCCCATTGGCGGCGTCCGGGGCCGGCGGCGTCGCCGAGGCGACCAGGACGGCGTCGAACTCGATGGACCGGGCGGTGAGATAGGTGCGTTGGGCCACCAGATCCTTGCCCAGTAACCGCGTGGCGGCCTCCCCGCCGCTCGGCGCGATGATCAGCGGCACCAATCCGGCCTGGTGCACCGAGGTGACCGTGCCGGACAGCTCGCCGGCATCGACGTCCGGCCCGACCACGATGCCCACCTGCCGTCCGTCGAGCGGCCATTCCCGGCCCACCTGGGACAGCGCCGGGGACGGCACGACGTCGGCCGGGGACTCCGCCGGCTTCGGCACCGGCAGGCCCAGCCCGTCCGCGACGACCTGCGCCAGGGTCGGGTCGATCGCGGCCAGGGCCTTCAGCTGGCGCTCGCGGATGGCCTGTTCGTAGCACTTGCCGAGCTCGAAGGTGTAGGCCTGCGCCACGTGCTCCTTCTCCACCTCGGACAGGGACTGGAAGAACAGCCGGGCCTGGCTGAAGTGGTCCTCGAAGGAGGCCGGCAGGGCCCGTTCCTTCACGGAGGCCGGCACCGGGGCGGGGTGATCGATGAAGGGCCGGTCGCCGTCGGGCGTCTCGAAGGGGTTGCCGCCGTCCAGCGAGTTCGGCCGATAGGGGGCCACCCCGGCGTGCACGGCGGTCTGGTGCATGCCGTCCCGCAGCATGTCATTCACCGCGGCGTGAGGGCGGTTGATGGGCAGTTGGTTCCAGTTCGGCCCGCCGAGGCGGGTGATCTGGGTGTCCAGGTAGGAGAACAGTCGGCCCTGCAGCAGCGGGTCATTGGTGACGTCGATGCCGGGGATGAGGTTGTTCGGATTGAAGGCCACCTGCTCGGTCTCGGCGAAGAAGTTGGTGGTGTTGCGGTTCAGGGTCATCTTCCCGATCGGTTCCACCGGCACCAGTTCCTCCGGCACGATCTTGGTGGGATCGAGCAGGTCGATCCCGGCGAACATCTGGTCCTCGGTGTCCTCGAAGACCTGGACGCCCAGCTCCCACTCCGGGAACGCGCCGGCCTCGATGGCGTCGGCCAGGTCGCGGCGGTGGAAGTCCGGATCGGCTCCGCTGATGATCTGGGCCTCCTCCCAGGTCACCGAGTGCACCCCGAGCTTCGGCTTCCAGTGAAACTTCACCAGCACGGTGGAGCCGTCCTGCGCGATGAGACGGAAGGTGTGGATGCCGAAGCCCTCCATCATCCGGTAGGACCGCGGAATGCCGCGGTCCGCCATGTTCCACATGGTGTGGTGCTGGGCCTCGGTGTGCAGGGAGACGAAGTCCCAGAACGTGTCATGGGCGGACTGGGCCTGGGGGATCTCGCGATCCGGGTGCGGCTTGACGGCGTGGACGACGTCCGGGAACTTGAGGGCGTCCTGGATGAAGAACACCGGGATGTTGTTGCCGACCAGATCCCAGGTGCCCTCGTCCGTGTAGAACTTGGTGGCGAAGCCCCGGGTGTCCCGGGCCAGGTCCGAAGACCCGCGGGAGCCGACCACGGTGGAGAAGCGGACGAAGACCTCCGTCTCCTTGTCCTGGGCGAACACCCCGGCCCGGCTGATCTTCGACGCGGTGCCGTATCCCCGGAACACGCCATGGGCTCCGGAGCCGCGGGCATGGACCACGCGCTCGGGGATCCGCTCGTGGTCGAAGTGGCTGATCTTCTCGCGGAAGTGGTGGTCCTGGAGCAGGATCGGGCCGCGGTTGCCGGCCTTCAGGGAATGGTCTGAGTCTTTGAGGCGGGCACCGTGGGCGGTGGTCAGGAACTTCCCGCCCTGGGCCATCTTGTCCTGCGGTGTGCCCGTCTCCTGGCCGGTGGGGGACACGGTGGCGGGCCCGGACTGGTCCGGGGAGGGCGGCAGCGGTCCGGCCGGGGTGGTCGGTTCCGCGACAGGGGGAGTGGCTGAGCCGGGCGAGCCAGGGATGCGGGGCTGCTTGTCGGGCATGGAAACTGGCCTTTCTTCGGGTCCTGCAGACCGTGACCTGTGACGCGGAGGGCGCCGACGACGTCGTGCGGGACGGGATCCCAGGACTGCAGGACTGGGGTGGGTCCGTGGCCACCCTAGGCACGGTCCCGGGTGGCCTGGCTAGCCCGTGGCGACTGGCGATCTGAGGGCCGTGGCCGACGGCTGTCCGCCACGGGCCGCGAGCACCGCGAAGGGGCCGCTGCCGGCCAGGAGTGCAGCCGGACTGCCCTGCTCCACGATCCGGCCGGCGTCGAGCACCACGACCTGGTCCGCCTGGGTGACCGTGGACAGGCGGTGGGCGATCATCAGCGTGGTGCGGCCCACGGAGAGGCGGTCCAGGGCGGCCTGTACGCGGGCCTCGGTGGTGTTGTCCAGGGCGGAGGTCGCCTCGTCCAGGACCAGCACGGGGGGATCGCGCAGGATGGTCCGGGCGATGGCCAGCCGCTGCTGCTCGCCGCCGGAGAAGCGGTGGCCGCGGGCGCCGACCAGGGTGTCCAGTCCTGCGGGCAGGGCCGCGATGGTGTCCGCCAGCGAGGCGGCGCCGAGGACGTCCCAGAGTCGGGCATCCGTGGCCTCCGGGTCGGCCAGGAGCAGGTTCTCCCGCACGGAGGCGTGGACCAGATAGGTCTCCTGGGAGACCACGCCGACGATCCTCGCCAGGTCCTGCGGGGCGATGTCCCTGACGTCGATCCCGTCGACCGTGACGCGGCCGGTGGTGGTGTCGTAGAGCCGGGGGAGCAGCCCGGCCAGCGTGGACTTGCCGGACCCCGTGGGCCCGACGACGGCCGTGGAGGTTCCAGCCGGGACCACCAGGTCGATGCCCTTGAGCACGTGGCGTGGCTCGGTCACCGGGTTACGCTCCGCGGCAGGTGCGCCGTCCGCGGTGGGGGTGCCGCCGTCGTAGGAGAAGGAGACATTCTCGAAGCGGACCTCGCCGCGGACCTGTGTCGGCTCGATCACGGCGGGCGAGGCCGGCGGCTTCAGCTCGGGATCGAGGTCGAGATATTCGAAGATGCGGGAGAAGAAGGCCAGCGCGGTGACCCACTGGACGCCGATGTTCAGCAGGCCCATGATGGGGCGGAACACGGTGCCCTGCAGGGCGGTGAACGCTACGAGCGTGCCGATGGTCATGCCGCCGGAGGTCGCCGGGAAGCCGGCGGCCAGGTAGATGACGGCGGGGATGGCGGCGAAGATGATCTGCATGGTGGCCATCCGCCAGCGACCGGCCAGCTGGGAGCGCATCTCCAGGCCCACGAGCGCCTCGGAGCGGTCGGTGAAGCGGCCGGCGTCCCGCTCGGTGGTGCCGAGGGTCTTGGCCAGGCGCACGCCGGAGACGGAGAGGCCCTCCTCCACCTGGGTGTGCAGCGCCGCGAGCGTCTGCTGGCGTTCGGCGGTGACGGCGCGGCGGATCAGGGCCACCCGGCGAGAGAGCCAGATGGCCGGCGGCAGCACCACGAGGGAGATCAGCGAGAGCTGCGGGGACAGGGCCACCATGGCGACGGCGGTGGCCACCGTGGTGGTCAGGTTGGTGGCGACGCCCGTGGCGGTGGACGTGACCAAGGACTGCATGCCCGCGATGTCATGCGTCAGGCGGGACTGGACCTCGCCGCCGCGGGTCCTGGTGAAGAACCCCAGCGACTGCTGCTGCAGGTGCGTGAAGAGCTTGACGCGCAGGGTGTGCATGACCCGTTGGCCCATCTGCGTGGCCATCCACGTCTGGACCACGCCGATCACGGCGGTCACGGCCGCCACGGCGACCATCGCTCCGGCCAGGAGGGCCAACAGGGAGAGGTCCTGGTGCGGCAGGGCATCATCGATCACCCCGCGGACCAGGAACGGCTGGGCGAGATTGACGACCGAGGAGACGGAGATCAACAGCACGACGACGGCGATGGTCACCTTGTGCGGGGCGAAGAGCGCCGCGATGCGGCGCAGGGACACGGGGTGGCGCTGGATCTGGGCTTGGTCGGCCGGGTTCTTCCGGGCGGGACCACCGCGGCTGGTCGGGTCGGACGGGGTGTGGAGGGCGGGGGTGCTCATGGGTGTGCGCTCCTTCGGTAGGGGCCTCGGGAAAGGAAGTCGTGGGGCTCGGGGTGCCGGCTGTTCGGGCGGGCGTTCCCGGCGAAACGGGTGAGGCTGGCGCTCGAACCCGATATAGAGAGGTTACCTCACTAAGAGGTTGAGCGTCAATAATCGCGTAGGATGAGGGGCATGACTGCTGGCGGCCCCACGGCTGAGACCCCGGATCTGGGCGACCTCATGCACGCCGCCTTCCGCCGGCTGCGTCACCGGTGGAGTCATCAGCTGGCCCCCTTCGACCTGACGCCGTATCAGTTCCGGGCCCTGCAGGCCGTGGCGGGCGGTGCCCACGGGCACGGGCCGGATGGTCACGGTGCGTGTGCTGACCACCGCCGTTGCCAGGAAGCGGGTCGGCATGTTGAGGAGGGGCTGCGCCTGAAGGACATCGCCGACCGCCTGCGGATCGCCCCGCGCTCGGCCACCGAGGTCATCGACCAGCTCGAGGCCAAGGGGCTCGTGGAGCGTCGCCCCGACCCCGCGGACCGCCGGGCCACGCGCATCAGCCTGTCCGAGGCCGGCGTCGGTCTGCGGGAAGAGGTCCGCGAGGCCCGGCGCCGGGAGGCCGGCGACTATTTCTCAGTGCTGTCCCAGCCCGACCAGGCCGAGCTGGCCCGGCTGCTGACCGAGCTGGCGCGCGCCCAGGAATAGCAGGCAGGGTCGGACGGGTTGAGGGGTGTAGATCCCGACCCCTCTCCTGACAGGAGCCCCATGGCCACCGTTGACCTCACCGTAGACACCTTCGGCACCACCGTTGCCGAGAATGACACCGTCCTCGTTGACTTCTGGGCCGCGTGGTGCGGCCCGTGCCGCCAGTTCGCCCCCGTATTCGAGGCCGCCTCCGAGCAGCACCCTGACGTGGTGTTCGCCAAGGTGGACACCGAGGCCGAGCAGCAGCTGGCCGCGATGGCCGGCATTACGTCCATCCCCACGCTGATGGCCTTCCGTGGCGGCGTGCTGGTCTTCTCCCAGGCCGGAGCCCTGCCCGGCTCGGCGCTGAACGATCTGCTGGACCAGGTCACCGGCCTGGACATCGCCGAGGTCCGGCGGTTGGCCGAAGAGCAAGCGGACCAGGAGGCGGCGCAGTCGGGCGGGCAGGAGCCCTCCGTGGACGAGGCCGTCGAATCGGCTGCGGGCCAGCTGAACGCCCTGCACGGGCGGTAGGCCGGACCGCGAACGCGAGAACCCCCTCTCGCGCGAGGCCGTGAGGGCGTACCGCTCGGCTCGCCGGTCCTCCGGTGGCGTCAGCCGCTGAGCCGTCGGTAGCGAGCCAGGCGCCGCAGTCCTGCTGTGTCCGAGCGCTGCGCCGGGGCGGCTGCGGTGGCGTCAAGGCTGCGCTGGGCGGCCGCCGGGTCCATCCGCATGCCGATGGCGACGAGTTCGCCGGCCGCGGGCGGCTCCGGCAGCGGGGCGATGTTGACCATGGGCCCCACCAGGTTCACGGCGTAGCCGTGTTCGCCGCGGGGGCCGAGCACCCTCACCCGTCCCTTGATCCGGTATGCACCGGCGGGTGGGCGCTCCAGCAGGTCGATCAGGGCGCTGGGCGAGACGGGCCCCGCCAGTGCCACCGAGGCGGATCGTGCATGCGCATGGTCGCCGTGGCCGTGGGTGGCCTCCCGCATCAGCTGGGCGATCGGGAGCTGGTCGGAGGGGTCCTCGTCCTCGGCGGTATCGAAGGCGAGGGCCGGATCGATCCGACCCTGACGGGCCACCACCACGGTCACCACTGGATTGCGCTCCCTGATGCGTCCGGTGATGCGCGCGACCGCCCGTTCGCGGTCCTCCACCGGCAGCAGGTCCGTCTTGCCGATCACCACGAGCGTGGCCGCCTGGTACCTGGACGGCGGGTCCGACCAGGTGTCCACGGTGTTGAAGTGCTCGATGGCGTCGATCACCTCGATCACGCCGCCCGGCCGGATCCGCGCCGCTTCGCTGTGGTGGATCAGGCGCGCCACGGTGATCGGATCGGCGACGCCGCTGGCTTCCACGAGGATCGCATCGAGCCTGAGCTTCGGCTGGGCCAGCCGTTCGAGGGCCTGGTCCAGGCCGCCTGCGTCCTCCAGGCAGCAGAGGCAGCCGCCGGAGATAGATGCGGCCACGTCCACGTGGCCGGTGACGAAGGCCGCGTCCACGTTGAGCTGCCCGAAGTCATTGACCACCACGCCGAGGCGGGCCCCGGGCCGGAGCAGCAGGTGGTTGAGCAGGCTCGTCTTCCCTGCGCCGAGGTGGCCCGTCAGGGCAATCACCGGGACCCGGCCCGTGGCCCGGGTGACGTCGCCGACCACGGTGGTGTCCGACGTCGGCGATCCGGTAGAAGGGGTGGTCATGGGACCAGTCCACGCCACGCGGGGGAGGGGTGCAAGTGGGCTCGCGGCTACTGAGCGGCGGCCCGCAGTGAGCTGCATCACTGCAATTTTGCAGTTGCGCAATAAGTGCAGTTGTGCAAAAATATAGCCATGCCCCCCACGGATACCCCTGCTTCGACGTCCCTTCGCGAGCGCAAGAAGACCGAGACCTGGCACGCCATCCATGACGCTGCCGCAGAGCTCGCCCTCGATGACGACACCAAGCACGTCACCGTCGAGGCCATTGCCAGCGAGGCTGGAATCTCCCAGCGAACGTTCTTCAACTACTTCCCCACCAAGGAAGACGCCATTCTCGGCGTGATGCCGCCCAGTGCACCTGAGCTCCCCGAGGACTTCCTCGATGAAGAGGGGCTCATCCACCGCACCACGGAACTCCTGCTGACCGTCGGCCGGAGCACGTACGCGGAGGGGGATGCCGACCGGCGGAGCAAACTCTTCGAGAAGTTCCCGCACCTGCTGTTGCGGCGCCGGGAAATGATGATGCAGGGCGAGGACCTCGTCTATCAGATGATCGCCACGGCCATGGCCGACCATCCGGCCTGGTCCGGCGGACTCAACGGCCACAGCGTGGAGCAGGCAGCCCGCATGCTCACCATGGCGGCCGGCGTCCCGCTGCGCTATCTCATCGTGACCCGTGGCGCGGCCGGCGGGTATCTCGCACAGTCCTCCGTGGACGACGCCCTTGACCTCTACCAGGACCTCTACAGGAAGCTTTCATGACCCACCACCCCGAGGATGCTCTCAAGGGGTCCGCATCCGCCCCCGCCGCACCGGTCCAAAAGACCGTGTCCGACGCCGGCCCGGCCACACCCCCGGCCACGTCCGGCTCTGCGATTCCGAAAGGAACGCTCGTCCCGTTGTTCATCGGCCTGATGCTGGCCATGCTGCTGGCCTCCCTGAACCAGACGGTCTTCTCCACGGCTCTGCCCACCATCGTCGGTGAGCTCAACGGAGTGTCCAGCATGGTCTGGGTCATCACCGCCTTCATCCTGGCCACCACCATCGCCATGCCCATCTATGGCAAGCTCGGTGACCAGATCGGCCGCAAGCCACTGCTGATCTTCGCCATCTCCGTGTTCATGGCCGGTTCGGTGGTCGGCGGCCTGGCCCCGGACATGGGCACTCTGATCGTGGCTCGCGTGATTCAGGGCCTCGGCGGCGGCGGTCTGATGATCCTGTCCCAAGCGGCCATCGCGGACGTGGTTCCGGCCCGCGAGCGCGGCAAGTACATGGGCATCATGGGCGGCGTCTTCGCCCTCTCCTCGGTGATCGGCCCCCTGCTCGGCGGCTGGTTCACGGACGGTCCCGGCTGGCGATGGGCCTTCTGGATCAACCTCCCGATCGGCGTGGTGGCCCTACTGGCCGCCATCGTGTTCCTCAAGTTGCCCCGCAACACCCAGGGCCGCCCGACCCTGGACTGGGGCGGCATGGCACTGATCGCCGTGGCCACCACCGCCATGGTCCTGGTGACCACGTGGGGCGGCGGGACCTATGCCTGGACCGACCCGATCATCCTGGGCCTCGCCGCGCTGTTTGTGCTGGCCGCCGTCGGCTTCGTGCTGGTGGAGCGTCGCACCGCGGAGCCGCTGATCCCGATGACCCTGTTCCGGGAGCGCAACTTCGTGCTGACCACCATCTCCGGACTGTTCATCGGCGTCGCGATGTTCGGTGCCCTGGGCTACATGCCCACCTACCTGCAGATGTCCTTCGGCCTGGAGGCCTCCGTGGCCGGGCTGATGATGATCCCGATGATGGGCGCCATGCTCATCACCTCGACTGTCTCGGGGCAGCTGGTCTCCAAGTACGGCAAGTACAAGTGGTACCCGGTGGTCGGTGCCTTCATCATCGCGATCTCCATGGGGCTGCTGTCCCTGATGGATCCGCATCAGCCGGTGTGGCTGGCCTGCACCTACCTGGGCCTGCTCGGTATCGGCCTGGGCCTGTCCATGCAGATCCTGGTGCTGGTCGTGCAGAACACCTTCCCGATCTCCATGGTCGGGACCGCCACCGCCTCGAACAACTATTTCCGCCAGATCGGGGCCACCCTGGGCTCCTCCCTGGTCGGCAGCCTGTTCGCCGCCCGCTTGGCCAACCTGTTCACCGAGCGCCTCCCCGCTGATGGGGCCGGGCAGATGGGCAGCGCCGAGTCCTTGACCCCAGATGTCATCGCCGGACTGCCGGATCCGCTCCATGACACGGTGATCACCGCCTACAGCGACGCACTGACCCCGATCTTCCTGTGGATAGCTCCCTTGGGCCTGGTTGCTGCGATCCTGTTGATGTTCATCAAGCAGAAGCCCCTGGCCACCCGGATCGAGCGCTCGGTCGAATCCGAACCCCTGGCCACGGGAAGCATGTCGATCATCTCGGCGGGGGCCGCCCCGGCCAAGATCCCTGCCAAGGCAGACGAGAACCGTGATGAGTCCCGGCCTGAGGTGCGGGAGGAGACTCCCGCCGCGGTTCAGTCGCGCTAAACCAGCGTCAGGGGCGCCCTGCGGCGAGGTAGCGCCGTTGCGCCACCACCACCAGCCCCACCAGCACCGCGGCCACCGCGGCCGTGGCGCTGAACAGCCAGGCCCACTGGCCGGCGTCGGCGAGGGGACCCGCCACCAGGGTGCCCACCGAACTGCCGGCGAACAGGGAGGCGGCGAACAGGGCGACGGCGGTCCCGCGCAGCCCCGGCAGCACGTCCGTGGCCCAGACTTGCAGCGAGGTGTGCAGCAGGGCCCACGTCCAGCCCAGCGCGGCGGCCGCGAAGGCGACCGTCGGCACCGAGACGTGGACGGCGACGGCGGCGTAGCCGGCCACCATGCCCGCCCCGCCGAGGGCCATGGTCGCCGGGACGGACAGCCGGCGGAGGATGGGCCGGACCAGCCGGCTGCACGCCAGTGTTGACACCCCGTACGCGGCAACGGCCAGACCCGCCACGGACGCGTCCAGTCCTTGGTCCTGCAGTGCCGGGGCCAGCAGGGTCAGCAACCCCAGCACCACGGCCCCCTCCACGAACACCAACCAGATCACCGCAAGCATCCATCGGTGCCGCAGCGCCTCGGCGAAGGCCCCCAGGAGGGGCCGCCGGGCGGGCAGCGGGGGCTCGGCGGTGGTCCACAGGGCCGCGATGCAGCCGACGGCCAGCACCGGCGGGAGGGCGAACATCAGCCGCCAACCCACGGTCTCGCCCACGACGCCGGCCGCGGCCGTCGCGATCGCCGTCCCCACCGCGATGGCCGCCATGTTGTCCGCCAGTGCGGCCTGGCGGCGCAGTGGGGGCACGGTGTCCCCGATGAAGGTGATGGCGGTGGGGATGATCCCGCCGAAGCAGGCGCCGGTCAGGCTGCGGAAGACCATGAGCAGCGGCAGGGTGGGCGCGATCGCGGAGAGCAGGCCGAACACCACGGACCCGGCCAGGGCGATCCGCATCATCCGCATCCGCCCGAAGCGGTCCGAGAGGCCGCCCCAGAGCGGCTGCGTGAATCCGTAGGCGAGGAAGTACACCCCGGCCACGGCCACCGCCTCGTCCAGGGAGGCGCCCAGGTCCACGGCCAGGAACACCAGCAGCGGGCTGACCGCGAAACGGTCCACGCTGGAGGTGAAGGAGGCCAGCGCGATGGAGACGGGTACGCGCTGGGGTGCGCCGCCGTCGGGCATCTGGGGGTTCTTCGGGTGCCTCACCAGGACAAGCTACGCCATGGAATAAGGCAAGGGCCGCCGATGTCCGAAGACACCGGCGGCCCTTGATGCTGTCACATCACCGGATCAGTCGAGCATGAACACGTCCAGGACCTCCGGCTGCGCGTCCGGGTTCTTGGTGTCCAGGATGAACGAGGTCACCGAGCCGGCCTGGGCGTCCAGGTTGGTGAAGATGCTGTAGTCGTTGGAGGCCACGTACGGGGCATCCTGGTCCGGGTCCACCAGGGACGCGAACGGACGCTCGGACGGAACGATCGGCTCGAGGCCGCCCGGGCTGCCCTGCTCCACGTAATTGTCCGCGTTCCACGGGGCACCCGGCACCGGGCGGGAGTCGCCGGAGAGCTCGTGGTAGGCGCCGTAGGAGTTGCCCACGTTGGAGGTCTCCAGGTAGTTCACGCCGTTCTCGGACTCGAAGCGGTTCCACAGGTGGGAGTGGCCGTTGAACACCAGGTCCACGGAGGTGCCCTCGGCGTCAATCAGCGGAGTGAGGTCGGTGAGGAGCTTGTTGTTCTCCGCCTCGTACTCGTAGCGGATGCCGGTGACGTTGCCCTCGGCGTCCTTCTCCTCGATCTTCGTCGGTTCGGCGAAGGCGGGGGTCACGTTGTCACCCAGGCCCTGCGGGCCCTCGTGCATCATGACGACCACGTTCTCGGCCTCGGTGGTGGCGTCCGAGGCCAGCTCGTCCTGCAGCCAGCGGTACTGGTCCGAGTCCACGGCCAGGGTCTCGAAGATGAATGAGCCGTGGCCCTGGGACATCGGGTCGTCCAGCGTGTCCGCGGCCTCCTGGAAGCGCGAGGCGGCCTGACGCGCCGCCGGATCGGACTCGGCGGTGCCGGAGCGCCAGATGCGCGTGGAGTAGAGCGAGATCAAGCGGGTGTTGCCCACGGTGGTGGCGTAGTACGTCTCGCCGCCGGACTCGGACTCGGGCAGCGTGAAGAGCTCCTCGTAGGTGGTGGTGGAGAAGGAGTTGTCCTCGATCCACTGCTCCTTGACCTCGGCGTGGCCGTCCGGGTTGACCTCTACTGCGACCTTCTCGTACTCAGCCTCGGCCACCTCGCGCGGCACCGGGGAGTTGAAGGACTCGTCCAGGGAGTTCATGCCGTCGACCCGGCCCTGGACCTCGTGGTTACCGATGGCCGTGTAGAGCGGGGCATGCTGCAGGATCTCGCCGCCGTCGTACGTCTCGCCGTTCGGGGCCTCGAAGCCGGCGTTGCCCTGCAGCCCGCGGAAGAAGGCCAGGCCGTTCTCCGAGTCGAACCACTCGGAGGCGCGGTCCGGGACGTTGGCCAGGTCGCCGGCCATGAAGACGGCGTCGATGTCACCGATGACCGTCTCGGCCCACTCGAGGTTGGCCGGGGTGTTGTTCTTGGCCTGGTGGTCCGAGGTCAACAGGATGTTGGCGTCCTCCTCGGCGGTCTTCGCGTCCTCGAGGGAGAACGTGTCCGAGAGGACCGGCTCGCCGTCCAGGATGGAGACAACGCGGTAGTCGACCTCGCCGGCGTCCTCCAGCCCGGTCACGGTGGCCTCGTGGCGGAAGATGTCCCGGGACACGATGCCGTCCTCTTCGGCCGGGGCGTCGGACAGCACCGAATCGGCGTCCTCAGCAGTGCGGGACATCTGCATGGACTCGGCCTTGGTCACGGTGAACTGTGTGTTGTTCGCCTCGGACTGGAAGACTCCGGAGCGGGAGTTGGTGGCCTTGTCCACGGTGGGCGCGAGATCTTCGGCGGTCAGGCCGTAGACATCACCGGTGATGACCCAGTGCTGGCTGCCCTCGAGCTCGGTGAACCACGCGACGTTGGTCTGGCCGACCTCGGGGACCTGCAGGAACGGATCGGTCAGCAGGACCGGCTCGCCGGCGGGCATCTCCGGTTCCGGAGCCTCCGGCTCCTCGGGGTTGATGACGCCGTCGAGGCGGCTCATGAGGGCGGCGACCTCGCCGCGGGTGATGGGGTCCTTGGCCTTGAAGGTCCCGTCCTTGTACCCGGTGGAGATGTCCTCGGAGGCGAGCCAGATGATGGCGTCGTGGTGGGTGTTGGACTCGGCCACGTCCGGGAAGCTCACGTCGGTTTCGGGGTCGGTGGTGGGGTCGAGGGCGCGGTAGAGGAAGGAGGCGAACTCGCCGCGTTCCACGGGACGGTGGGGCTGGAAGGTCCCGTCGGCATAGCCGGTGGTGATCTCCTCGGCGGCGCCCCACTCGATGCCTCGAAGTGGGTGGAGCCGGCCGGGGCGTCGGGGAAGGTGGCCTCGCCGGGGGTGAAGTCCGCGTTGAGGTAGCGGTAGACGAAGGCCATGGACTCGCCGCGGTCGATGTCGGCGCCCTTGCGGTAGGTGTTGTCCGCGTAGCCGGTGGTGATGCCGGAGCACTGCATCCAGCGGACGTAGTCGAAGTACTGCGAGCCGGCCTGGTTGTCGGCGAAGTTCGCCGCGGTGCACTCAGCGCCGGGCTGGGTGGGCCCGGCGGGCTCGGGGGTG
The DNA here is from genome assembly GCF_040702545.1 of Citricoccus sp. NPDC079358. Classification (NCBI taxonomy): domain Bacteria; kingdom Bacillati; phylum Actinomycetota; class Actinomycetes; order Micrococcales; family Micrococcaceae; genus Citricoccus; species Citricoccus sp. NPDC079358. Next base: position 254,509 of record NZ_JBFBLI010000003.1, read on the forward strand.
GTGGTGGCGGTGGCGGGGGTTGCCAGGAAGCCGATGGTCATGAGTCCGGCCAGGGCGGCCGCGGGTAGCTTGCGCTGCATGTTGGGGGCTCCGATGTTCAGGCCTGGGGCGCCTGTCCGTGCGGAGGCCAGGCGCGAGTGATGAGCGGCGGGGTTTCCCCACCGTGACCTGGACAGTTCATCGGTCGCCGTCAACGCGCAGGAGAGCGCCCGGTGAACACCACGCTAAGAACGGTGGACATCGCGCCCACTGGTCAGGGCCGCGTAGTCCCGGGCGATCGCCGCGGCGGCGGTCTGCAGGAGGGTGACGTAGGGCAGGGCGGGAGCGGCATCGTTGGGGACGATGACGGAGAGTGCGCCCAGCAAGTCATCCTGATGCCCACGCAGCGGCACCGCGATGCCGCGTGCGGCGGTGTGCAGGAAGCCATCATTGACGACGTGACCGGTGCGGCGGATCTCGGCGAGGCGGCGGCGGATCTGGGCCGGGTCCGTCACGGTCATCGAGGTGAACTGCTGCAGCCCACCGGCCAGGGCGGCCTCCTGCTCCCGCTCCGGCAGCCACGCGAGCTGGACGAGACCGGACGAGGAGGCCAGTGCGGGCAACCGCTGGCCGATCACCGAGTAATTCACGACGGCGTCCGGCGCGGAGAGGCGTTCGATGAACAGGACGTCGCGGCCCGAGAGGATCCCGATCTGGGCATGCTGCCGGACGGCATGATGGACCTTCTGCAGGTGGGGCAGGGCCGCGGCCCGCAGGCCGGCGGCACCGGGGGAGCGCGCCGACCATTCCCAGATCCTCGCCCCGAGTCGGTACGTCCGGTCCGGGGCGCGTTCGAGCAGGCCCAGCGAGGTGAGTTCTCCCAACAGGCGGTGGGTGGTGGAAACGGGGCTGCCGGTGCGCTGCGCGATGTCCGTGGCGGTGAGGAACACCGAGTTGGAGTCGAAGGCATCCAACAGGTCCACCGCACGGCTCAGTGAGGAGCGGCCCGCGGACGTTCTGGCCATGCGTTTCCTTTCAGAGGGAGAACTGCGACGGGAACAGTGTGACATGACTCATAGTCGAAGGCACCCCCGTCAACCAAGGAGACCACGATGCCCACACGAAAACTCCTGGCCGCCCGACGCCGCAGCCTGCTGGCCGCCGGCGTCTTGTCCATGGCCGCCCTGACCCTGACCGCCTGTGGTTCCGGCGCACCCAGCAGCGCCGAAGCGGACGCCGCCGGATCGTCCTCCGCCGCTGGGGAGGGCTCGGGCGAGCTGGAGTCCGTCAACATCGGCTACTTCCCCCTCGTGCACACCTCCACCTTGGTTAATGCCGATGAGCAGGGGTACCTCGAGGACGCCGGCATCGATGCCGAGCTGACCCAGACCCAGGGTGGCGCGGCGGCCATCCCGGCCCTGGCCTCCGGCAATGTCGACGTCACCTACGCCAACTACACCTCGGCCCTGCTCGCCGCCCAGCAGGGGCTGCCCATCGTCCTGATCGCCGGCAACGACGTCGGCGCTGACGATCACGGCATCTACGTGGACCCGGAGTCTGGCATCGAGGAGATCGCCGACCTGAAGGGCAAGAGCTTCGCGGTGAACAACCTGCAGAACATCGGCACGGTGGCCCTCTATGCCCAGCTCGAGGAGGCCGGACTCTCGCCGGCCGATGTCGAGGTGATGGAGATGCCGTACCCGGACATGGCCGCCGCCGTGCAGAACGGCAACGTGGATGCCGTCTGGCAGGTCGAGCCGTTCCAGGCCGTCTCCGAGAAGGAGGGGCTGGTGAAGATCGGCAACCTGTTCGCGGGACCGGCCGAGGAGATGCCCGTGGCCGGATGGATCACCACCCGCGAGTACGCCGACGCCCATCCCGAGGTCATCGACGGGCTGCGTTCGGCCCTGTCCTCATCGATGGAGGACCTCGACGGCAACCGTGAGGCCTTCAGTGCGCTGGTGCCGGAGTTCACCACGGTCACCGCTGAGGTGGTGCAGGAGATCGAGCTGCCCGTGTTCTCCGCCGAGCTGGACCTCGAGAAGCTCCAGCAGGGCGCCGACCTGATGCTCGAATACGACCTGATCGACGAGGCCCTGGACGTCCAGGGCACGGCCTACACCAACTGACAGGAGAAGCCCTCATGACTGGCACCGCCGCCATCCAGACCCAGGTGAGCCCCCACGGAGAGCGCCCTGCCCCGCCCCTCGCGACTCCTCCCGCCCCCGCCGGCGTCCCGGTGGTCGACCTCGACCCGTTCTCGGATGAAACGCTGACCGATCCCTATCCCCTGCATGAGGCCCTGCGGGAGGCCGGGCCTGTCGCCTGGCTGCCCCACTACGGCGTCTATGCGGTGGCTCGGTACGACGAGGTGGTCCACGTGCTGCAGAACCACGAGATCTTCGTGTCCGGGCGCGGTGTGGGGCTCTCGGACTACCAGAAGGAGAAGCCCTGGCGGCCGCCGTCGCTGTTGTTGGAGGCGGACCCGCCCCAGCACGCCCAGGCCCGCAAGGTGGCGACCTCGGTGTTCAACCCCAAGACGATGCGCCAGATTCGGGAGGAGTTCCAGGACACCGCCAACCGCATGGTGGACGAGCTCTTCGCCGAGGGCTCGACGGTGGAGATCGACGGGGTGGCCGAGCTGGCCGCCGCCTACCCGCTGTCCGTCTTCCCGGACTTCATCGGCCTGTCCGAGAGCGGGCGGGAGAACCTGCTGCCCTACGGCAACATGGCGTTCAATGCCTTCGGCCCTCAGAACCACCTCTACGATCGGGCCATGGAGACCGGAGGCCAGGCGGCTCCATGGATCGTCGAGCAGTGCGTGGTGGGTACCCCGAAGCCCGGGCGGTTCGGTGCGACCCTGCATGAGAAGGCCGCCGAAGCGGGGTTGGACGAGGACGAGTCGGCGCGGTTGCTGCGGTCCTTCCTGACCGCTGGCGTGGACACGACCGTCCATGGCATCGGTGCCGCGCTGCGTGAGCTGGCCGAGAATCCGGAACAGTGGGCCGCGTTGCGCCAGGATCCGTCCAAGGCCCGGGCGGCCTTCGATGAGACCGTCCGCTACGTGGCTCCCGTCCAGACCTTCTTCCGCACGGTGAATGAGGACACCGAGGTGTCCGGTGTGCATCTGCCTGAGGGATCCAAGATCCTGATGTTCCTGGCCGCCGCGAACCGGGATCCGCGCCACTGGAAGGATCCGGACACCTTTGACATCAGCCGCCAGGCCTCCGGCCACGTGGGCTTCGGCTTCGGCATCCACTCCTGCGTCGGCCAGATCATGGCCCGGCTCGAGGGCGAATGCCTGCTCGGGGCGCTGGCCCGCAAGGTCGCCTCCATCGAGGTCGTCGGAGAGGCCCGACTTCAACTCAACAACACCCTGCGGGGCTGGGACAGCCTGCCGCTGCGGCTGACCGCGGCGTAGGCGCGAACGCACCCCAGGAACGACGGCGGGCCGTCCGATCGGATCGGCAGGATCCGGTCGGGCGGCCCGCCGTGTGGGGGCTGGTGGTGCTCCCGGTCTACTGCAGGACGTCCACCACGAGGCCGTCCAGGCCGGCCTCGGCATCCTCGACGATGCCGGCCTCCTGCGCGGCCTGCGCCCCGCGCTGCATGGCCTGCTCGGGGAAGCCCCAGCCGAACTTCGTGAGGATCATGGTCTTGGCCGTCTCCGGATCGATCTCCGTGAAGTTGGACAGCTCGGTCCGGAACTCCTCCGGGTGCTCAGTGGCGTACTCCTGGGACTTCTTGACGACCTCCACAAAGTCCTGGACGAACTGCGGGTCCTGGGCCCACTTCTGTTCCGAGGTCAGGTAGACGGCCGTGACGAACTCCGGGTCCACGTCGATGTAGGGGTCGGCGATCAGGCGATGTCCGGCCTCCTTGGCATTGCCGAGGAACGGCTCCGAGGTGGAGATGGCGTCCACGGAGCCACGCTCCAGGGCCGGCTGCATGTCCGGCAGGGCCAGCTCGAGGAAATTCACCTCATCCGGGTCTCCGCCGGCCTTCTTCACGGACTGCCGGATGGCCGCCTCGTGGAGCCCCTTGACCGCGTTGACGGCCACGGACTTGCCCTCGAGGTCGCCGGCATCCTGGATCTCCGAACCCTCGGGGACCACGATGCCGCCGTGGTCGGCGCCGGGCTCGCCGGTGGTGCGGCCGCCCTCGGCCACGGCGATCACCGGAAGCCCCTTCTCACGGGCCTGGAAGGCGTTGACGCTACCGGTGTAGACCATGTCGTACTGGTCCTGCAGCAGGGCGGGGATGGAGATCGAGCTTCCGGTGGTGAATTGGATGTCGATCGTCATGCCCTTCTCGGCGAAGAAGCCCTTCTCCTCGCCGAGGTAGATGGCAGCCACGTCCACCACGGGGACGGCCGCCACGCGAACGGTCTGCAGCTCGCCGTCGGCCGCGGGGCCGGAGGCGGTGGAGGCCGCAGCGGAGCCGGCGCCCGCTGTGGCCCCCTCCGAGGTGGCGGCACCGGAGGTGGTGCCGCTGCCGCAGCCGGTCAGCACCAGCATGGAGGCGGCCGCGGTGGCGAGGGTGGCGCGAAGTCTGTTCATGGGTACCTGCCTTGGGTGATCCGGACGGGGTCCGGCGGAACATGACCGGGAGAGTCACTTTCCGAGTTGCAATTGCAACGAGTGTCGCATCTCACATACGATTCGACAAGTACCAAAAAATCTGTGACGTAGCGCTTCAGGAGTTGTCGAGTGAGGGTGGGTTGTTCATCAGGGGAATGTTCTCGTACATCCGCCGCAGGAAGGACTGCAGCACCGCACGTTCTTCCGTGGAGAAGCCCTGCACCATCAGCTCGGCGCGCTCCAGGGCCACGGGCAGCACCGCATCGTGGACCTCGGCGCCCTGGGGAGTCAGGAACAACCGGCGGCGGGAACCCTCCTGCTCCCAGCAGATGAGTCCCTTGTCCCGCAGGCGCTGGAGCCGCCGGCTGACCACCGACTTGTCCAGGGCTACCTGCTCCGAGATGTCCACGGCCTGGCATCCCGGGCGGTTGGACAGCGTGGACAGGATGGCGAAGTCCGGCGAGGTGACCCCGAACCGCTCGTTGTAGAGGCGCGATCCGCCCCACACGTGGGCGTTGTCCACGAGGGACAGGTAGGCCGGGGGGAAGGTCTCCCGGTCGATCGTGTGCTTGAGTCGGGTGCGGATCGGTTCGGCGGCGGACGTCATGAGGCCCATCAAACCATCAGTAGTGACCAATCCAGAGACGAAGGACAGCATGAAGAAGCTCATCAACGACCCGCGCAACGTCGTGGTCGAATCCCTGACTGGACTGGTGCGGATGAACCCGGGCCTGCGGCTGCTGGAGGGCTCCCGCACGGTGGTGGAAGACCGGGCCTCCGAGCGTGGCCGGGTGGCGGTCCTCTCCGGTGGCGGCGCCGGCCATGAGCCCGCGCACGCCGGTTTCGTGGGAGCCGGGATGCTGACCGGAGCGGTCTCGGGTGAGGTCTTCACCTCCCCCTCGGTGGACGACATCCTGGCCGGCATCCGTGCGGTGGACTCCGGGGCCGGGGTGCTGCTGATCGTGAAGAGCTACACGGGTGACCGGCTGAACTTCGGATTGGCTGCGGAATTGGCCCGCGCGGACGGCATCGACGTCCGGATGGTCGTGGTGGCGGATGACGTCGCCCTCGCCGGGTCCAGTGACCACGCAGGGCATCGCGGGATCGCCGGCACGGTGTTGGTGCACAAGATCGCCGGGGCCGCGGCGGCTGCGGGCCAGGACCTGGATGCTGCGGCACGAGCGGCGCAGTCCGCGGCGGATTCCCTCGCCACCATGGGCGTGGCCCTGGGCTCGTGCACGGTACCGGCCGCCGGCAGCCCGAGCTTCGAGCTCGGTGAGGATGAGGTCGAGTGGGGCCTGGGAATCCATGGGGAGCAGGGGGTGCAGCGCTCTGCCCTGGCGTCCGCCCGTGGGACCGTGGACCGGTTGCTGTCAGCCTGCCTGGCCGTGGACCGGATTCCCGACGCCGGCCGGGTCGCCCTGCTGGTCAACAACCTGGGCGGCAGCTCGGTGATGGAGGTCTCCCTGGTGGCCGACGCCGCCCTGACCTGGTTGCAGGAGCGTGGGCTCGACGTGGTGCGGGCGTGGTCCGGCACCTTCTTGACGGCCATGGAGATGGAAGGCGTGTCCGTGTCCCTCCTGGCCGTGGACGACGGCCTGCTGGACCTTCTGGATGCGCCGGCGCAGACGTCGGCGTGGCCTGCCCTCTCCGGCCGGGTGAATACCGAGCCGTTCCTGGCGGCGCCGCCGGCCGAGGCGTTCGGCCTGGAGGGTCCGGCGCTCGCCGGACGTTGGTGGACGGTGCTGGAGGCTGTCCTGCGGGCGTTGCAGGACGCGGAGCCTGAGCTCACGGCCATGGACCAGCAGGTGGGCGACGGCGACCTCGGCCACAGCCTGGACCGCGGCGCCCGCGCGGTGCTCCAGGAACAGGTCAGCCTGCCGTGCCGTCCGGACCTGCTGCTGCGGCGGGTCTCCGCGGTGGTCCGCAAGAGCATCGGGGGCACCTCGGGGCCGCTGTATGCCGTCTTCCTGCTGAAGGCCTCCGAGGCGCTGACCGGCATCGACCGGCCTGCATCCGCTGACTGGGCCAGGGCGCTGGCCGCCGGCCAGCACGGGATCCAGGATCTGGGCGGGGCCTGCCCGGGAGACCGCACCATGCTTGATGCCCTCGCCCCGGCGGCTGAGGCCCTCGCCGGTGCCGGATCAGCACCGCTGCCGGTGGCCCTACGCGCCGCTGCCGACGCGGCCCGGACCGGCGCCGAGACCACCGCGGACATGGCCCCCCGCCGGGGCCGCTCCAGCTACGCGGGGGACCGCGTCAAGGGGCACCTGGACCCGGGAGCCTGGGCTGTCTACCTGTGGCTGGACGCGGCGGCCCGGGCAGTAGAGTGCTCTGATTAGCCTGGGGACATGGCTGCGCGGCTTGCCACTAGTGCCACAGACGTGACGACTCCCGTCAGCAGGAGCACCTCAGTGTGTGCCCGGAACGATACTGACCGAGGGAAAGGTGCGAAGGCTGGCTGGCAGGAGATTCGGCCGCCCCAGCCTCGGTACTGTCCGATCAAGGGTGTGTCAGTCACGGCCGTCCCCCTTCGGATCAGGCCGGACCCTCACACATCGTTTTTCTTACAGTTCCAAACACATCGGCGGGGTCGGTCAGATTTGGTCGGCGGGGCGGAGCAGGATCTCGTTAATGGCCAGGTGCCGGGGGCGGGAGAGGGTGTAAGCAATGACTTCGGCGATGTCTTCGGGGGTGACTGTCGCTTTGTCGTAGAGGTCGGTGATCGCGGTTTTGGTGTGGCTGTGGGTGATGTGGTTGGGGAGTTCGGTTGCTACGACGCCGGGTTCGATGAGGGTGACGCGGACATCGGGAAGAAGCTCTTGTCTGAGGGATTCTGACCATCCGTTGATGCCCCACTTGGTGGCGGCGTAGACGCCGTTGCCTGCGCGGGCGGTGCGGCCGGCGACGGAGGAGATGTTGACGATGTCGCCGCCGGGGGAAGCGGTGAGCTGATCGAGGAAGACCTCAGTGGTGGTGATCGCGCCGAGCAGGTTGATGTCAATCATCTGTCGGTAGTCATCGCGCTGGTCGGGTGAGAAGGGGCCGAGGAGCATGACGCCGGCGTTGTTGATCAGGACGTCGGTGTTGCCGATCTCATCGTGCAGCTGTTGTGCGGCGGCGGTGAGGGAGTCTCGGTCGGTGACGTCGGTGACGTCGGTGACGTCGGTGACGTCGGTGACGTCGGTGACGTCGGTGACGTCGGCGGGGATGGCGAGAGCACCGGTGCCGAGCTCGTTCGCGATCGCCTGGATACGGTCGGTGCGGCGGGCGAGGAGGGCGACGCGGTAGCCGGTGGCGTGGAGGGCTCGGGGGGTTGCCTCACCGATGCCGGAGGAAGCGCCGGTGATGACCGCGACGCGGGGGCTTTGACTGCTCATGTTGGTTTCTTCTGCGAGTGATGATCAGGCGGTGTGTGGTTCTTGGGCGGGAGCGGGGGTGGCCGTCCAGCTGCGGAGCAGATCGATGGCGTCGGCGGATGGCGATCCTGCCTCCGCGAGGTAGGTCGCGAGCCGAATCTTGGGGGCGGACGGGAGGGTGAGTGTCTGGTAGCTGAGGGTCAGCTCGCCGACGACGGGATGGGCGATGCGTTTGGTGCCGGCGGTATGGGTGCGGACGGTGTGGCTGCCCCACCACGTGCGGAACTCGCTGCTTCGAGTCGCGAGTTCCCCGACGAGGGCGGTGAGTTGTCGATCGCTGGGATCATGACCGGCGAGAAGTCGCATCGCCGAGACGGATTCCCGTGCCACATCATCCCAATCGGGGTAGAACGATTGAGATCTCGGATCGAGGAACAGGTAGCGCGCGGTGTTGACTGGCGCGGCGTTCTCGGGGAAGAGATGCGGGAAGAGGGCCCGACCGAGACGGTTGGACCCCACAGGGTCGCCGAGCTTGGACAACGCGACGACAGGGACGTCCCTCATGGTTTCCATGAGCTGGACGACCTGGGGCGACAAGCGCGTGTCCGTTTTGCTGCGGTCTGGTCTGCGGTTCGTGCCCGTGGCGTTGCGTGCCAGGTCGAACAGGTGCTGCGATTCGGCGTCGTTGAGTTGGAGCGCGTTGGCGAGGGCGTACAGGACGCTTTCGGACACGCCGCTGAGATCGCCGCGTTCCATGCGCGTGTAGTAGGCGGTGCTGACTCCAGCGAGCTGCGCGACTTCTTCGCGGCGCAGACCTAGTACCCGCCGCTGTCCACCGAACGCCGTCAGGCCGGCCGTCTCGGGGGTGATGCGTCCGCGCAGTGCGGTGAGGAACTCCTGTACCTCATGTCTGGTGTGCATGCCTCGACGGTAAACCTCGAAGCGGCGGTCCCGGGAGTCACCAGCATTCACCCCTTCAACGAACTCGTGTTTGCGGTGGGGGTGAACACTGGTGACTCCCACGCGGGCGCGGTCGGACGTAGCGTGGCAGACATGACTGCTTCCACCATCACCCTGAATAACGATGTCGTGATCCCCGCGATCGGGCTCGGCGTCTTCCAGACTCCTCCTGAAGAGACGGTCGCCGCCGTTGTCGCCGCATTGCAGACCGGGTACCGACACATCGACACCGCTGCCGCGTACGGCAACGAGCGTGAGGTGGGCCAGGGCATCCGCGAATCGGGCGTTCCCCGCGACGAGATCTTCATCGAGACGAAGGTCTGGATCAGCGACTACGGTTACGACGAGACGCTGCACGCGTTCGAGAAGAGCGCGGCGAAGCTTGGGGTCGATCAGATCGACCTGCTGATCCTGCATCAGGCGCTGCCGTCGGCATTCGACAAAACCGTCGGCGCCTACAAGGCGTTGGAAAAGCTCCTGGCTGATGGGAAGGTGCGCGCGATCGGCGTCAGTAACTTCATGGTCGAGCACCTGACCGACCTTCTCGCGCAGACCGACATCGTGCCCGCCGTCAATCAGATCGAAGTGCATCCCTACTTCCAGCAGCCCGAGGTGCAGGCCTTCGACAGGGAACACGGCATCCTCACCCAGGCGTGGTCGCCGATCGGAGGCATCACGTCCTACCGCGAGTCGGCCAAGCGCAGCTTCGACGAGCCCGTCATCCTCGCGATAGGCGAGAAGTACGGCAAGTCGGCCGCGCAGGTGATGCTCCGCTGGCACATCCAGAACGGCATCCAGGTGATCCCCAAGTCGACTAAGCCGGAGCGTATCGGCGAGAACTTTGACGTGTTCGACTTTGAGGTCACGGCCGACGACATCGCCCAGATCGACGCGCTGGACACCGGTGAGCGCGGCGGACCAGAGCCCGAGGACATCACGCTGGAAACCTTCGGGCGCCCGATCCCCGAGGCGTAACGTGCAGTGGAGTGCGGCTCCTGCTGCGCTCCACTGCCACCCATGATCACCCTTTCCACCACCTCTTCCCGCACCGTCACCCGCCGCGCCCTCCTCGGCGGGATCGCCGGGCTCGCCCTGGCCGGTCTTGCCGCGTGCACGCGGCCACCCTCATCAACAGCCTCGCCCACGCCTGGGAGCGTCATGCCCGCACCCTTCACCGGCAGCCGCGTACTCGTCGCCTATTTCTCTCGAACAGGAGAGAACTATTGGAACGGAGGCCGCCGGGAGCTGGACACCGGAAACACTGAGGTGCTGACGGGGTTGATCTCTGATCGGATCGACTGCGACGTGTACCGCATTGAGGCGGCCGAACCATACTCTGACCGCTACGATCCCACCGTGGCCCGCAACACCGCCGAACAGGATGACGACGCCCGCCCCGCCATCGCCGGTGCCTTGCCCGACCTTTCCGTATACAACACGGTGCTCGTAGGTAGTTCCCTCTGGAACGTGCAGCCGCCGATGATCATGGCGACCTTCGTCCAAGCAGTCGATCTCACCGGAATCCCGATCCACCCGTTCGTGACCTACGCCGTCAGCGGCCTCGGCTCCACCGCAGACTTCTACCGCGACCTGAACACCGGTGCCGATCTCCGGGACGGCCTGGCAATCCGTGGCGAAGAACTCCGCGACGCCGGTGCGGACGTTGACCAGTGGCTCCTAGCCGCCGGCCTCGTCGAAAGGCAAACCTCACGACCGATCCTCAACTGACCATCCTCGTCGTCGGTTCCACCGGCAGCATCGGCCGACATGTCGTCGGCGAAGCCCTCCGGAGTGGGCACCGCGTCCGCGCGCTCGTCCGCAGCGCCGACCGCGCCGCAGCGTGCTCAACGCGCTGGCCGGCCGACCGGTTCGGATCGCGCTGATGACGACCATCGGCGTGACCGCGCTGCGCGACAGCTCGACATGGAAGCGGCGCGGGGAACGCCTGGTGCGCGCCAGCGGCAACGAATACACGATCGTGCGTCCCGGCTGGTTCGACATGAACGACGACGACCAGCTCGCCATCGCTCCCCGACAGGGCGACAGCCACCAGACGGGCACCCCCGCCGACGGCGTTATCGCTCGCAGCCAGATCGCCCGCGTCCTGGTCGACAGCCTGACCAACCCCGACGCGGCCCACAAGACGTTTGAACTCGTCGCCGCCCGGGGCCTCGAACAGGACGATCTCCGGCCGGTGTTCGCCGCGTTGCCGGCCGACCCGGACGGCGCCCTCGACGGCCCCGGCGACGTCGCCAATCTCGCTCTCGAGGATGAACCTGCCTCTGTCCGCGCAGACCTCGACCGCACCCGGACACAGCACTGATCCGACCGCCCACGCATAAGGAGCATTCTCATGACCACCTGGCTGATCACCGGAGCATCCAGCGGCCTCGGTGCCGCCCTCGCGCGCGCCGTCCTCCACCGCGGTGACAACGCCGTCGTCACCGCTCGTAATACCGAACACCTCCATGACCTCACCACCGCCTACCCGGACACGGCCCTCGCCGTGCCGCTGGAAATTGGTGACCATGCTCAGGTCGTCGCCGCCGTCGATGTCGCGACCTCTCGGTTCGGGGCGTTGACGTACTGGTGAACAACGCCGGTCACGGGTATCGCGCGGCGGTCGAGGAAGCCGCCGTGGACGAGGTCGGCGAACTCTTCGCCACGAACTTCTTCTGCCCCATCGACCTGATCAAGCAGGTGCTGCCCCAGATGCGTGGCCGCCGGTCCGGGGCCATCGTCAATGTCTCCTCCATCGGCGCGCCTCGATCCAACCCGGCCTCCGGGTACTACACCGCCACCAAGGCCGCCCTCGAAGGTGTCTCTGACGCTTTGCGTCGCGAGGTCGAGCCGCTCGGCATCCGCGTACTGGTGCTGGAGCCCGGCGCGTTCCGAACCGACTTCTCCGGCCGGTCGCTGAAGCAGTCCCGCACCGTCATCACCGACTACGCCGACACCGCCGGAAAACGGCGCAGGGAGAACGACACCAGCCACGGCACCCAGCCCGGCGACCCCGACCGCGCCGCCCAGCTCATCATCGACACCGTGTACGCAGGCCAGGCCCCCTTCCGGCTGCTGCTCGGTACCGACGCGATCAGCATCGTCGGCGATGAGCTCCAAGGCCGCATCGATGAGATCGACGCATGGGCCGACATCAGTCGCACCACCGACTTCAACGGAGCCGGCCCGTGAGCACGTGGTTCATCACCGGCGCCTCGAGCGGACTTGGCCGCGCCCTCGCCCAGCATGCCGCCGAAGCAGGGCATCAGGTTATCGCGACCGCCCGCAACACTTCGACCCTCGCCGACCTCGCCGCCGCGCACCCCGATCAGGTCGTCGTCTTCCCCCTCGATGTCACCGACCCTGACTCCCGGCAGGTGGCGATATCCTCGGCCGAGAACCGCTTCGGAGGCATCGACGTCCTCGTCAACAACGCCGGATACGGCTACACCGCCGCCGTCGAGGAAGGCGAGGAGGCCGCCGTCGAGCGCCTTTTCGCGACGAACTTCTTCGGGCCCGCCGCCCTCATCATGGCCGCCCTCCCCGGCATGAGGAGGCGCGCCTCCGGGACCATCGTCAACGTCAGCTCCGTCGGTGCGCGCTTCCCGATCCCAGGCGGGGGCTGGTACTCCGCAGCCAAGGCTGCGCTCGAGGGGCTCTCCGGAGCGCTACGGAAGGAAGTCGCGCCCTTCGGACTGAGCGTCGTGGTCGTCGAGCCGGGATCGTTCCGGACGGACTTCCGCGGCCGGTCCGCCGAACGGTCGTCGACGACGATCGACGCGTACGACGCTGTCCTCGGGCGGCCGACGCCGACGACGTGTCAGCGTTCGAGCACCTCACCCGCAGCACCGACGCGACCTCGTGAGCAGCCTCAACACGACCACTGGCATCTCCCGCCGCCTGCCACGACGGGCCGTTTGTCGAACCATCTCGGACGCCGGCCCGTCGCGATCCCCGTCGGAGCCCTGCTGTCGGGGACGCTGGTCGAGTTCGAGCCGGCCCCGCGCATCCTGATCTACTCGGTGGTCGCCGCAGTGCTGGTGGTCCTCGCCGTGGGCCTGTTCCTCAGCCCCGTCGCTGGTATCGCGCAGGGTGCCGCGAACGCGGGCGGCATGCGCGCCGGGCTCGCCGGCGTCTCGGCCGGCGACCGAGCGGGACTCTTGGCGACCATCTACCTCATCTCGTATTCTGGTGCGGCCGTCCCCGGTCTTGTGGCCGGCCGAATGGCGGCGTCGGTCGCCCCCGACCACATCGCACTCGGCTACGGCGTACTCATACTCATCGCGTCGATCGTCGCAGTGTCCACGCTGAACCGCCGGCAGCTGTCATGATGCCCGCCGCCTGTTGGCGGAAGGCGCATCGGCTGCACTCATCACCATGGTGGCTGTGGACAACTACTTCAGCGTCACCCGCATCGGCATCGAGGTGTAGCCGCGCAGCCAGTGGTTGAGTTTGCGCACTGGCTCGGCCGTGACCTCGAACGAGTCCACGCGGGTGGCGAAGGCCTTCAGCAGGCATTCGGCCTCCATGCGGGCCATCATCTGGCCCACGCAGGCGTGGATGCCGTAGCCGAAGGCCGAGTGGCCGCGGACGTCGCGGGTGATGTCAAAGGCCTCCGGGTCGGTCCAGCGGCGCGGGTCCCGGTTGGCGGCGGAGAGGCAGTTGATGATCTTCTGCTCTGGTTCCAGCACCACGCCGCCGAGTTCGGTGCGCGTGCCCACGGTCCGGCCGATGTAGGGGCTCGGGGCATGGCAGCGCAGGGTCTCCTCGAAGACCGTGCGGGCCAGGGACGGGTCCTCGCGGAGGGCGGACCAGGCGTCCGGGGTGCGGGACAGGGCCAGCAAGGCGTTGCCGATCGCGAGCATGGTGGTGTCCAACCCGGCAGAGAGGAAGGTCCGCACCAGCAGTCCGGCCGTCTCCTCCGTGATGGCACCCTCGTCCGCCGCGGTGAAGAACTTTCCGGCCAGCTTGGTCTGGTCCAGGTTCTCGCGGCGCATCTGCCATTCCACGTACTCCGTGGCCTCGGCCGCCTGGACCACCGCCTCCTCGTAGAGTGCATCGTCTCGAGGGCCCATGGCCTGGAAGTTCAGGTTGGCGTACTTCAACAGATACTGCCGCCCCTCGGGGGCCAGGCCGACAGCGTCCGGCAGCACCCGCAGTGGGTAGGCCTCGGCGAGGTCGGTCACGGCATCGAATTCGCCCCGGCCGCAGACCTCGTCCACCACGGCGAATGCCTCGGCCTGGAAGTCCTCCTTGAGCTGCTTGACGACCTTGAGGGAGAGCACGGAGTTCATGAGCTTGCGCGTGGCGGTGTGCTGCGGCTGGTCCTGTTCCAGGATCACGCTCGGCTTGCGCCAGTTCGCCTCCAGCGCGGTGTTCGTCAGGCCGGTGCCGTGCGAGGAGATGAAGGTCTCCTGGTCCAGGAAGATCTCCTGGACCAGGTCCGCCCGCCCGGTGGCCCAGATGCCGTGGGACTCGAGCCAAACGATCGGGCCTGCCTCGCGGATCGCGTCCTCGACGGGGTGCGGGTCCTGCAGTGAGGGGACGGAGAAGGGGTCCATGTCGAGAGTGGGCGCGCCGCTGGCCACGGTGGTCATGGTCTCTCCTTCACCGGCTCAGAGGCCGCTCGTTGCAATTGCAACTCAGTGTGCCATGAGTCACTACCTCAAGCAATGTCCGAGGCCTTGCGCAGGCGCCGCTCTTCATCAATCCGGGCGATGTGGGATGAGAAGTTCGTCTCCGCGAAGGTGACCATCTCGGTGATGCGGCGCGGGGGCCGGCGTCGGGCTTGGGGTTTGAGCCAGGCGATGTGGACGAAGACATTCCCGTCCTGGACGTGCAGGGGGACCTCGACCACCGGGTGGCCGTCCACGGTCCATGGGGAGGCGTCCGGTTGCACCAGGATGGCCACCCCCAGGCCCTTGCCCACGAGGGCGCGGGTGAGCGGCAGGGACGAGGTGACCCAGGCGATGCGCTCGTCGTCCTCCGTGGTGGCCAGATCCCGGAGCGTGTTGGCCTTGCTGGGGGCATCGCCAAGCAGGATGATCTTCTCCGCGGTCAGGTCGGCCAGCGTCACGGAGGGCCGGTCCGCCAACGGGTGGTCGGCCGGCATCAGGACGTAGGGCGGTCGCTCGAGGATGGGCTGGTGGTCCACCTCGGCCGGGACCTCATGGAGGTAGGTGAACCCCACATCGATGGCACCGGACGTCAAGCCGGCCATCAGCTCGGCATGCTGGACCTCCACGAAGGACAGCTCCACCAGGGGGTGCTCCGCGGCGAAGTCCCCCAGGAGCAGGGGCAGCACGTAGGGGGCCAGAGTCTGATAGACGCCGATCGTCAACGGGCCGCGCAGCTGACCGTCCCGCTCCTGCAGGATCCGGCCGGCTTCCTGGGCGGTGTGGAGGACGATCCCCGCCTCACGGTGCAGTTGGCGGCCGGCGGCGGTGGGCCAGGCGCCCTGGGCCTTGCGGCGGACGAGAAGCCGTTGGCCGACCTGCTTCTCGAGCTCGTCGATCGCGGAGGACACCGAGGACTGGGCCGTGTGCAGGTCACGGGCGGCGGCGGAGAGGGAGCCGGTGCGCACCACGGCATCGAAGATCTCCAACTGGCGCAGGGTGAAGGGCAGGGCCATGCGGCTCCTTTATCGGTAATAGCGATGAACTACCCCTAATCTTCCACTTTGCGCCGATGTGGTGTCCAGCACATTCTGGAGGTCACGCCACCCTCAGATCCCGGCTTTGCCGCCGGGCCGACCTCCCAGGAGCCCACCATGCCCACCATCACGTATCACCAGCCCGGCGGCGACACCCAGGTCATCGAACTGGAGAAGCCCGACCGCATCATGCAGGCGGCGCTGAAGAACAGCGTCCCCGGAATCGTCGGGGAATGCGGTGGCCAGGCGATGTGCGCCACCTGTCACGTCTACGTCCGCGAGGAGTACCTGGACGCCCTGCCGGAGATCGGCGACGACGAGGAGGAGATGCTCGAGGTCACCGCGTCCGAACGTGATGAGCGCCGCAGCCGCCTGGGCTGCCAGATCGAGGTCGGCGGCAGCGGTCTGGAGGCCATCGAGGTCGACGTCCCGGAAGAGCAGGTCTGAGCCATGACCGCGCACCAGCATCAGGGCCAGAGCCCATCCTCAGCGGCAGATCAGGACGCGCGGGGCGTCGTCATCATCGGCGGCGGCCAGGCCGGACTGCAGGCCGCCGCGTCCCTACGCTCCGAGGGCTTCACCGGCCAGGTCACCATCGTGGCCGAGGAGCCCGGCCTGCCGTATCAGCGGCCGCCGCTGTCCAAGGATTACCTGAAGGCCCGCCCCACGGACGGTACTGATGGTTCGGGCAGCACCTCGGCCTCACCCCTGCCCCTGCGCGGGGAGGCTTTCTTCGCGGACCACGCCATCACCCTGCGAACCGGTACCGCCGCCGTGGCCGTGGATCGGTCGTCCAAGACTGTCTCCCTGGCGGACGGCACAGTACTGGCCTACGACTCGCTGATCTTCGCCACCGGCGCCCGCAACCGCGAGCTGCCGACCCCGGGCATCGAGCTGCCGGGCATCCACGGCCTGCGCACCCTGGAGGACGCCGAACAGCTGGGCCGAGCCCTGGATTCGGCGAAGAACGTGGTCGTGGTCGGCGCCGGGTTCATCGGCCTGGAAGTCGCGACGGCGGCGCTCGCCCGCGGCTGCCAGGTCACCGTCCTGGAGTTCGCGCCCCGCCCGATGGGCCGCGCGCTCACCCCGCTGCTGGGCGACTGGTTCGCCGGCGCCCATCGCCACCTGGGTATCGACCTGCGACTGAACGAGGGCATCGCCTCCTTCGAGGCCGGCGACGACGGCCGGGTCGCGTTCGCCGTCTCGACCACCGGGGACCGGTACCCGGCAGATCTGGTGGTGGCCGGCGTCGGGGTCCAGCCGAATGACCAACTGGCCGCCGAGGCCGGGCTGGAGACCGCCAACGGGATCGTGGTGGATGCCCACCTGCGCACCACTGACCCGGACGTTTTCGCGGTCGGAGACTGCGCCAACTTCCCCAGCGTGCACTTCGGGGGGCCGTTCCGGCTGGAGTCCGTGCAGAACGCCACCGACCAGGCCCGGCACGTGGCCGGGGTGATCCTCGGCGCCGACGCCCCGTATGCGGACCTGCCGTGGTTCTGGTCCACGCAGGGGCCGTTCCGGTTGCAGATGGCGAACATCGTGCGGGCGGACGACGAGACCGCGGTGGTGGGGGATCCCGATCCTGCCCACCCGAAGTTCTCCGTGTTCTGCTTCCGTGACGGCATCCTGGCGGCCGTGGAGTCCGTGAACCAGCCCAGTGACCACCTCTCAGCCCGGAAGATCCTCGCCGCAGGCCTCGAGATCACTCGCGAGGAGGCCCTGTCCGAGGGGTTCTCCCTCCGGGAGGCCTACAAGGAGCGAACCCAGCCCGCGGCGGTGGTGTAGCCGGCACCCAGCACGTGCGCCGCCACCGTGTGGGCTAGGCGGGAAGCACCAGCGCGAGGATCACCACGATCGGCAGGGAGATGACCGAGGAGATGGACGTTGACATGGTGAGCGTCTTGAGGGATCCCTTGGTAGTGAGGCCGAGCAGCGAGTTGAACATCCAGAAGAAGTTGCTGTTCACCTGGAGCGCGAACATGGCGCCGGAGGCGATGGCCAGGCCCATCGCGATGGGGCTCACGTCCACTGCGCCGAGCACCGGTGCGATGATGCCGGCCGCCGCGATGGCTGCGACGGAGACCGAGCCGATGGCCAGGTGCAGCAGCGCCGCGACGAACCAGGCCAGCACGATGATGAGGATGGTCGGCATGCTCTCATTCGCCGTGAACAGGCCGGCCAGGACCTGGTCGAGTCCGGAGGCGCCGATCACGGCACCCAGCGAACCGCCCACGCCCGTGATGAGCAGGATCTCGCCCGTGGTGTGGAAACCCGACTGCAGCGCATCCTGCGTGCGGCCATTGCCGTTCGTGATCCGGGAGATCAGGTAGGCCCCGAGGAGGCCGATGAACAGGGCGATATTGGCGTCCCCGAAGAACTCGATGACCGGGTTGGTGAACTCGAAAAGGCCTGCGAAGGCCCCGAAGGCGATGAGGACCAGCGGTACGATGATCGGCAGGAACAGGACCACCAGTGGTAGTTCACGCGCCGGCGCAGTGCTGGCAGAACCGGTCGTTCCATCGCCGCCGGTGGACCCACCGCCACCGGTGGTTCCTGCGTGGCCGACGGAGTCCGCGTGGGCCTCCTGGAGGCGGGCCTCCTCGAGCTCCGCAACGGGGGTCGCTCCCTCGTCGGAGGCGGGCTTCCAGTAGTTCGTCCGTAGGATGAGGCGCATCACGAGCGTGGTGAGGAGGGCCGTGACTGGCCCGAGGACGAGGCCGTAGAGGAGCCAGTCGCCCAGCGGGATATCCATCAACCCGGTGATGGAAAGGGCAGCCAGACCGGGGACGACGAACACGTAACCCGAGAAGATCCCCGTGCCGAGCGCCGCGGCCAGCAGGGGCAGGCCGTGCTTGCCGATCTTCGGCGCGGCGGATCGTGCGACCGGGGCCGCGAGGACCACCTGGACATCCACGTAGATGGAAGGCATCACCACGGACAGCAAGGCGGCCATCGAGTACGGCAATCGATCCGCGCCCACCGTCCGCACGAGGACCGTCACGAGGCGAGTGAAGGCGCCACTGGCGTGCAATTGGGAGCCGATGAGCACGCCGAAGCCGATGAGCAGCCCGACCTCGACCATGATCTCACCAAATCCCGTGGTGATCGCCTCGATGGTGCCGGCCAGGCCCACCCCGGTGGCGATCCCCAAGTAGAGGGAGCCGAGGACCAGACTGATGACCGGATCCACTTTGAGCCGGATGATGAGGACCACGATCACCAGGATGGCGATGAGGGTGTGGACGGCAATCATGGTGAGACCTTCCGCAAGAGCTGGAGGCGTCATTCATCGTGCGGAGTCGAATGGCCTAGGGATGTTTTGACTCGCCGACTCTAGCAATCGTGTGAACCGCAGCACAAAGGAGCCCCGCGGCCTCGGCCGGGCCGTGGGGCTCCTGGGGCGCAGCGATCAGCCGACGGGCGTGCTGTCCGCCTCACCGGACGAGGGCCCGGCCTTCAACAGGCCCAGGGCGTGCGGCTCCTGGAAGTTTCTCAGGCCGATCGTGCCCATCTCGCGGCCGATGCCGGACTGCTTGATGCCGCCGAAGGGAGCGCGCTGATCCAGCAGGGCCGGTCCGTGGGTGTTGTGGAAGACGTAGCCCGCCTGCAACCGGGAGCCGACCTCGATGGCGGTCTGCTCGTCCGAGGTCCACACGGAGTTGCACAGCCCGTACTCGGTGTCGTTGACCATCCGGATGCCGTCCTCGAGGTTCTCGAAGGTGAGGATCGGGATGGTCGGTCCGAACTGCTCCTCGGTGACCACGCGCAGGGCCGGGTCTGGATCCAACACGAGCGAGGGGCGCATGAAGTGCCCCTCGGCCCATTCGCCGCCGGGTAGGTCGCCGAACTCGCGGACCTCGGCACCGGAGTCCTTGGCCTCCTGGACCAGGGTCTGCACGAACTCGAGCTGTGCCTTCTGGTGGAAGGGGCCCATGGTGGTGGAGGACTCCGTGGCCGGGCCGATCCTCACCTGCTCCAGGCGCTGGGTCAGCTCGGCGACGAGCTCGTCCCTCTTGGAGGAGTGGACGTAGATGCGCTTGGCGTTCATGCAGACCTGGCCGGTGCTGCCGAAGATGCCCATGAACAGCAGGTCCATGTTCTGCTCGGTGAACTCGGCGTCCTCGAGGATCAGCACGCCGTCATTGCCGCCGAGCTCCAGGGTGACGTTGGTCAGTGTCTGCGCGGCCATGGACATGATCTTCTTGCCGCCATTGACGGAGCCGGTGAAGCAGACCTTGGCCACGTCCTGGTTTGAGACCAAGGCCTCACCGATCTCAGCATCCTCGCCGGTCACCACGTTGAGCACGCCGGCGGGCAGCCGTTCCGCCACGCGCTGCACGGCGCGGGTGGTGGCCAGTGGGCAGGAGGGCGGCGGCTTGACCACCACGGTGTTCCCGGCCATCAGGGCGTAGGGCAGGGAGGCGCCGAGGATGGCGATGGGCCAGTTGAAGGGCACGATGATCGTCACCACGCCCATGGGCTGGTGGGAGATCCGCACCTCGGTGGGTGGCCCCGGAAGGGTCTCGACGGCGTCCACCTCCTCGGCGAGGCCGATCGCCAGTTCGAAGCGCTGGACCAGGCCCATCAGGTCGAAGGTCGATTCCCCGACGACCTTGCCGTTCTCGGAGGAGAGGATGGCGGCCTCCTGTTCGGAACCCTCCATGATGGCGGCCGCGGCCTCGGTCAGGGCCTTGCCTCGTTCGGCTCCGGACAGGGTGGCCCAGGCCGGAAAGGCGTCCTGGGCGGCGGCGACGGCGGCCAGTGCCTGCTCGCGCGACGCGGCGGCCGCCTGGCCCACCACCTCAGAGGGCTTGGCGGGATTGACGATGGTCAGCTTCGACTCGCCCTGGTGCTCCCGGCCCCCGTAGTACAGCGGCGTGTTGGGACGATCGTGGTCCTCGATGCTTCCCGGAGATGGGGAGGTGGTGGTGTCAGTCATGATGCCTCTTTCAGGGATGATGAATGCGGCCGATCTGAAGTGAAATGCCTAAAACAAGTGCGGTGGAAACCGATTCCGCGGTGAGACGGTGGGCTCCTGCGACGCAGGCGCGGCGGCGTGAGCCATATCACTTCAAGGATAGTGAACCAAAGCTGTCCGGGGTGCGTCAAGGAGGTGCCGCCGCTCAGGCGTCATTTTTGGTGCCATTAAGCTCGGTTGGGTGGATTCTGCAATAAAAGCTCAGGTCAGACGGCTCCTTGGGTAGTTAGCGCAAATTTGAGCGAAATACCCCTTTACGTGGACCCCTGTGGGGGCCTATGGTCTCGGGAGACATAGATCACATCTCAGCGAAGTGGCTGGGCAACGCGATTTTCCCGGGGGAACACATGGCGGCAACGATCACCAGGCCGGAGACAGATGTCTCTGAGTTGGAAGACCTTTCGTACGAGCTGAGGGAGAAATTGCTCCTTCTCTGCGGAGAGTATGACGGTTCAGTGCACATAGGTGGTGACCTTTCCTGTGCTGACATATTGACCTTGTTGTTCCAGTACGGGATGCACGTGGATCCAAAGGACCTGCACAACCCCGAACGGGACCGGTTCGTCCTCAGCAAGGGCCACGCAGCGGTCTGCATGTACATCACGATGGCCATCCGCGGGTTCTTCGACTACCGGGAGATCGTGGACACCTACGGCCAGCTCGGCTCCGCCTACGGCATGCACCCGTGCAAGGTGCAACTGCCCGGTGTGGAGGTGTCCACCGGCTCCCTCGGCCACGGCCTGCCGCTGGCCACCGGCATGGCCCTGCATGGCAGGCGTAGCGGCATGGACCACCGCGTCTTCACCCTCATGGGGGACGGCGAGACCGGCGAGGGGTCCGTGTGGGAGGCGGCCCTGGCAGCCCACAGCAACAACCTGGGCAACCTGGTGGCGTTCATCGACCGCAACCGCCAGCTGATGACGAGTTTCTCCGAGGAGCGCGTGAAGCTGGAGCCCTATCCGGACAAGTGGCGTGCTTTCGGCTGGAACGTGATCGAGGTGAACGGCCATGACATGGCTGCCCTCGTGCAGGCCTTCGACTCCCTGCCGGCCCCGGATTCGGACGTTCCCACCGTGGTCATCTGCGACACCGTCAAGGGCAAGGGCGTCGACTTCATGGAGCGCAACCTCGCCTGGCACGCCGGCTCCCTCAATGACACGGATCTGGCGCGGGCACTGACCTCGCTGGCCCACGGACGAAAGGCGGCGTGAGCATGTCCACCGCAGCCAAGACAGTGACCGAACCCGGCATGGACCAGATCACCTCCTTCACCTTCGGGGAGCTGCTCTCCTCCCGGACCGTGATCGGCCAGACGCTCAAGGAACTCGGCGAGACCCATGACAACCTGTGGGTGCTGACCCCGGATATCGGGGCGACCCTGGTCGAGTTCCGGGACACCTACCCGGACCGTTTCGTGGACGTGGGCCTGTCCGAACAGGCCTGCGTGGGCATCGCCGCCGGTCTGGCTAACGAGGGCAACATCCCGGTGGTCTCCGGCATGCTCCCGTTCCTGAGCATGCGCGCCCTGGAGCAGGTCCGCTCGGACATCTGCTATCCCAACCTCCCCGTGAAGATCGTCGGCACCCATGGCGGGCTGGTCGGCAACGGCGGCTCCACCCACTACGCCGTCGAGGACCTGGGCCTGATGACCTCCCTGGTGAACATGACCGTCACCTCCATCGGTGATCCGCTGATGGTCGGAGAGGTCCTTCGCCAGTCCATGTCCATGACGGGGCCGCTCTACATCCGCCTGGCTGTGGGCAAGAAGGACAAGGTGATCTACGAGCCCGGCTCCGTCACCGTGGAGATCGGCAAAGGCATCACCGCCCGCGAGGGCACCGACCTCACCCTCTTCGCGCACGGCGAGACGGTGTCCCAGGCTCTCGAGGCCGCGGAGGTCCTGGCCGCCGAGCACGGCATCGACGCCCGCGTGGTGGACATGTTCACGCTCAAGCCGATCGACGCCGACCTCATCCAGCGCTGCGCCGAGGAGACCGGCCGCTTCGTGGTGGTCGAGGACCACCTGGCCTATGGCGGGCTGGCCTCGCAGGTCTCGGACGTCATCGCGGATCGGGGCTTGCGGCTCGAGGGCTTCCGGCGGCTCGGCATCCCCCAGGTCTTCGCGGGCTTCGGCGAGGACACGGAGCTCCGGGACAAGCACGGTTACGGACTGCAGGCCACCGTTGACGCGGCCCTCGCCGTCACCGAGAACCGTCCTTCCGCACGTGCAAACCAGGGGAGCGTCGCATGACCAGCACCAGCACCACCGTCAGCGCCGCCCCGGAACAGACCTCGAGCGGCGTGGAGACCGTCGCGGTCACCCGCATCGGCAGCCTTCGCGCGCCCGACGCCGGCCAGCGCGGCAGCATCGGCGTCGTCACCTTCCCGGCGGACGAGGTGGGGCCGCAGGATGTGCGCATCACCGTTGCCTACGCCGCGATCTGTGGTTCCGACCCTCACCTGGCCGAGGGGTTCTTCGGCACGGACGTGCCGATCGGGCTGGGACACGAGATCTCCGGCGTCGTGGCCGAATTGGGTCCGCAGGTCCGCCGGACCGACCTGCAGGTGGGGGACCGCGTCTCCGGCAACTTCGTCCGCTTCTGCGGGGCCTGCCAGCCGTGCCAGGACGGACGCCAGCAGTTCTGCGAACACCTGGGCGACTACAACCGCCCCGGCATGGCCCGGTCCGTCGTCTGGCACGAATCCCAGATCTACAAGCTCCCGGAGGAGGTCTCCCTGCTCAAGGGCTGCCTGCTGGAGCCGACGTCCGTGGCCGTGCGGATCGCGGACAAGACCCGTGTCCGCGCCGGCGACCGGGTGGCGATCTGTGGCGGCGGGCCCATCGGTCAGCTCACCCTGCAACTCATGGCGCGGTACGGGGCCACCTCGCTCACGCTCATCGAACCGATCGCGGAGCGGCGCGAACTCGCCCGGCAATTCGGCGCGCTGCACGTGATCGACCCCAATGATGACTCCCTGGAGGAGCGGGCACGCGAGATCACCGCGGGGGCGGGATACGACGTCGTGATCGATGCCTCCGGCTCCCGGCACGCGGTGGCGGGGCTGCTGGACATCGCGGCCCCGGGCGGCACCGTGGTCTACGGGGCCATGTACCCGGAGGACTACGAGCTGCCGCTCAACCTCTCCGACTACCTGTACCGCAAGGAACTGACCCTCACCGGGGTCTTCGTCTCCCCGTACACGTTCCCGCGGGCCGTGAGGCTCTTGGCCGAACTGGACCTGGAGCCCTTCCTGCAGTCGGTCTTCGACCTGGAGGACGCGTCCGAGGCCTTCGAGACGCACGTGAGCGGCGAGCATCCGAAGGTGGTCATCCGCTGCAACGACCTTTCGGAGCCCGGCACCGAGAGGGCGTGTCGGCGATGAGCACCGCAACCGCAGAGACCGCTGCCCCTCAGGCCGAAGAGCTGGTGCTGCAGGCGCAGGGCATCTCCAAGCACTTCGAGGGTGTGGCCGCCCTCACGGACGCCCGGCTCGACGTCCGGCCGGGAGAGATCCACGCGCTGCTGGGAGAGAACGGGGCGGGCAAATCCACCCTGATCAAGGTCCTCACCGGCGTGTACCGTCCTGACGCGGGCTCCATCGCCTCCAACGGCGAGAACGTGCACTTCGCCGCGGTGCGGGACGCCCACCACTCCGGTGTGGTGGCGTTGTACCAGGAGCTGTCCATCGTGCCGACCATCAGCGTGGCCGAGAACATCCTCCTCGGCGAGCGCACCCCGAACACCGTTGGCCTGGTGCGGTGGCCCGAGGCCAACCGTGAGGCGCAACGGCACCTCGACCGCCTCAATCAACGTATCCCCGTCCGCCGGCTGGCCGGGCAGCTCTCGCCGGTGCAGCAGACGATGGTGGCCGTGGCCCGTGCTCTGGCCGCCGACGCCCGCGTCTTGATCCTCGATGAGCCCACCGCCTCTCTGACGGATACCGAGATCAAGGACCTCTTCGCCGTCCTGCGCAGTCTGCGCGACGAAGGAGTCGGGATCGTCTACGTCTCGCACCGGCTGGAGGAGGTGTTCGAGCTGTGCGACCGCGTGACCATCATGCGCAACGGATCGACCATCTCCACCCGGGACGTCGCGGACATCACGATCGACGGAGTCATCTCCACCATGGTCGGCCGCGCCCCGGGTGAGCTGTTTCCGGATCGGGGCACCGCGACGGACCGCGCTGTGGTCTCGGTCGAGTCGCTGACCGGTCGCAGGGTCCAGGACGTCTCCTTCACGGCGCACGCCGGCGAGGTGCTCGGCATCGGCGGACTGGCCGGATCCGGGCGCAGTGAACTCTTGCGCCTGCTGGCCGGGGCCCAGAAGGCCACCGGTGGCACCATCACGGTGGCGGGGCGCGTACTGCCCGCCAAGGGCGACGTCGGCGCGGTCCTGAATGCGGGCATGGTGTTGGTTCCCGAGGAGCGCCGCAGTCAAGGCGTGTCCCTGAACGCCTCGATCCAGGACAACATCGCCCTGGCCAATCTGGAGAAGGTCAGCACCGGCGGATGGGTGTCAGCCCGACGGGTGACCGAGCTGGCGCGCCGGAGCATGGAGAACCTGCGGATCAAGGCGCGCGGCCCACGGCAGCACGTCGGTCTGCTCTCGGGAGGCAACCAACAGAAGGTCGTCCTGGCCAAGATGTTGGCCCGGGAGCCGCACGTGCTGTTGCTCGACGAACCCACCCGAGGGATCGACGTCGGCACCAAGGCCGAGATCTACCGGCTCATCCGCGAGCTCGCTGCCCAGGGGACCACGATCATCGCCGTGAGTTCCGAATTGCCCGAACTGATCGGTCTCTCCGATCGGATCCTCATCATGCACGAGGGCCGGATCTCCGGGCAGGTGCCCGCCGAGGGCGCCGACGAGGAACTCCTGCTCTCCTACTGCTACGGAAGGAATGCCTGACATGGCAACCACCGAAACCGTCTCGGCAGCGCCATTGCCTCAAGACCGGCCCGACGAAACCCGTGAAGAGCGCAAGTCCCTCTCTCAGATGGTGCTCCAGAGCGGCACCATCATCGCCCTGGTGGGGCTGATTGTCATCTTCGGAGTCCTGAGTCCCAGTGGATTCCTCAGCCTGGGGAACCTGACGAACATCCTGGCCCAGGTCGCCATCCTGACCATCATCGCTGGGGCCCAGACGATCGTCATGGTCACCGGGCATTTCGATCTCTCGGTCGGCACCACGGCCACCCTCTCCGGAGCCAGCGCCTCGGCCTTCATGTTGTCCGGTCTCCCGGTACCCGTCGCCATCATCCTGGGGCTGCTGGTCGGACTGGGAGTGGGCATGATCAACGGCTTCCTGGTGGCCTTCCTGAACATCTCGGCCATCGTGGCCACCCTGGCAACCCTGACCACCGTCGGCGGCCTCGCCTTCATCGTCACGGACGGCACCACCCTGTACGGCATGCCCGAGGTCTTCTACTGGGTCGGCCAGTCCCGCATCGCCGGCCTGCCCATGCCCGTGGTCATCGCCCTGGTCGTCGCCCTGGTCATCTGGGTCGTGCTGAAGTACACCACGGTCGGCCGCCGCTGGTACGCCGTCGGCGGCAATGCTGATGTCGCCCGGTTGTCCGGTGTCAGCGTGCGCGGCAACGTGTTCTGGGCCTTCGCCTTGGCCGGCTTGGTCTCCGGGCTGGGCGGGATCGTCCTGGTCAGCCGGCTGTCCAGCGCCAGCGCCACCAGCGCCAACGACTACATGATGCTGGCCGTGGCAGCCGTATTCCTGGGCATGACGCTCTCCAACTCCGGACAGGCGAACCTCGGCGGGACCCTCGTGGGCGTCGGCATCATCGGCGTCCTGCAGAACGGCCTGAACATCGTGGGGGTGAACACCTACGTGCAACAGGTGCTGACCGGAATCATCATTGTCGCCGCCGTGCTGCTCTCCTCCTTCAAATCACGCCGGGCGTGACGCCCGTCAGTCGTCCTCTTCATCACCCCCTGTCACCCTTCTATCCCCACACCACGGTGTGCCCTACCTCGGGAGAAACCCATGCGCACTCGACTGAAGATCATCACCGGCCTCGCCGCGGCCGCCATGCTCGGCCTGACGGGCTGCTCGGCCCCCGGCGCTGATGCCGGAGCAGCGGGAAGTTCCGGAGGCTCTGGCGATGACGGCACCTTCAAGGTCGCCGCCTTCACCGCCGGCTACGCGACGCCCGGCGGCAAACTGACCCTGGACAAGTTCGTGGAGGAGGGCAAGGCCAAGGGCTGGGACATCACCCTGTACACCTCCGACTTCGACTACGACAAGATCAACTCGGACATGCAGTCCGCCATCACCCAGGGGGTAGACGTCATCCTGGCGGGCTTCCCCGATCCACGCCAGATCGCCCCGCTCGTCAACTCCGCCGAGTCCGCGGATATCCCCATCTTCTCCATCGATGGCGGGGTGGAACCCAACGAGGACTTCGTGGAGGACGTCACCTTCGACCAGGACCAGCTCGCCTCACTCACCGTGGGCGCGCTCGAAGAAGCCATGGGCGGCCTTGAGGGCAAGGACGTCATGGTGATCGGCCACGATCCCCACATCGGCATCATGACCCGCAGCAACCTCGCCTACGACATGCTCGAGGAGGCCGGGGCCAACATCGCCGGCGGTGAGATGAAGCAGGCCCTGAACCCGGGCACCTCCCAGGAGGAGGCGCTGAAGTTCGTCACCGACTTCCTGCAGGCCAACCCGGACGGCCTGGACGGCGTGTGGGTCGGTTGGGACCACGCGGCGCTGGGCGCCGCGCAGGCCATCGACGAAGCCGGTCGGGATGACATCTACGTCACCGGCGTGGACGCGCTCGGCGTGGCCGTCGAGGAGATCAAGAAGGACGGTCCGTTCTATGCCTCCGTCCACCAGGACTGGTTCTCCGTCGTCGACGTCGTGGTCGAAGACATCGAGGCCTACCGGGCTGACGGAACCCTGCCTGAGGAGAACTTCGTCGAGGTCGAGGGCGAGTTGATCGACCGCGACAACGCGGCGGACTTCACCCCGTCCATGTGATCCCGTTCGATCAGAAAGGCATGAGATGACCACCACCGATTCCACTGCCGAACACGTCGCTGGACCAGCTACCGGCACTCAGCGTCTGCTGGACCTGTTCTCGATGCACGACGACATCGTCGTGGTCACCGGGGCCTCGAGCGGCATCGGCCGCGCCGCGGCAGAGATCTACGCCGACGCCGGAGCGACCGTCGTCGTGCTCGGCCGGGACCAGCACCGGCTGGATGAGGTCAGGGACGCGATTGCCGCCACCGGGGGCACGGCCCACGCCTATGCCGCCGACCTGGCCGCGCCGGGCGCTGTCGACGAGGTGCTGGCGCGGATCGTGGCGGAGGTGGGCCGCCCGACGGTGGTGGTGGCCAATGCCGGCATCGCCGGAGGCGGCAGCTATCGCACGGAGGACGGGGCCATCGGCCGGTATTCGGACGAGGAGTGGCGGGATGTGGTGGCCACCAACCTCAACGGCACCTTCGAGACCGTCCGGGCCGCCGCCCGCGTGCTGCCGGACCACGGCCGGATCCTCGTGACCTCGTCTACCGCCGGCCTGCGCACCGATCCGATGGTCTCCTATGCCTATGGCGCCACCAAGGCCGGGATCATCAACCTTGCCCGGCAGGCCGCCCTGGAACTCGCACCCCGCGGGATCCGCGTCAACGTGATCGCCCCCGGCCCCTTCAAGGGCACTCGGATCGGTGGGGACGCCGTGCTGGACGAGGCGGGGGAGCGGATGTGGGAGGAGACCATCCCGCTGGCCCGGATGGGCACCATGGCGGAGATCCAGGCACCGATGCTCTTCCTCGTGGCGCCGGGCAACTCCTTCGTCACCGGTGCCGTCCTGGCCGTGGACGGCGGAGCGCTCGCACTCTCACACGGCATGTTCTGACTGACCCGACCCTGACCCACCAAGGAGAATCCATGACCACCCTGACGAACAAAGTCCTGCTGATCACCGGCGGAGCGAGCGGCATCGGCCGCGCCACCGTGCGCCGCTGCGCCGAGAAGGGTGCCAAGGTGATCGTGGCCGACCTGAATCTCGCCGGCGCCCAGTCGGTGGCCGACGAGGTGGCGGCAGCCGGTGGCACGGCACACGCCGTGGCCGTCGATGTCTCGGACTTCGCCGCCGTCGAGCGGGCCGTGCAGTCCGCCGTGGACGCCTTCGGCCGCCTGGACGGGATCTTCAACAACGCGGGCATCGCCGGCGGCAAGCCGCTGCTGGACCACGATCCGGCCAAGGACTACCACCCCATGATCCGGATCGACCAGGACGGCGTGTACTACGGCATCCTGGCCGCGGCACGGCAGTTCGTGAAGCAGGGCGGGGGAGGGGTCATCGTCAACACGTCCTCCATCTACGGCGAGCAGGCCGCCGAGCTGTCCTTCACCTACAGCGCCGCCAAGGCCGCCGTCATCTCCTTCACCCGCTCGGCCGCCTACGAGCTGGCCGAGCACGGAACCCGCGTGCTGGCGATCACCCCGGGACGTGCGAACACCGCGATCATCCAGCAGTTCCCCCAGAAGCTGCGGGACCTGTTCGCCTCCGAGCAGCTGCGCAACAAGATGACCGAGCCGGAGGAGATCGCGAACGTGGTGGCCTTCCTGTTCTCCGAGGAGTCCAACGCCATGAACGGCACGGTGGTGAGCGTGGATGACGGCTACTCGGTGTTCAAGCACCGCTTCGAGCTGCCGGAGTTCTGAGGTGCGGGTGGACCTGGCCTGCCAGAGCGCGGCGTTCACCACGGACCCCTTCAGCGAGGAGTTCACCCGCTCGCTTCCAGTCCTGAAGGACGCCGGATACCGGCGCGTGGTGCTCGGCCCGCTGGATCCGTCCAGCCGCGGAATCGAGGCCCTCGGACAGCGGATTCACGACGCCGGCCTGGTCCCGATCACGATGGCCGTCCAGTCCCCGGGGGCGAACGTCACGTCTGACGAGCCGACCGTGCGCCGGCGCGGTTTCGAGCAATTGCGCCGGTTCGTGGACATGACAGGGCGGATGGGCGGGGATCATCTCAACGGGGTGCCCTACGGCGTCCACGGTGACACCACCGCTCGGCCCGCAGAGGGAACGCTCGCCAACACGGCGCAACTGGTGGGTGACGTGGCTGATGAGGCCGCCGCCGCCGGGGTCCTCATGACCTTCGAGGTGGTCAACCGGTACGAGACCGCCGTGCTGAACACCGCGGCCCAGGCCGTGCGGTTCGTGGAGCTCTCCGGCTCGAGGAACCTGAAGATCCACCTGGACACCTTCCACATGGCCATCGAGGAACCGGACCTGGTCGGGGCCGTGGCCCAGGCCCTGCCCCACCTCGGGTACCTGGAGTTCGGGCAGTCCTCCCGCGGGCTGCTTTCCACCGGTTCCCTGGACCTGGCCCGGATCCTGGAGGAGGTCCAGGCCCTGGGCTATGTGGGTCGGTACGGCGTGGAGGGATTCAGTCGTGCCGTCATGCAGGAGCCGGTGGCCGATGCGCTGAAGATCTGGGACACCACCTTTTGCACGGGCGAGGAGTTCGTCCGTGACGCTGCCGGCCTGTTCGTTTGACGCTTCACCGGAGGACCTGATCGAGACCTGCCCCACGGCCGGCGCGAGACGCCGGGCCGGGGTGGATAGATTGGGTGGCATGTCCCCGGAACGCGATGACCTGCTGGCCTATCCCCGCCCGTCCGTGGCGGCCGACGTCGTGCTTCTGACCGTGGCCGACGGGGAACTGAACGTGGTCCTGCGGAAGCGGGACCAGGGCAGCCATGCGGGGGAGTGGATGCTGCCGGGCACCATGCTGCGCGAACGCGAGCGGCTGGGTGACGCGGTGCTGCGGTGCCTGGACACGCGGATGCACATCCAGGGCCGCTCGCCGCGGCAACTGCACGTCTTCGACGACCCGGCCCGGGACGAACGCGGTTGGGTGCTGACCGTGACCCACCTGGACGTACTGCCGTTGTCCGCGTTGACGCTGGGTCTGCAGCATGGCCATGGCCAGCTGCGACCGGTGTCCCAGGTGCACGGCCTGCCCTTCAGCCACGACGAGATCATCGCGTGGGCCGTGAAGATGGTGCGCTGGGAGTACGGCCAGGCCCCGGACCCGTGGAACCTGCTGGACTCCCAATTCACCATGACCCAGCTTCGCCAAGCCCATGATGCCGTGGCGGGAGCCGTCCATCAGAAGGACACCTTCCGGCGGACCATGGAGCCGCTCCTCGAGGCACTCGAAGAGCGGGCCGTGCCGCCAGGCGGCAACGGCCTGGGCCGTCCGGCCCGGATCTACCGGAAACGCCCGGACGGGTACCAGCCCGTGCTGATCATGGCCTAGCGCTACGGGATCGGGAGGGTCTCCCCGCCGCGGATCCTCTTCATGACCATGGTGGAGCCCAGGCGCTGGACGCCGGGCAGGCTGCCGAGGGCGGTGTCGTAGAGCTGCTGGTAGGCCGCCAGGTCCGGGGTGAGGATGCGCAGGAGGTAGTCGGGCTCGCCGAAAAGCCGCTGGGCCTCGACGATCTCCGGGATCTCCCGCGCGGCGGCCTCGAACGCGCCGACGGTCTCGACGTCGGTACGCCCCATGGTGACGAAGACGATGGCCTCGAAGTGCAGGCCGATGGCCTCCGGGGAGACCACGGCTCGGTAGCGCTCGATCGCCCGCGACTGCTCGAGGTCCTTGAGCCGGCGGTGGCAGGCGGAGAGGCTGAGGCCGACTTTCTGGGCCAGCACGGTGGCGCTCATGCGCCCGTCCTCCTGCAGGAGGGAGAGGATCTCCCGGTTGATCGCGTCCATGCCGGAAAGTATTCCACCCCAGGGGCGATTTCGTGCGGTAATTCGAAGCACATCTCGCGCGATTCTCCGTACGATCTACAGCCAGGAGAAGGGGAGTGCAGTATGGACGCGGCATTGATGGCACAGTTCTGGCTCGTGGCGGTACTGCTCGCCCTGACGCCGGGGGCCGACTGGGCGTACGCGATCTCCGCCGGCCTGCGCGCGCGGTCCGTGGTGCCCGCCGTGGCCGGCATGGTCACCGGCTACGCGCTCGTGGTGACCCTCGTGGCCGTGGGTGCCGGTGCCCTCGTGACGCAGTACCCCGCGGCACTGACCGTGCTGACCCTGGCCGGGTCGGTGTACCTACTCCACCTCGGGATCACCACTCTGGTCGCACGGACGGAGGCGCCCTCCGCCAGCGACGAACCACTGGGGACCGGCCCGCTGTCCCAGTTCCTCCGGGGTGCCGGGATCAGTGGAATCAACCCCAAGGGGTTGCTCTTGCTGCTCGCGCTCCTGCCCCAGTTCACGTCGGGTGGCGGAGCCTGGTCCTCGACAACCCAGATGTTCGCCCTGGGGAGCCTGCACGTGGCCAACTGCGCGGTCATCTACCTCGTGGTGGCCCTGCTGGCGAAGCGCATCCTCCGCTCGCGGCCCCGCGTCAGCGCCGCAGTGGTCAAGGTCGCCGGGATCCTCATGACCCTGATCGGGGCCAGCATCCTCCTCGAGCAGGGGCTGGCCGTCCTCTGAGGGGTGTCAGTCCCCCAGGGGTGCCTTGCTGCCTGATGGGAGTGAGATACCCGGCACCGTCCGGTTGTTCCACGGCGCGAAAGTGGCCGGTCCGGCACCGGCCTCACGGGTACCCTGGCGGATGAACCCTGGGCGGTCTTCCCGGGGACCAGACCGTTCCGCGTGGCTGTGGAGAAGACGGCCGCCAGGACCGACTGATCAGGAGACTCCGCTGTGAAGATCCAAGCACTCGTCGTTGAGGAGAAGAACGCCCCGTTCGTCAGGGAGGAGCTTGAACTCGAGCGGCCGGGCCCGGGGGAGGTGCTGGTGCGGGTGGTCGCCTCCGGGGTGTGCCACACGGACGCCATCACCCAGGCCGGAGACATGCCCCTGCCGCTGCCCGGAGTGCTCGGCCACGAGGGTTCGGGGGTGGTGGAGGCCGTCGGCGAAGACGTGGGTTCGGTAGCGGTGGGGGACCACGTCATCCTGGGCTGGCCCTACTGCGGCCAATGCCGGAACTGCCGCCGTGGCGAGCACCGCTACTGCGAGCTGCTCGGTCCGGCCGTGGCCAGCGGACAGCGGTTCATCGGCCCACAGGCCGGCACCTCCGCGTATACCCGTGCCGACGGATCCACGCTGTCCGGGCACTTCTTCGGCCAGTCCTCCTTCGCGACCTATGCACTGGCCAACGCGAATGCCATCGTGGCCGTGGACCCCGAGGTGCCACTGGAGTTGGTGGGCGTGCTGGCCTGCGGCATCACCACCGGTGCGGGTGCCATCCTGAACACCGCCCGTCCCGCCGCCGGGGAGTCCGTGGTCATCTACGGCGCGGGCGCGGTGGGACTCGCGGCGATCATGGCGGCCCGGAACACCCCGGCCACCACGATCATCGCCATCGACCTGCATGATTCCCGCTTGGACCTGGCTACCCGGTACGGCGCCACCCACGTCATCAACTCCGGCCGGGAGAACGCGCTGGAGCGGATCCTGGAGATCTGCGGCGGGCCGGCGGACTATGCCGTGGACTGCACCGGGGTGGTCGCCGTGATCGAGGAGGCAGCCGAGGCGATCGGGATGCTCGGCACGCTGATCCTGATTGGCGGGGCGCCGGCTGAGGCCCGGTTCAGCCTGGACCACCAGCGGACCCTGTGGGGCAAGCACGTGGTGGGCACCCTGGGCGGGTCCGGCACCTCTCAGGACCTGGTCCCCGCCCTGATCGCGCTGTACCAGCAGGGCCGGTTCCCATTCGACGAGCTGGTCCGGTACTACGACTTCGACCAGGTTGACCAGGCCTTCGCCGACTCCAAGTCCGGCGAGACCATCAAGCCGGTGCTGCGGATCGGCTAGTGCAGGGTGTTCGATGAACCGGAGCCGGACTATCGGCGTTGCTCGAACGCCGCGTCGAAGGACGCGGACGGCGCCGGGAAGTCCAGCTTCCTCAGCACCGCGAGGGCCTCCGGTGCACCGTGCAACCGGTCCATCCCCGCGTCCTCCCACTCGATCGAAATCGGGCCGTCGTAGCCGATCGCCGCCAGCGAGCGGAACGCGTCCTCCCACGGCACGTCACCCCGTCCCACCGAGACGAAGTCCCAGCCGCGCCGCGGGTCACCCCACGGCAGGTGTGAGCCGAGCACGCCGTTGCGGCCTCCGCCCATCCGCATCCGCGTGTCCTTGCAGTCCACGTGGTAGATCCGGTCGGCGAAGTCGGAGATGAACGCCACCGGATCGATCCCCTGCCACATCATGTGGCTCGGGTCCCAGTTCAGGCCGAACGCCTCGCGGTGGCCCACGGCTTCCAGCGTCTTGACGGTCGACCAGTAGTCGTAGGCGATCTCGGTCGGGTGTACCTCAAGGGCGAACCGCACCCCGCACTCGTCGAAGACATCCAGGATGGGGTTCCACCGGTCGGCGAAGTCTTGATAGCCGGCGTCGATGACCTCCCGCGGCACCGGCGGGAACAGGGTCACGTACTGCCAGATCGAGGACCCGGTGAATCCGACGACGGTGTCCACTCCCAGCCGCCGGGCCAGCCGAGCGGTGTTCTTGAGCTCCTCGGCCGCCCGCTGACGGACGCCCTCCGGATCGCCGTCGCCCCACACCCGGTCGCCGACGATCGCCTGGTGGCGGAAGTCGATCGGATCGTCGCAGACCGTCTGACCCGTCAGGTGGTTCGAGATGGTCCAGACACTCAACCCATACCGCTCCAGGATGCCGAGGCGCTCGGCGATGTAGTCGTCATCGTCCCAGCGCCAGGCGTCGAGGTGCCCGCCGGAGACCGCGATCTCCAATCCGTCGTAGCCCCAGCCGGACGCGAGGCGGGCGACCTCTTCGAGGGGCAGGTCGACCCATTGGCCGGTGAACAAGGTGTAGTTGAGTGCCATCCGGTTGCTCCTTCGGTACGGGGTTCTGTGCTGCTGCTCGGTGGTGCGGCAACGCTGTCGCTAGCCCGTCGCCGTCCAGGCGCTGCCGTGCTCCGCGCTGCGCTGGACGCCATCGAGAACGCGCTGCACCTGGTAGCCGTCGGCGAAGGAGGGCTCGGGCTGCCGACCCTCGGTGACGGCCTCGACGAAGTCCCGGGCCTGGTGCACGAAGCCGTGCTCGTAGCCGAGTGCGTGACCGGTGGGCCACCAGGCGGACATATAGGGGTGCTCGGGCTCAGTGACCATGATGTCGGTGAAGCCCTGCCGGGTGCCGGGGGCCGTCGCGTCATAGAAGCCCAACGAGTTGTAGTCCTCCAGGTCGAACGCGATCGCGCCGAGGGATCCGGAGACCTCGATGCGCAGGGAGTTCTTGCGCCCGGTGGCCATGCGGGTGGCCTCGAAGGAGCCGATGGCGCCGCCATCGAAACGGGCGGTGAACAGCGCGGCGTCGTCCACGGACACCCGGCCGCGCTCCGACGCCGAGTTCGGGAGGGGCCGTTCCTCGACGAACGTGTTCAGGATGCCGCTCACGCCGGCCACCTTCTGGCCGGTGATGAACTGAGACAGGTCGACGGCATGGGCCCCCAGGTCACCGAGCGCGCCGGAGCCGGCATGCTCCTGCTGGAGCCGCCACGTCAGGGGTGCCTCGGCGTCGTGCAGCCAGTCCTGCAAGTAGGCGGCACGGATCTGGCGGACCTCGCCGACAGCACCGGACCGGACGAGATCGCGGGCGAAAGCCGCCGCAGGCACCCGGCGGTAGGTGAACCCGATCATGGCGAAGACGTTCGCCCCGGTCCGTTCAGCGGCCTCGGCCATCGCCGCGGCCTCCTCGAGGGTGTTCGCCAGTGGCTTCTCGCACAACACGTGCTTGCCGGCCTGCAGTGCGGCGATGGCCATCTCGGCGTGAGAGCCGCCGGGGGTCACGATGTCCACCACGTCGATGTCCTCACGCTCGATGGCGGCCCGCCAGTCCGTGGCGGTCTCCGCCCACCCCCACCGGGCGGCGGCGGCCTCGACGCCGGCGGCCTGACGGCCAACCAGCAACGTCATCTCCGGACGGGCAGACAGATCGAAGAACCTGGGCGCCACCCGCCATCCCTGCGAATGGGCGGCTCCCATGAAACCGTGCCCGATCAGGGCGATCCTCAGTGGTGGTACGGGGCGGGGCATGGTCTCTCCTGCAGGGGGCGTCGGCTGGACGACGGATGGATGACGGCTCGTTGAGGGCGGCCTGCGGGGCGGGGCGTTCCGCGGGGGAACGTCCCGCCCCGCACTGGATGGCTCTACGACTCGAACGCGGTGGGGAGGTACTCCTCAACGTTCTCGCTGGTGACCACCGGGGCGTTCAGGACGATCCGCTTGGGGACCTCCACCTCCACCAGATCGCTCATGGCCTTGTCCTGGGCGATCAGCCGCGCCAGCCGGACCCCGTCGGCCGCCTGGGTGGACGGATAGATCACCGTGGCCTGGAGGACGCTTTCACCGGACTGGATCTCCCGCATGGCGTTGGCGGAGCCGCCGCCGCCGACCATGATGAACTCATCGCGGCCGGCATTGTCGATAGCCGACAGGACACCGATGCCCTGGTCGTCGTCATGGTTCCAGAGGGCATCGATCTCCGGGGCGGCTGCGAGCAGCTGAGACGTGGCGGCCTCGCCTCCCTGGACCGTGAAGTCGGCGGCCACGCGATTGTCCACGTCGAGGCCGCAGGCCTCCAGAGCGTCGGCAAAGCCCTGGCTGCGGTCCTGGGTCAGCGGCAGGGAGTCGATGCCGGCCACCTCCGCGACGACGGCGTCCGGAGTGTCACTCATCTGCTCGCAGATGTAGTTCCCGGCGCTCTGGCCCATGCCGTAGTTGTCCCCGAGGATCGTGGTGCGGGCCGCTGCCGGGCTGGAGAATTCGCGGTCCACGTTGACCACCGGGATCCCGGCTTCCATGGCCTTGGTGGCGACGGCCGTGAGGGCGGCACCGTCGGTGGGGAGCAGGACGATGGCGTCCACGCCGTCGTTGATGAACTGCTCCACCTGGCTGATCTGCAGGTTGGCGTCGTTGGTGCCCTCGGCCACGCGGAAATCGATGTCACCGTACTGCTCCGCCTCGGCGGTGGCGGCGGCGTTGATGGCCCCGAGCCAGCCGTGGTCTGCCGCGGGGCCCGAGAAGCCCACGACCACGGTCTCGCCCTCCTCAGTGTTTCCCTCCACGGAGGCATTGGTGGGCTGGGTACTGTCACCGGCTGATCCGGATGAACAGCCGGCGACGAGTGCACCGACCGCCAGGAGGGCGCCGGTGGTGACGAGCATTGACCGTCCGGTTCGAATTGCGAGCATGTCTGTCTCCTCGATGAGTGGTGCGTCTGCGTCGGGTGGAGCCTGCTTCCGAAAGACGGCTCATCGACGTGATGCGAGTCACAATAACAGAACCACGGGAAAAATCGACGCCCTTGTACCGATGATCGACATAATGTGTTAGCTTCGTCACATGTCGGAACAGGATCAGGCGTCGCCATTGCTCGAGGTGCGGGGACTCTCCAAGCGCTTCGCCGCCGTCCAGGCGCTCAAGGGAGTCGACCTGGACGTGCGCGCCGGGGAGGTCCACTGCGTCATGGGCCAGAACGGGGCCGGCAAGTCCACCCTCATTAAGACGCTCTCCGGCGCACATCGACCGGAAGAGGGCGAGATCCTCTGGGAGGGCCGCGCGGTCGAGTTCGACAGTCCGGCCGCGGCGCTGGAACTCGGCATCGCCACGATGTACCAGGAACTCGACGTGGTCGGCGGGCTGACCGTCGCGGAGAACATCTTCCTGGGCCACGAGCGGGCAACCGGGGGTGTGTTGCACGTGAAGAGGGCGAACGCGGCCGCGCGGTCCCTCCTGCAGCGGCTGGGCCACGGCGGCCTCTCCCCGTCGCGGGAGGTCGGCTCGCTCTCCGCCGCGAACCAACAGATCGTCAGCATGGCCCGCGCACTCTCGCGGGACACCAAGCTGATCATCATGGATGAGCCAAGTGCCATCCTGGACTCCGGTGAGGTCCAAAACCTGTTCCGGGTG
This sequence comes from Citricoccus sp. NPDC079358, assembly GCF_040702545.1. Classification (NCBI taxonomy): domain Bacteria; kingdom Bacillati; phylum Actinomycetota; class Actinomycetes; order Micrococcales; family Micrococcaceae; genus Citricoccus; species Citricoccus sp. NPDC079358. The sequence continues at coordinate 291,955 of NZ_JBFBLI010000003.1, forward strand.
ATCCGCGAACTCACGGCCCAGGGCATCGCGGTCGTTTACATCTCGCACCGCCTGGAGGAGATCCGCCAGATCGGGGACCGCATCTCCGTCATCAAGGATGGCCGGAGCACCGCGAGCGGCCTCCACGTCACCGAGACCCCGAAGGCGGAGTTGATCAGGCTCATGACCGGCCGCGAGGTCGCGAACGTGTTCCCGCCGCGGGCGCCCCTCGCGGCGGATGCTCCCGTGGCGCTCGAGGTGGACGGCCTGGAGCTGAAGGGTCACTTCGAGCCGGTCAGCTTCACAGTCCGCGCCGGCGAGATCCTCGGCCTTGCCGGATTGGTCGGTTCGCAGCGTTCGGAGATCATCGAGACCATCTACGGCGCCCGGAAGGCGACCGCCGGACGCGTCTGCGTGAATGGCAAGCGGCTCACGCCCGGTTCGGTCAGCGCGGCCGTGGGTGCCGGCCTCGGCCTGTCCCCCGAGGAGCGCAAGAGCCAGGGGCTCATCCTGGACGAGCCGCTCTACCGGAACGTGACCCTGTCCACCTTCGGGCGCTTTGCCCGGGCGGGCCTACTAGACGAGTCGGCCGAGCGCCAGGCGGCGCGGGCGCAGATCGACGCCCTGGAGTTGCGCCCGGCCGATCCCAACCGCCCGGCGCGGGCGCTGTCCGGTGGAAATCAGCAGAAGATCCTCCTGGCCCGGTGGCTGGTGCATGGCACGCCGGTGCTCCTGCTGGACGAGCCGACCCGAGGCGTGGACGTCGGCGCCCGCGCGGAGATCTACACGCTCATTCGGCGGCTGGCCGCGGGCGGCACCGCCATCATCGTGATCTCGAGTGAGATCGAGGAAGTCCTCGGCCTGGCTGACCGCGTGCTTGTCATAGACGACGGTCGCGTCCTCGCGGAGTCCGATGCCAACGAAATCGACGAGCACGGAGTGCTCGACCTCGTCATGAAGGGAAGTGCCGCGTGAGCGAGCAGAAGACACCCGTGGCCGAGCGGCATCCGTCCCCGGCCTCCAGCCACAGCGCCCCCGGCGGCAGGACCTCCGGACGGAACCTCCTCCACGGCTCCGGTGCCCGCAGCCTGGGCCTCGTCATCGCCCTGGCCGCGCTCGTCGCCATCGGCCTCATCACCAGCGGCGAGAGGTTCCTGGCGGTCGAGAACATCCTCACCATCCTCCGCCATGCCTCGATCATCGGCGTGATCAGCATCGGCATCACCTTCGTGATCACGGCCGGCGGCATCGACCTATCCGTCGGCTCGGTCATGGGTCTGACCACGGTGGTGGCCAGCCTGGCCAGTGTCCAGTTAGCCGCCACGCAGTCCACGTGGCTGGTGATGGTGCTCGTGGCGCTCCTGGTGGGCGGGATCGCCGGACTCGTGAACGGCGTGATCATCGCCTACGGCAACGTGGTCGCCTTCATTGCCACCCTCGCCATGCTGGTGGCCGCGCGTGGACTCGCCGAGCTCATCTCCGGGCGCAGGACGTTGATCGTGAACAACACCGACTTCCTGGACTTCATGCGTGCCGACTTCCTCGGCGTCCCCGTGCTGGTCTGGATCTTCGCCCTCGTGGCCGCGGCCGGCTGGTTCCTGCTCAATCGCACCACGTTCGGCCGCCGCACCGTCGCGATCGGCGGCAACATCGAGGCATCGCGCCTGGCCGGTGTCAAGGTCAAACGCCATCTTGTCTACCTCTATGTCCTGGCTGGGCTCGCGGCCGGCATCGCCGGGCTCATGATGATGGGCCGCACGACGGCCGGCACCTCCACGCACGGCCTGCTCTACGAGCTGGACGCGATCGCCGCCGTCGTGGTGGGCGGCACCCTGCTCATCGGCGGCCGCGGCACCATCATGGGCACCGTGCTCGGTGTGCTGATCTTCAGCACGCTGACCAACGTGTTCACGCAGAACAATATGGACACGTCCGTGCAGGCGCTGGCGAAGGGCCTGATCATCGTGGTGGCTGTCCTCCTGCAGCAACGCTTCGCCGCCCGCAACGAACGCCGGGCCACGGCGAAGCCACTCAAGGTCTAGGGTGATCCGCGCGGAGGGGAGGACCAGTGAACTGTTGCGTCGAGACGTGTGCTGTAATGAGTCGATGAACGACATAAGCAGGTTCGACGGACTGGACGGATTAGGCGGATCGGGCGCCAGCGAACTGTTCCAGATCCTGCGGGACGGACGCCCCCGCACCAGGACGGAGCTGGCGGAGCGCATGGGACTGTCCCGGTCCACCGTGACCCTTCGCATCGAGGCGCTGATGGAGCTGGGCCTGGTCGGTTACGTCGAGGAGGCTGTCTCCACCGGCGGCCGCCCGTCCTCACGAATCGCCCTGCAGGCGGGCAGCAAGGTGGTTCTCGGCGTGGACATCGGCGCGTCCCACCTGCGGTCGGCCGTGACGGATCTCGCCGGCCACCGCCTCCGGGAGACCACTCGCACCATGGCGGTGGCGCAGGGCCCCGAGGTGGTGCTGCAGGCCGTCGTCGAACTCGCCACCGGACTGCTCGGGGAGTCAGAGCGCACCACGGGTGACCTGCTGGCGATCGGCATCGGCGTCCCCGGCCCCGTGGAACACCGCACCGGCCGGCCCATCAACCCGCCGATCATGCCCGGCTGGAACGGGTTCGATGTGCCCGGATTCCTGCAGGACCACTTCCACGTGCCGGTACTAGTGGACAATGACGTCAACATCATGGCGCTCGGGGAGCGCAACGTCGCTTGGCCGCACGTGGACGACCTGATGTTCGTGAAGGTGGCCACGGGCATCGGTGCCGGCATCGTCGCCAGCGGCCGGCTCCAGCGCGGCGCTGACGGCGTGGCTGGGGACATCGGCCACATCCGCGTGCACCGCGGCGGCGGCGTCCCCTGTCACTGCGGCAACCTGGACTGCCTGGAGGCCGTGGCCTCCGGTCCGGCCGTGGCCGCCCAGCTGCGCGCGCAAGGCCTGGACGCCCATACGGGCGAGGACGTGGTGCGTCTGGTTCAAGCCGGCCATACCGAGGCGGTCCACGCGGTCCGGCAGGCGGGGCGGGATGTCGGCGAGGTCCTGTCTGCCTGCATCAGCCTCATCAACCCGTCCGTGATCGTGATCGGCGGCTCCATGACCCTGACCGGCGAACACTTCATCGCGGGCATCCGCGAGGCGGTGTACTCCCGGACCGTCCCGCTGGCCACGCAGCACCTGCAGATCGTCCAGTCGGGCTCCGGGCTGGACGCCGGCGTTCTCGGAGCCAGCATGCTGGCCATCCATCACGCCATGTCCCCGCAGCGGATCGACGCCATGGTCAACGGGCTCACGGCACCGGCCGCCGGCTGATTCAATGGGGCATGATGTCCAGCCCCCAGCCCGATCACCAGCCCACCATCCCGCTACCCCCGGCCCCACCCCTCGGACCGTCCTCGCGCTCGCAGGTGCCCGCCTTCCAGGTGATGACCATCCTCGGCCGGGTGGCGGAGCTGCGGGCGGCGGGAGTCGACGTCGTGAGCCTGTGCGCCGGTGAACCCGGCGGGGGAGCGCCCGCGGGGGTCAGTGCGCGGGCCGCCGAGCTGCACGCGTCCGGACGAGCCCTGAACTACACGCCGACCCTCGGCATCGAGGAGTTGCGCACCGCGATCGCCGGCCACTACGCCCGCTGGTACGGGGTGGACGTGGACCCGGCGCGGGTGGCGGTGACCACTGGCTCCTCGGGGGCGTTCATGGCCGGGTTCCTGGCCGCGTTCAACCCGGGGGATCGGGTGGCGATGGCCCGCCCCGGCTACGCCGCCTACCGCAACATCCTCGCCGCGCTCGGCTGCCAGGTGGTGGAGCTCGACGCCGGCCCCGCCGTCCGCTTCCAGCCCACCCCCGCGCTACTCGAGGAGGCGGAGTCCGTCCACGGTCCGTTGGCCGGCCTGATTCTCGCCTCCCCGAACAACCCGACCGGCACCATGGCGACCCGGGCCGAGATGGCGGAGCTGGCCGCGTGGTGCCGGGAGCGCGGCGTGCGCCTGGTGTCGGATGAGATCTACCACGGCATCACGTACGGCTCCTCCGACGGGATTGGCGCGGCGGACAGAGCTGACACAGCTGAAACAGCTGACGCGTTCGACGGGATAGACGGGATTGACGGGGCCGACGCTGACGGTGCGGCGGGAGCGCCGGGTGACCGGGCCGGCGTCGAGCGTGGGGTCTGTGCCTGGGAGTACTCCACGGAGGCGATGGTGATCAGCTCGTTCTCCAAGTACTGGGGCATGCCGGGCTGGCGCATCGGCTGGATGCTGATGCCGGAGGACCTGGCGCCGGCGATCGGCGGGCTCTCCGGATCGGTGTCCCTCTGTCCGCCGGCCCCCGCGCAGTACGCGGCGGTCGAGGCCTTCTCGGAGGAGTCCTACGCCGCCTGCGACGCCCAGGTGGCCGGTTTCGCCCGGGCTCGCGCCCTGGTGCTGGAGAACCAGGCCCGGCTGGGCTGGACGGACGCCGCGCCGGCCGACGGCGCCTTCTACTTCTGGGCGAAGCCAGGGGAAGCCATGCTCGCGTGCTACGGCACCTCAACCGCCTACTGCGAGGCGTTGCTGGAGCAGGCCCATGTGGCACTGACGCCCGGCACCGACTTCGACACCGCGCACGGGGAGGACTACGTCCGGTTGTCCTTCGCAGCCGGGTACGACGCAGTGGCGGAGGCGATCGAGCGGATCGTGGCATTCCAACGGGGCTAGTCTGCGGGGTCGACGGGCAAGTCGGCGGTGGCCAATGCTGGGCAGGTCGCCGTACATTGTGGGCATGACCAGCCCAGGGGTCGAGGCCCTACCGGTGGGGTTTGAGCACTTCCATCGCAGGGACTTCATCAACTACCAGTTCAACCGGGCATATGCGCTGGGCTTCGCCGACCGCGGCGAACTATACGGTGCTGCGGCCCGTGTCCGGTCCGCGGCCGACTGCATCGCCGTGTTCGAGGACCTTTCGGCGCGGTCTGCAGTAGCCGGGAGGACACGACATGCCGCAGGCTACCTTCGCCTGGCGGAGTTCTTCACCCCGCCGCGGTCGGAGCAGAAGCCCGAACGCTACCGGCGCCTCCGGAAACTGTACGAGGCCGCGTTCGCGGGCGCCGGCGTCGTACGCCACGAGGTGCCCTATGCCTCGGCGAGCCTGCCCGCCTACCGGCTGCCCGCGGCCGGCCCGGGCGCTCGGTCCACGGTGTTGCTGCACGGCGGATTCGACTCACTCATCGAGGAATTCCACTCCATCTGGCAGCGCCTCGCCGCCGCAGGTTTCGAGGTCATCGCCTTCGAAGGGCCGGGGCAGGGCGGAGCGCGGACGCTGAATGGTCGGACCTTCGACCATGACTGGGAGAAGCCGGTCGGTTCGGTGCTGGATCACTTCAGCGTGGAGCAGGCCACCCTGATTGGCCTCTCGATGGGTGGGTACTGGGCGTTGCGAGCTGCAGGGTTGGAGGACCGCATACAACGCGTGGTGGCCTGGCCTCCTGTCTATGACTGGCTCCACCGGCTGCCGCCCACGGTGCGTGGCCCGGTCCGGGGCATGCTGAGGCACCGTGATTTCATGCGCTGGAGCGTTCGCACCCGCGTCCGCCTGAGCCCGACGCTGCGCATGGTGGTTGACCAGGTGCTGTACATGGTGGGCAGTGACGACCCAGCCGACGCGGTCGACTGGTTCATGGGCATGAACGCCCGACATCTGGGCAGCAAGCGGGTGCGCCAGGACGTGCTGTTGATGTGCGGTGAGCATGACGCGTTCCAGCCGCCGGTGCTGGCTCGGGCGCAGGCCCGTGCGCTCACGATGGCTCACAGCCTCACGGTGCGCACCTTCACCGAGGCCGAGTACGCCGATCAGCACTGTCAGATGGGGAACCTGGACCTGGCCTGTCAGGAACTGACCACGTGGTTGCTGGCCACGCCGGACTGGCGGGATGAGGCCAGAGCGAGGTGATGGACACAGCGTGGGCACGGCATGGTGGCGGCCGTCCAATGGGGGAGCTGAGGTTAGGGGTTCTCCGCCAGGCGCTCCGAGAGCAGGCGCCGGGCGGCATCCTTCAGGTGCGCCAGGGAGGCGGCGACGATGGGCGCGGTCGCCGTGCCCCGCCGCACGGCGGCGAGGATCCGCCGCGTCGGCCGCGCCGGGCCCGAAATGGGCACACGCCGCACGTTCTCGGACCCCGCCAGACTCGCCAGGCGCGGCACCAGGCCGAGGCCCATCCCGGCCCCGACGAGCGCCGTCGTCGTCTCCCACTCAGTCACCTCGTGCTGGACCTTCGGGTTCACGCCGACCGCGGTGAACGCGGCGGAGAACAGCGCGCGGTAGGCGGTACCCGGCGCGTCCGTGATCCAGACCTCGCCCACGAGTTCGTGCAGCGAGACGGATGAGTTCTCGGCCAACCGGTGGTCCAACGGCAGCATGACGTCCAGCGGATCGTCGAGCAGCCGCGTCTCCTCGACGCGGGAATCGGAACCCACGTCGGCCTCGGCCTCGGTGGCCACGACGACGGCGAGATCGATCCGCTCCGCGAGGAGCAGGTCCAGGCACCGCGACGGGCTCGCCTCGACCACCCGCACGGTGACCTTCGGTTGCGTGGCCCGCAGTTCCGCCGCGAGCGGGACGAGCAGGCTGGACGCCGCAGTCGAGAAGCCGCCCAGGCCGAACTCGATGGGCGTGGACCCGGCGACGGACGCCATGGTCGAGGTGATGCGGTCGCACTCTTCAATCAGGCCGTCCGTCTGCTCGACGAGATAGCGCCCGGTGGCCGTGAGGTGTAGCCCGCGGCCCTCCTTCAGCAGCAAGCGCATGCCGAGCGACTGCTGGAGCTCTCGCAGCTGCGCGGAGACGGCAGACGGGGAGTATCCGGTGAGCTCCGCGGTCGCCGCGATGCTGCCACAGGAGGCGAACGTCCGGAGGGTGAGGATGCGTCGATCGATCATGCACTGATTCTGCACGGTTCCCACCGGATATCCGAGCTTTTTATTGCATTGTTCGGACTACTACGATCGATGTGTCATTGATCACAGCACCGTAACGGACCCGCCCCCGCTCGGCCCGCAGCACCATCCCGAACCCCGCAGACTCGAGGAATCAGTACCGTGACCCTTGCCGTGAACTCCAGAGCCGCCAGCCGCGGCCGCCTCGCCGCCGCCCCCACCGAGGAGCAGGCCGCCCAGCTGCGTCTTCTGCTCGACGAGCGCCGTACCGGCTACTCGTTGGAGGCGCCGTTTTACACCGATCCTGAGATCTTCGCCGCGGACATGCAGGGCATCTTCGGCCGGCACTGGCTCTTCGCCGCCAGCCTCGCCGAGATCCCGGAGCCGGGTGACTACGTCACCGTCGACTACGGGCCGTACTCCCTGATCGTCCTCCGCACCGACGAGGGCGTGAACGTCCTGCACAACGTGTGCCGCCACCGCGGCGCCCGGGTGCTCCCGGAGAAGACGGGCACCACCGGCAACCTGGTGTGCGGCTACCACTCGTGGACCTACTCGGCGGACGGCGACCTGATCCATGCCTCCTCACCCGGTGAGACGTCCTTCGACAAAGCGTGCTTCGCGCTCAAGAAGGCGCACGGACGGGTGGTCGCCGGGCTGGTGTTCATCTGCCTGGCGGACGAGCCGCCCGCCGACTTCGATGAGGTCGCAGGGATCTTCGAGCCGTACCTGGCCCCGCATGAGATCGCCAACTCCCGGGTGGCCTACCAACAGGACATCATCGAGGAGGGCAACTGGAAACTCGTGATGGAGAACAACCGCGAGTGCTACCACTGCGACGGCCACCCCGAGCTGGCCTGCTCGCTCTTCCCGACCTGGGGCCTCTCCGAGGGGATCGTCCCGCCTCACCTGGAGGACGTCTGGAACCGCAACGTCGAGGCCGAGGATGCCCTGCGGGGGCGCTGCACCCGCTACGGACTGCCCTTTGAGATCGTCGAGGAACTCGACACCCGCGTCACCGGGATCCGCATCTCCCGTGAGCCGCTCGACGGCGCGGGCGAGTCCTTCTCCGCCACCGGCCGCCGCCTGTCCAAGAAGCTGCTGGGTGACCTGCGTGACTTCCGGCTGGGCCGCTGCTCCATGCACCTGCAGCCGAACTCCTGGTTCCACCTGATCTCCGACCACGTGATCACGTTCGCCGCGTTCCCGATCAACGAGCACCAGACGCTGGTGCGGACCACCTGGCTCGTTGCCGACGACGCCGTCGAGGGGGTGGACTATGACGTGGACACACTCACCCACACGTGGAAGCAGACGAACCTGCAGGACAAGAACTTCGTGGAGATGTGCCAGCAGGGCGCGAACAGCCCGGCCTACGAGCCAGGGCCCTACATGAAGAGCGAGTATCAGGTCGAGGCGTTCATCAACTGGTACACCCAGCGCATGCGTGAGCACGTGGCATGACCGTCAGCACCACCCTCACCACGATTCCGGAGGTCCGGCGCGTCCGGGGTCTGGAGATGCCGTGGAACCGGGTGGCCCAGGCCACTGCCGACCTGCCCTTCGCGGCGGCGGCCCGGGCCTTGGACCCCTGGTATCCGCAGGAGTTCCTGGCCGAGTGCGTCCAGACCATCCCGGAAGCCGGGGGCATGCTCACCGTGGTCATGCGCCGGATGGACGGCGCTCCGCTCGCCTTCCGATCCGGGCAGTACCTCAACATCGCCTTCCCGGTGTTCGGTCAGGACGCTGATCCGGTCAACCGCAGCTACTCGTTGTCCAGCGCTCCGACGGAGCCGTGGACCTTCGCCATCACGGTCAAGCGTGAGGAGGGTGGCACGGTCTCGCCGTGGATCCACGAGAACATCCGGCCCGGCAGTGTGCTGGAGGTGCTCGGCCCCGTGGGCGCCTTCCATCTGCCCGACTATGACCGCCGGGCGCGCTACCTGTTCCTGGCGGCCGGCTCGGGCATCACCCCGCTGATGTCGATGATCCGGACGATCCACTCCCTCCCGGGCCGCGCCGACGTGGTCATGCTGTATCACGGGGCTGCGCCCGGGACCTTCGCGTTCTCCCACGAGCTCGAGCACCTGGCCGCGGTCGATTCGCGGATCACCGTGTACTACTCGCTGGGTGATCGCAGCGTCCCCGGCACCTGGGAGGGGATGGTCGGGCGGCTCACCTCCGAGATGGTGGACACGGTGGTCCCCGATGCCAACGGACGCAAGGTGTTCGCCTGCGGACCGGAGGGGTATATCGATGTCGCCGCCGAGCTGCTGGAGAAGGTGGGCGTGGACGAGACGTCGATCTTCGTCGAGTCGTTCTCCGGCACCCGCGAGACCGCGTTGGAATACCGGGAGGAAGTGGCCCTCGCCGGCGGCATCGCCGAGGAGATGGCTGCCGCCCAGGACGCTGCCCGAGAGGCTGCCCTGGAGGCCCCGGCCGACGTCGTCGATCCGCCCACGGGTGCACTGGACCTCTACCGGATCGCGGAACTCAACACCCCCGACGACGGCGGCGCCGCAGCTGCCACGTTGAGTCCGGCCCCGTCAGGTGCGGCCGCGTCTGGTCCGACCCCGTCAAGCCCGGCAGCGTCGAACACGACCGGGCCGGTCGACCCGTCCACTTTCGAGGTGGTCGGGGAGGGCAGCCTGACGATGTCGTTCCTGCGCACCCGCCTGAACGTGCGCATCGACCCGGAGGCGAACGTCCTGGACGCCGCCCGGGAGGCCGGAGTGCGCATCGGGGCGAACTGCCGGGAGGGCATGTGCGGTTCCTGCAAGGTCGTCAAGATCAGCGGCGAGGTGGACATGAACCACCAAGGCGGCATCCGTGCCCGCGAGATCGACGCCGGAAAGTTCCTGCCGTGCTGCTCGACGGCGCAAACTGACCTGATCGTCGACGCCTAACCACCCTGAATCAGCACAGCAAGGAGTGATCAATGAGTCCTACGCCCTCTCCCCGGGTCGTCATCATCGGAGCCGGCATCGTCGGCGCGAACCTCGCGGACGAGCTCGCCCAGCTCGGACACACCAACACCCTCGTCCTCGAGCAGGGGCCGCTGGGGATTCCCGGTGGCTCAACCTCGCATGCGCCGGGCCTCGTCTTCTCCTCCAACGGATCGAAGTCGATGACGGCGTTCGCGCAGTACACGATCGAGAAGCTGACCTCGCTGACCGACTCCGACGGCCGCGGCTCCTACCTGACCGTGGGCGGCCTCGAGATCGCCACCACGGAAGAACGCCTGCAGGACCTCCACCGCCGCGCGGGCTGGAACCGCTCGTACGGAGTGGAGGCGCACGTCGTGGACGCCGACGAGTGCCTCCGGCTCTTCCCCCTGCTCAACCCGGACATCCCGCTCGGCGGGCTCCTCACCCCGGGCGACGGCCTGGCGCTGGCCGCCAAGGGAACCCAACTGGTCATCGAACGGGCCCGGGCCGCCGGAGTCGAGTTCCGCGACCGGACCGTTGTCACTGACATCGAGCAGTCCGGCGGCCGGGTCACGGCGGTCGTGGCGGGCGACGAGCGCTTCCCGGCCGACGTCGTGGTGTCCTGCGCCGGTTTCTGGGGACCGAACATCGGCAAGATGGTCGGCACCGAGATCCCGCTGCTGCCCCTGGCCCACCAGTTCGCCTGGTCTACGCCGGTCCGGTCCCTGGCCGGGGTCAACGAGCTGCCCAACGGTGCCAGCCGCCCGATCCTGCGCTACCAGGACCGTGACCTGTACTACCGCGAGTGGGGTGACACCATCGGCATCGGCTCCTACGCGCACCGCCCCATGCCGGTCGACCTCGACACCCTGCCGGCCTACCGGCCGGAGGACATCACGGGCGAGCGCATGCCCTCGTCCCTGCCCTTCACCCCGGAGGACTTCGCCGCGGAGTGGAAGGCCAGCCAGGAGCTGCTCCCGGACTTGAGGAACACCGAGATCAAGCGCGGATTCAACGGCATCTTCTCCTTCACGCCGGACGGCGGCTCGCTGGTGGGCGAATCCCGCCACGTGGACGGCTTCTTCGCGGCCGAGGCCGTCTGGGTCACGCACGGTCCGGGCATCGCCAGGGCCGTCGCCGAACTGATCGCGACCGGGCAGTCGAGCATCGACCTATCCGACTGCGATCTGAATCGGTTCGAGGACGTGCAGACCACGCCCGAGTACGTCTCCGAGACCTCGCAGCAGAACTTCGTCGAGATCTACGACGTGCGCCACCCCTTGGAGCCCCGGCTGTCCCCGCGCAACGTGCGCGTCAGCCCGTTCCACGAGCAGCAGAAGGCCCTCGGCGCATTCTTCCTGGAGGGCACCGGCTGGGAGCGCCCACACTGGTTCGAGGCGAACGCCGCCCTGCTGGAGGAGCTGCCCTCCGAGTGGGCCGCTCCGGAGCGTGATGCCTGGTCGGACAGGTTCCACTCCCCGATCGCCGCCGCCGAGGTCTGGAAGACCCGGACCGCCGTGGCCATGTTCGACATGACCCAGCTCAAGCGACTGGAGATCACGGGGCCGGGTGCCGGCCGCCTGCTGCACGGCCTGACGACATCGAGCATGCTGCGGGCCCCTGGCGCCGTCAGCTACACGCTTCTCCTCGACGAGGCCGGCGGCATCACCAGCGACATCACGGTCGCACGCCTGTCCGAGCAGTCGTACCAGGCGGGCGTGAACTCCAACGTGGACCTGGCCTACCTCTCCCGCAAGGCACGCCACCAGAGCGAGGAGGACCCGGCCCAGTGGGTCACCGTCAGGGACATCACCGCTGGCACCTGCTGCATCGGCCTCTGGGGCCCGCTCGCCGCCGCCGTCATGGAGAAGGTCAGCCGCGACGATCTGAGCAAGGACGGGCTGAAGTACTTCCGCGCCAAGGAGATCTCGATCGGTGGCATCCCGGTGACCGCCATGCGCCTGTCCTACGTGGGCGAGTTCGGCTGGGAACTCTATGCCTCGGCCGACGTTGGGCACCGGCTCTGGGATGTGCTCTGGGAGGCGGGCCGGGAGCACGGGATCATCGCCGGCGGCCGCGAGGCCTTCAACTCGATGCGCCTGGAGAAGGGCTTCCGGTCCTTCGGCACGGACATGACCAGCGACCACGAGCCGGACCAGGCCGGGCTCGGCTTCGCCGTCAAGGCCTCGAAGACGGACGACTTCGTCGGCAAGAGTGCGCTGTCGGAGCGGGCAGCGGTGGCGACCACGCGACTGCGCTGCCTGACGGTCGACGACGGGGTCTCGGTGGTCCTCGGCAAGGAGCCGGTGTACGTGGGCGGCGAGGCCTCGGGCTACGTCACCAGTGCGGCGTACGGATACACGGTGCGCCAGCCGATCGCCTACGCGTGGCTGCCTCAGCGGGTGGAGACCGGGGACGCGGTGGAGATCGAGTACCTCGGGCGTCGGATCCCGGCCACCGTGGTGGACGATCCGCTGTACGACCCGGAGATGACGCGATTGCGCGGCTGAGCCCGCCCCGTTGGAACACCCACAGAAATGAGGAACCGAAATGCCAGGAAATCGTGCCGTCGCCTACAAGGAACCGGGCGTCGTCGAGGTCATCGACACCGAATACCCCACCTTCGAGCTGAAGGACGGACCGGGGGTGAACCCCGCCAACGTGGGACGCAAGGTCCCCCACGGGGTCATCCTGAAGACCGTCGCCACCAACATCTGCGGCTCGGACCAGCACATGGTGCGCGGCCGGACCACGGCCCCGGCCAATCTGGTGCTGGGTCACGAGATCACCGGTGAAGTGGTGGAGGTCGGCCCCGACGTCGCGTTCATCGCGGTCGGGGACCTCGTCTCCGTGCCGTTCAACATCTCCTGCGGCCGGTGCCGCAACTGCAAGGAGCGCAAGACCGGCATCTGCCTGAACGTGAACCCGGACCGTCCGGGCAGCGCCTACGGCTACGTGGACATGGGTGGCTGGGTCGGCGGACAGGCCGAGTACGTCCTCGTCCCCTATGCCGATTGGAACCTGCTGAAGTTCCCGGACCGGGACCAGGCGCTGGAGAAGATCATGGACCTTACGATGCTCTCCGACATCTTCCCGACCGGCTTCCACGGCGCCGTCACCGCCGGGGTGGGTGTCGGTTCCACCGTCTACGTCGCCGGTGCGGGACCCGTCGGCCTGGCCGCGGCCATGGGCGCGCAGCTGCTCGGGGCCGCCGTCGTGATCGTGGGGGACTTGAACGAGGACCGCCTGGCGCAGGCGCGCAGCTTCGGCTGCGAGACCGTCAATGTCGGCGAGGGCGCGCTCCAGGACCAGATCGAGCAGATCCTCGGCGTCCCCGAGGTGGACAGCGGCATCGACGCCGTGGGTTTCGAGGCCCGCGGGCACGGCAAGGACGCTAGCCACGAGGCTCCGGCGACGGTCCTGAACTCCCTCATGGACATCACCACCGCCGGCGGATCGCTCGGCATCCCGGGCCTGTACGTCACGGGTGACCCGGGAGCCGTGGATGAGGCCGCCCAGAAGGGCTCCCTGTCCCTCTCGCTGGGCACCGGCTGGGCCAAGTCCCTGTCCTTCGCCACGGGACAGTGCCCGGTGATGAAGTACAACCGCCAGCTGATGATGGCGATCCTGCACGGCAAGGCTCCGATCGCGAAGGCCGTGAACGCGAAGGCGATCTCGCTCGAGGACGCCCCGCGCGGCTACGCCGAGTTCGACGCCGGTGCTGCGACGAAGTTCGTGCTCGACCCCAACGGGTACCTCACCGACTGACCACCGTTCGTTCGCGCGGGAGGCCGCCGGAGGAGCCCGGGCCAGAGGATGCAGGCTCTCCGGATGAAGGAAGGGCGGGAGCTTCACCGGGGGGCGGCCGCCGGTCTACGGTCGATGATGTGGCCGGCCAGGCCCGGCCGTGCCGTCTCTCATAGCTATCGATGAAGGAGCTCGTCATGACCCATTACGTGAGCACGATGTTGGAGACCTACCCGAAGGACCTGGGGGCGGTGGACCGGGACGCGTTGGCCGCCTGCATCGAGGCTTGTTTCGAGTGCGCCCAGACGTGCACCGCCTGCGCCGACGCCTGCCTGGCCGAGGACATGGTGGCGGAACTGAACGGATGCATCAGCATCAACCTGGACTGCGCGGACGTGTGCGCGGCGACGGGCCGGGTCCTCACCCGGCGCACCGGTGACAACGCCGAGGCAACCCGCGCGCTGGTGGAGGCCTGCCGTGCCGCCTGCCGGGCCTGCGCCGAGGAATGCGAGAGCCACGCCCAGATGCACAAGCACTGCAGGGTCTGTGCCGAGGCCTGCCGACGCTGCGAGCAGGCCTGCACCGATCTGCTCGCCACCCTGGGCTGAGCCGTGGCGAGCCGGCCGCCCAGGGGGTACCGGGTTCTACGAGTGGTGAACGGCCGTGCTATCGGTGGCGATCACGGCCGTCCATCGGTGCTCCTGTCAACGTGATCGGTGTGCTGCGGTGGCTCGCCCCGCAGAAAGTAGGCGCCGAGCGACCCGGCGAGCGTGGCGAAGACGGCCACGGAGTAGACGGCCAGGACCAGGTGCAACACCTTGGAGAATCCGTCATCGGTAGTGAACCCGCTGCCGGTCACCGTGGCCAGGGCGGCCTCGTACAGGGCCGTCGAGTAGTCGGTCTGGATCTCGAAGGCGTACAGCAGTTGGCTGGAGGCCAGGATGACCACGGCGGTCACGGCGGCGAGCCAGCCGATCCTGCTGGACAGCAGCCGTCCGGCCGAACGGGAGCCGCGCACCCCGGCGGAGACGATACTGCCCACCCGTGCCACCCGTGCCACCCGTGCGACGCGCAGCAATCGCACCGCCTGCAGCGCCCGGACGAATCGCAGGAACGGCACCAGCAGGAAGATGACCTGCCACCAGTTGCGGCGCCAGAAGGCCGCCTGGAACCGAGCGATAGAGGCCCGCAGCAGGAACTCCGCCACGAAGAGGGCCCAGAACACCCATCCGGTGATCCCCAGGATGCGGGACCAGCCCGGGTCGGTTACCAGGAGCTGACCCAGGAACACGAAGAGGAACAGTACCCCCAAGACCCCCATCGGGCGGTCGAGCCGGGCAGCCAGCGCCTCCGCCGCTGCGGCGGACTCTGCCTGTGCGGAGGGCTGGCGAATCGGTGAGCTGCTCACGGTCGGGTGACCTCCGGGGATCGGTCAGGGTGGTTCCGTGCTGCCCACTCTACGAAGAGGGGCCGCGCCGGGATATCCGGCGGTCACTCCGGACTGACGCCGGTCTCTCCGGTCACGGACCGCACCACCCGGGCCGGGGAACCGAGGACCACGGAGTCCGCCGGCACGTCTTTGGTCACCACGGCGGCCGCGGCCACCACGGCGTTGTCCCCGATGGTCACGCCCGGCAGGATCGTCGCGTTGGATCCGACCCAGACGTTGGTGCCGAGCACCACGGGCGCCGGTTCCATGTCCAGGCGGTGCATCGGATCGAGGGCGTGGTTCAGCGTCGCGATGACAGTGTTGTGTCCGATCTGGCAGCCGTCACCGATGGTGATCCCGCCCTGGTCCTGGAACGCGCAGCCGGAGTTGAGGAAGACCCGCTCGCCCAGCACCGTGTTCTTGCCGAAGTCGGTGCGGAACGGCGGGAACAGCATCACCGTCTCCGGGACCGGCCGGCCGAACAGCTCGGACAGCAGCTCCCGGACCCGGGCCGACTCGTGGTAACCGCCGTTCAGCTCGCCGGTGATGCGCAGCGCCTCCTGACTGGTGCGGTGCATGACCTCGTGCAGGGGCGAATCGCCCGTGATGGTCTCGCCGGCGTTCAGAGCTGCGAGCAGGTCCTCGAGTTCCATCGGTTCTCCTCTTCCGGTATTCCGGCCGAAAGCTTCACTTTCAGTCGAGTTCGGGTGGGTGTTGGGACCGAACACCCACCCGAACTCGACTGAAAACGGAATGGGGAGTGCCGGCGTCGGGCATCAGAGGGTGAGCATGACCTTGGTGGCGCGGCGTTCGTGCATGGCCAGGTAGCCCTCGGCGGCCTGGTCCAGCGGGAGGGTGAGGTCGAAGACCGTGCCGGGGTTGATTTTCCGGTCCCAGATGAGCTGGATCAGCTCGGGCAGGTACCGGCGCACCGGGGCGGGCCCGCCGTGCAGGTGCACCTGGGCGAAGAACACCTCGTCCATCGGCAGCGTCACACCCTCATGGGCCACGCCGACGAAGCCGATGTGGCCACCGGGGCGGGTGGAACGGATGGCCTGCAGGAACGACTCATCGGTGCCGACCGCCTCGATCACGCTGTGGGCGCCGAGCCCGTCCGTGAGCTCCTTGATGCGGGCCGCTCCCTCTTCCCCGCGTTCGGTGACAATGTCCGTGGCCCCGTACTCGCGGGCCAGGGCCTGGCGGTCGGCATGGCGGGACATGGCGATGATGCGCTCGGCCCCGAGCTGTTTCGCGGCCAGCACGCCCATCAGGCCCACGGCCCCATCGCCGACCACGGCGACCGTCTTGCCCGGGCCGGCCTCGGCGGCGTCGGCGGCGAACCAGCCGGTGCCGAGCACGTCCGAGGCGGCGAGCAGCGAGGGGATGAGGTCGGCATCTGGCTGGCCGGGGGTGGCCACGAGGGTGCCGTCGGCATGCGGGATGCGTGCCTTCTCTGACTGGGTGCCGATGTTGCCGGCCACGAACACGGCGTGGACGCAGCGGGACGGGTAGCCGGACCGGCAGATCTCACACCGGCCACAGGAGATGACGAAGGACCCGACGACGAAGTCCCCGGGCTTCACGGTGGTGACCTCAGCCCCGACCTCCTCCACGACGCCCACGTACTCATGGCCCATGGGGGTGTGGTCCGCCGGCTCCACGCCGCGGTACGGCCACAGGTCCGAGCCGCAGATGCAGGTGGCCGTGAGCCGGACGACGGCGTCGGTCGGCTCGATGATCCTCGGGTCATGGCGCTCGCCCACGGTGATCTGGCCGGGGGCGTCCATGATGACTGCGCGCATGGCATTCTCCTTCGGGTGGGTTTCTGGGGTCAGGTTCCAGACAACCATGCACGACGGCGGCCCGGGAGGCTCTGCTGAAAGAGGTACCGCTGGTACCCCTGTCAGTTCAAGGCAAGGGCACGATCCACGTTCGGACCGGTGAAGGCACGTTCCCACGCGTCGATGGTTTCATGATCCGCCCCGAGGTCCCGGGCCTCTTCGGACCAGTGGGAGACGGCCTGGGCCACCCGGCGCAGGATGGCGACTGCATCTGCCGGGGTGAGCCGGAAGCTGCCGGCAGCCTCCAAGAGGTCGCGGATATCCCGGTCTGGGATGCTCGCCGTCCGTGAGTTGCAGGGCGCTGCGCATGCTCATGTAGGGGATCCGGCGGTCCCCGT
Source organism: Citricoccus sp. NPDC079358 (assembly GCF_040702545.1). NCBI lineage: Bacteria > Bacillati > Actinomycetota > Actinomycetes > Micrococcales > Micrococcaceae > Citricoccus > Citricoccus sp. NPDC079358. The sequence continues at coordinate 309,133 of NZ_JBFBLI010000003.1, forward strand.
CGCGGTCGAAACGATGGGTGAGGAAGATGTTCCTGTATTCACCCAGTGGCATCAGTCTGGATGGTTGCACGGTGATGCCGGCGAAGGATTGCAGGCGGATGGCCACCATCTCCCAGAGGTGCACATCCCCCGGGTCTGAGGTCTTGGGGAATTTGCCCAATCGGACAGGAACCGCCGTGCTGGCGGAACCGCAGTGCTCCCTGCCGGGTGTCGTCATTGACCATCAGCAGCCCTCTCGCTGCCGTCAGGCGGGGGACGTGGGTGCCCGACTCGACGGCCTGCAGGCGCAGCCGTTCGAAGAGGAGCTTGCGTCCCCATGAGTCCGGGGCGGCGTCTTCGAACGAGGCGAAGAGTTCGCGGCCCAGCCTGGGGCGTTGCGGGCCGCGCCGGAGGGGGAGGTCGGGGGAGAGGGTGAACCCGTCGTCGAGCCAGTCCGGGTGGTACGTGAAGGTGACGTGTTCCAGCGGGCACACCGGATCGGATTCGACGCCCATCGAACCGGCCTGCCGGGTGCCGCAGAAGACCTCGACGGTCTCGACATGCGGGGCCATCACTGAGACCTCGCCCGCCGTCGACCCAGGTGCCGGACCCGAGCCTGGCCGAGATCTGTCCTGAGAGGATCGAAGCCGGCCAGGACGTGGTCCTGAATGCCGAGTGCCCGGGCCACGGCGAGGACAGAGCCCAACCGGGCGCCGTCGCCGTGTTCGAGGCGCGCCAAGGTGGCCCGGGAGATGCCGGCCCGTTCGGCGACGAGGTCCTGGGGCAGGTCCAGGAGCAGCCGCCATCGGCGGAGGTGGTCTCCAACGACTTGCTCTGCTTCCAACTGAATGCCTCACTTCTGTGATGTCCTATGACTCAACGTATCAAAGGTGAGACGTTATGAATATGGTCACGGGCCATGATTCAGGCCCCGGAGCGGCCTGATAATCTCGGCCTGTGGAGCCCACCTCACCCTTCGACGATCCGGACGTTCAGGCTGCCCTGCAGAAGGCGGGCGTGGTGCACCGTCCCGGCCTGGCCGACGAGATGATGGCCGAGCTGGCCCCCTTGCTGGCTGCAGACGGCATCGACCTCAATGATCCGGAGTCCGACTTCGACCTGGACCAGCTCAACGCCGCCCTGAGCGACGCCACGGAGCGGTACAACATGGAACTGTCCACACCCGTGGGCGATGACCGCTCCCGCACGCTCGCGACCCTGCGGGAGATTTGTGATGCGATCCATCACGACGATGTGGCGCGGGCCGAGCGGATCTTCGACGCCGTCCGGCCCGAGGCGAGTTCGCGCCGGCCCAGTGCCGCCCAGCTGATCGGCGTCAGCCTGGAACTGTTGGACTCCTGGCACTCTCAGGACCCCACCCGGGCCCAGCTGGCCCGGCTCAGTGTGCCACGGTGGCTGGAGCGGGGCCGTTCGGTGGCTCCTGACCTGCTGGCGCTGGCGCGCAAAGGCCGTGCCCATGCCGCCATGGGCCGGCTCATCCTCAACCACGGCGGCCAGGTGGTGGCACATGCTGGCGCACTGCTCGTCGCCGGCTCGCTGAACCACCTCGCCGTGGAGGATCAGCAGGACTACGCGCAACTGACGGCGCGGTACCTGCCCGGGGCACCGCCCTCGGACCAGCGGGCCGCGCCCTCCGGTAGCGGCAGCGCCTTCGGTCCGGCCGCCGCAGCCGCGGTCTCGTCCCAGAACACCGTCAAGGGCTTCCGCCGCTGGCTGGGGGACCAGCCGGGCCTCACCACGGAGGCTGCCGACGTCCAGGCCGCGTCGTTGAAGGACGTCCTCGACCTGGCCACTGCCGAGGGGATCGACCCGCATGATCCGGAGGAGTTCGACCTCGTCTTGGACATCGCCGATGGGTCCTATCCCGATCATCACGTGGGTCAGGTGTACGAGCTGCTGCACGACTACGTGGACTTCCGCCTGCAGACCGAGCCCTCCACCGAGGGATGGGATGCCGCCCATGATGTGATCAGCGAGGAGCTGTCTGCCCATGTCGGGGGTGCGGCCCCCGAGCTGCTGGCCGCGCTGCGCGAGGCGGAGGGCCTCACCGATAGCCAGCGCCGCGCCGTCCTCGAGGACCTGCCGCTGATCTCGGCCTCCCGGGCCTTGCTGGGTTGGATCGGGGCCTCTCAGCCCATCACCCAGGCAGGCGTGCCGCGGCGCGCTGACATCGAGACGGTCGCGGCGCTGATCGGTGTCTCCGCCGAGGGCGTCGCCAAACGGCCGGAGCTCATCGGCTGGGAAGCACGGGCCGAGGAGATGGGCCGCCCCGTGCGTGAGCGCCACCGGGTGTCCGTGCAGTCCGCGAAGGGGATTCCCGAGCTGGTGGCCTGGTGGGAGGGACTGGAGGACGCCGGGGTGATCGAACTGACGGCCACCAGGGTCCGCCCTGGTCCGCACGCGGAATCGCTCATCCCCGGAGAAGGGTTCTCCCTGGAGGTGGCCGACGAGCTCATCTCCGGGTATGTGGCCTCGATCCTCCTCTCGCCGATCGAGTCCTCGGCCACGATCGCATCGTTCGTCCGCCCCGTCGTGACACAGACCATCGCGCGGGTTCTCGAAGCGCTCATGCCAGACTATTCCGAGGGAGCGGGCGTACCCGAGAATCCACTGCAGGGGATGGTCCAGCTGAGGACGCAGGAGGAACTGCGCCGTCTAGAGGTGGCCGGCCTGTTGGAGTTCACCCGTGACGGGGTCGGCAAACCCGTAATCCCGCTGGCGCTGCGCACCCCCGTGATGATCGGCGTGATGACGGCCTCTGCCGTGCTGGAGGGTGAGGAGACCGAGGACGCCGAGGAGGTCTGACCGGCCGATCATGACGCAGGCCCCGCTGGTGGGGGTACCGGCAGGGACTCCTCCACGCGGGCTGGCCTCACTACGCTGGATCCATGGACAACCAGGCCGAAGTGCGCGAGTTCCTCATGTCCCGCCGCGCCAAGGTCACCCCCGAGCTGGCGGGACTGCCGGCGGGGACGAACCGGCGCGTGCCGGGACTGCGGCGCAGCGAGGTCGCCGTGCTGGCCGGGGTCAGCGTGGAGTACTACACGAAGCTGGAGCGGGGCGCGATCGCCGGGGCCTCGTCCTCCGTACTGGAGGCGCTGTGCCGGGCGCTGCTGCTGACGGACACCGAGCGCGCCCACCTCTTCGACCTGGCCCGCGCCGCGGACGGCATCCCCACCTCCGGCCGGGCCCGCCGGCCCGCCTCCCCGGCGCGGCCGCCGCGCGAAGGCCTGCAGCGGACCCTGGACGCCATCACCCACGCGGTCGCCTTCGTGCGCAACGAGACCCAGGACCTGGTGGCCACCAACCGGCTCGGCCGCGCCTTCTACTCCCCGGTGATCGGCGACGGCGGCCGCGTGCCCAACCTGGCCCGGTTCCAGTTCCTGGACCCGGCCTCCCGCGACTTCTACCCCGACTGGGAGCTGTTCGCCGAGATGTGCGTGGGGATCATGCGCTCGGAGGTGGGCCGGGACCCGCAGCACCGCGGGCTGCAGGACCTGGTGGGGGAGTTGTCCACGCAGTCGGAGACCTTCCGCCGCCTCTGGGCCGCCCATGACGTGCGTACCCACGGCGCCGGCACCAAGCGCTTCCACCACCCCGAGGTCGGCGAGCTCGTCCTGGCCTACGAGGAACTGGCCATCACCGCCGACCCCGGGCTGGCGATGTTCGTCTACACGGCGGAGCCGGGTTCGGCCTCAGCCGAGCGGCTGCAGCTGCTCGCCTCGCTGGCGGCGGGCGATCCCGGGCCGGTGGCCGCGGAGGTCCGCGAGGACACGCGGTGACCATGCGGACCTCAGGCACGACGCCGGCCCGTCGCCCACGCGTCAGCCTCGCCGCCGCGCTGGCCGCAGGGTTCGGCGCCGCCGCTGCGATCGGCCTCGCCGCCTGCACGCCCGTTCCGTCACCGGAGCGGGCGGGGCCCGAGTCGGACGGGACGGCCCGCTCCGGTGCGCCGACCGCGGAACCGGACGCGGCCGGCGTCGTGGTGGCCTCCGGGTTGGAGGCACCCTGGTCCCTGGCCTTCCACGGCCAGGTGCCGCTGGTCAGCGAGCGGGACAGCGGCCGCATCCTCGAGCTGGACGAGACCGGGGCCACCCGGGAGGTCGGCGTGGTCGGTGGCGTGACCCCGCGCGGCGAGGGCGGCCTGCTCGGCCTCGCCGTCCACGGGGACTTCCTCTACGCCTATCTCACGGCCGGCGGGGAGAACCGCATCGACCGGTTCCCCCTGGACGGCGGACCCGGGGCGCTGGCCCTCGGCGAGGCGGAGACGGTCCTCGAGGGCATCCCGGCCGCCGGCAACCACAATGGCGGGCGGATCGCCTTCGGTCCGGACGGGATGCTCTACGCCACCACGGGGGACGCGGGCCAGGCCTCCAGCGCCCAGGACACCGGGAGCCTGGCCGGGAAGATCCTGCGCCTGACGCCGGAGGGCGGCGTGCCCCAGGACAACCCCTTCGAGGGGTCCCCGGTGTACAGCTACGGGCACCGCAACCCCCAGGGGATCGCCTGGGATGTCGCGGGCACCCTGTATGCGAGCGAGTTCGGGCAGAACACGTGGGACGAGCTCAACGTAATCGAGCCCGGCGCCAACTACGGCTGGCCCGAGGTGGAAGGCATGGCCGGTCAGGAGGGGTTCGTGGACCCGGTCCAGCAGTGGGACCCCGCCGAGGCCAGCCCCAGCGGGATCGCGGTGAGCGGCGACGCGCTGTGCGTCGCGAACCTCCGGGGCGAGGCGTTGCGGGAGGTGCCCCTGGTCGCGCTCGGCGAGTCCACCGAACACTGGGCCGGCGAGCACGGCCGACTGCGGGACGTGGCGGTGGCACCGGATGACTCCCTGTGGGTGCTGACCAACAACACCGACGGCCGCGGGTTCCCCGGACCGGAGGACGATAGGATCCTGCGCCTGGAACCCGGGTCCTGAGCCCTGCACCCGGGCCGTGGCCCGGACACCCGGACCACGGCCCGAGAGCGTCAGGCCGTGAACGTGGAGGCGTCGATCACGAAGCGGTAGCGCACGTCCGAGGCCAGGACCCGCTCCCAGGCCTCGTTGATCTGCGCGGCGGCAATGACCTCGACCTCGGCGGCGATGCCGTGCTCAGCGCAGAAGTCCAGCATCTCCTGGGTCTCGGCGATCCCGCCGATCATGGAACCGGCGTAGGTGCGGCGCCCGCCCAGGAGGGAGTTGACGTTCAGGCTCATCGGCTCGGCCGGGGCGCCCACATTCACCAGGGCGCCGTTGACGGCCAGCAGGCCGAGGAAGGCATCCACGTCCACCGGGGCGCTGACCGTGTTGATGATCAGGTCCAGGCTCTGGGACAGGGTCTTGAAGGTCTCCGGGTCACTGGTGGCGTAGTAGTGGTCCGCGCCCAGGCGCTCGCCGTCGTCCTGCTTCCGCAGTGACTGGGAGAGCACGGTGACCTCGGCGCCCATGGCGTGGGCGATCTTCACGGCCATGTGCCCGAGCCCGCCGAAGCCGACCACCGCTACGCGTTTGCCTGGCCCGGCACCCCAGTGCTTGAGCGGGGAGTAGGTGGTGATCCCGGCGCACAGCAGTGGGGCGGCCTTCTCGAAGGGGATCGACTCGGGGATGCTCAGCACGAAGTCGGCATCCACCACGATCCCGGTGGCGTAGCCGCCCTGGGTGACGGTGCCGTCCCGGTCCGTGGCGCCGTAAGTGCCCACGGCGCCGTTCAAGCAGTACTGCTCGTCTCCGTTGGCGCAGTTGGAGCAGTCGCCGCAGGAGTTCACCAGGCAGCCGACGCCGGCCCGGTCGCCCACCTGAAGGGTGGTCACCTCGGAGCCGACCTCTGCCACGATCCCGGCGATCTCATGGCCGACGGTCAGCGGGTAGGGCTGCGGACCCCAGTCGCCCCGGACGGTGTGGATGTCCGAGTGGCAGATGCCGGACCAGTGGATATCGATCCGCACGTCATGCGGGCCGACCGGGCGCCGTTCGATGGTCCCGAGGGTCATCGGGTCGGTGGCGTTGGCGGCGATGTAGGCGGGAACAGCAGTCATCAAGGTCCTTTGCACGGTCTGTCCGGATGGAGGTGGCCGCCGCAGGGGTTGCCCGCCGGGGCCACCGAACCAGTCAACCACCGGACTGACAGGGCAGGGAGTCTCTGGCAGTACCCCTGTGATGGAGTCCTCAGGACAAGGTGAGCCCTGCCATGCAACGCCATCACGCGGCATCATGGGGACGACGACGTCGGCCGTTGCCTGACCGACCGTGAGCACCACCGGTAAGGAGCCCCATGAAGACCGTGCCCCTCGGCAGCACCGAGACCCGAGCGCCCAACATCATCGCCGGCATGATGCGGATCGCGGACAAGACGCCCGAGCAGGTCCGGGCGCTCTACAGCGCGGCCCGGGAGGCCGGTGTCGACTTCTTCGACCACGCCGACCTCTACGGCTTCAACCACCCCGGTGGCTACCACCACTGCGAACGTGTCTTCGCCGAGGCGCTCGGCCTCAGCAGCGCCGAGCGGGAGCAGATCACGCTGCAGACCAAGACGGGGATCGTGGACCGGGATTGGCACTATGACTCCTCCTACGAGCACATCGTGGCCTCCGCCGAGGACTCGCTGCGGGCGCTCGGCACCGAGTACATCGACGTGTTGCTCCTGCACCGCCCGGACGCCCTCGTGGAGCCGGAGGAGGTGGCCCGCGCCTTCGACGAGCTGGAGTCCGCCGGCAAGGTGCGGGCCTTCGGTGTCTCCAACCACACCCCGCGCCAGATCGACCTGCTGAAGACCGCCGTCCGCCAGCCGTTGGTGGCAAACCAAGTCCAGCTCTCGGTCACGCACTCGGCGATCGTGGCCCAGGGTTTGGCCTCGAACATGACCGGGCAGGAGGACTCCCTGACACGCGACGGCGGCGGGATCGTGGACTACTGCCGCGTCCAGGGGATCACCCTCCAGGCCTGGTCGCCCTTCCAGAAGGGCGTCGAACCCGGCGTTTTCCTCGGGGCCGAGGACTATCCGGGGCTCAACGCGGAACTGGACCGGCTGGCCGCGCTGTACGGCGTCACCCCGACGGCGATCGCCACCGCCTGGATCACCCGCCATCCCGCCAATATGCAGGTGGTGCTGGGCACCACCAACCCGCCGCGGATCGCCGACGCGGTGGCCGGCTCAGACCTCCCGCTCACCCGGGGTGAGTGGTACGGGCTGCTCCAGGCCGCCGGCCACCACGTTCCCTGACCGATCGGAGCGAGACCACCCCGGTGGCCGTGGCCAGCCGTTTCACCGTCCGAGTTGCCTGCTCGTACTCGCGCTCAGCCGTTGGGCGTCAGCTGGAGGGGCAGTCGGGCGAAGCCGCGCAGCACGTTGTGGATCCAGGGGGTGACCTCACCGGTCAACTCGATCCGATCCACGCGCTTCGCCAAGGCCTGCAGCATGAGCTCGATCTCAGTGCGGGCGATCGGCTGGCCGACGCACTGGTGCAGTCCCATGCCGAAGGCCACGTGGCCGGAGGCGTTGCGGTCCAGGTCGAACACGTCGGCGTCCTCGCCCCACTGGCGTGGGTCCCGGTTCGCGGCCCCCATGAACAGGAGGATCTTGGAATCCGCCGGGATCTGCACGCCACCGAGCTCGGTGTCCACGGTGGCGGTGCGGTGGAACATCTGGAAGGGCGATTCCACGCGCAGCGCCTCGTCCACGGCGAACTTGGCCAACTGGGGTTTGGCCTTCAGCTTCTCCCACTGCTCGGGGTACTTCGCCAGGTTGTAGAGGGTGTTGCCGATGCCGAAGATGGTGGTGTCCACGCCGGCAGAGAGGAGGGCCCGGACCAGCAGGGTGGCCTGCTGGGGTTCGATCCGGCCCTCGTCGGCGACCGTCCAGATGTCCGCACCGAGGCCGGTGTCCGTCAGGTTCTCCCGTTCGCAGCTGTCCATCACCCAGGCGGCCACGCGCTCGCCCTCCGCGAAGGCTGCGGAGCGGATGTCATTGTCCGCCCCGAAGGCGTTGAAGACCATGGAACCGTAGGGCAGCAGATTCTCCCGGCCGTCCGGGCGCAGGCCCACGGCGTCCGGGAACACCTTCAGCGGGTAGCGTTCGGCGATGTCCACGATGCCGTCCACGGTGCCGCGCTGGGCCACCTCCTCGGCGAGCTCCTCGGCGAAGGGCGCGAACTGCTCGCGCAGCCGACGCATGGTCGAGGGGGAGATGACCCCCGCCAGGCCGCGGCGCATCACGGTGTGAGTGGGCGGGTCGGATTCCAGGATGGACGGCGGGCGCCACTCAGCCTCCTTCCGGATGTCCTTGGGCCCGAGGCCGCCGCTGGAGCAGTAGGTCTCGAAGTCCGTGAGGATCTCGTACACCCACTCGTAGCGGGTGACCGCGTAGCAGCCGTGCTTCTCCAACCAGACCACCGGTCCGGCCTCGCGCAGCTTCTCGTGCAGCGGGTAGGGGTTCGAGATGTTCTCGAGGGTGAAGGGGTCGTCCGGCAGGGAGACGACGCTGGTGGGGGACAGGGTGACGGTCATGGGTTCTCCTGGTGGCGTCGGGTCAGAGGTCGAGGACGAGCTTGGGGCAGCCGGCGGCCGCGCGGGAGACGCAGACCATCATGCAGTCGCCAGACCGCTTCTCGTCCTCGCTGAGGATGGCGTCGCGGTGCTCCACCTCGCCGCTGACCACGTGGGTCTCGCAGGTGCCGCAGATTCCGCCGCGGCAGGAGGACAGCACCCGGACGCCGTGCTCCTCCACGGCCTCCAGGATGGTCTGGTCCGGGGCCACGGAGATGGTCTTTCCGGTCTGCGTCAGCTCCACGTCGAACGGCTCGGCGCTGGCACCGGCATCCAGACTCGCCGCGACGAAGCGCTCGGTGTGCAGGACCCCGGGGGGCCAGCCCATGCAGTAGTCCTCGATGACGCGCAGCAGCGGCTCGGGGCCGCAGGCGTACACGAGCATCTTCGCCCGTGGCAGGGCCAGCAAGCCCTCGAGGTCGATCCGTCCCGTCTCGTCCTCCGGAAAGAGCAGGATCTGCTCCCCGTAGCGTTCCACCAGTTCGTCCGCGAACGCCATCGAGGCGCGGGAGCGCCCGCCGTAGGCCAATCGCCATTCGCGGCCGGCGGCCTCGGCGGCCTCGATCATCGGCAGGATCGGGGTGATGCCGATGCCCCCGGCGATGAAGAGGTACTTCCGGGAGTCGACGAAGGGGAAGTTGTTGCGCGGGCCATTGATGCGGATCACGTCACCCTCGGCCAGGGACCGGTGCACGTATTCGGAACCGCCGCGAGAGTCACGGGTGTGCAGCACTGACACCTGGATGCGGCTGCGGTCGGTCAGCGGGGAGCACAGGGAGTACTGGCGCACGTGGTCCGGGAGCACCAGGTCGATGTGGGAGCCGGGCTCCCACCGGGAGAACTCCGAGCCGTCCAGGGTGCGCAGTGTGAGGCGCCGGACCCCCTCGGCAGGGCTCTCCACCCTCTCGACCACGACCTCCTCGAGGTCGTACCCGGAGCGGGCGGCACGCTGTGGCACGGGGGCCACCGCAGTCGCCGCGGTGCTGGAAACGGTGTCATGGTTGCTCTGCATGGTCTGCCCTTCAGACGGCGGCGGTGGCCATCGCGGTGACGGCGCGGTGGGCGAGCAAGCCGCCGTCGACGCACAGATCCGTGCCGTTGAGCCAGACAGCCTCCGGGCTCAGCAGGAAGGCGATCGCGGCGGCGATGTCCTGGGGCTGGCCGGCGCGGCCGAGCAGCGCCACTGCGCCCTCGACCTTCTCGCGGCCGTGGTCCTTCTTGAAGTCCTCCAGGATGGGGGTCTGCACCGGCCCGGGGCTGACGGAGTTCACCCGGACCCGGCCCAGGTTCTCGGAGGCCTGCACCTGGGTCAGCCAGCGCACGCACTCCTTGGAGAACCGGTACGAGTTCCCGGTCACCTCCGGGTCGTCGGCGACGGCGGCGATCGCCTCCCGCGCGTCGGCGGCCTGGACGAAGCGGGCCACCTCGAGCTGGCGGGCGGCCCATCCGCTGGCCACGTTCGAGGCCAGGTTGACGATGGCGCCGCCGTCGGCGATCTTCGGCAGCAGCAGGCGAGTCAGGTCCCGCACGCCGAACACGTTGACGGACAGCACGGTCTGCCAGGGCGCGGTGCCGGGCACCCCGGCGATGTTGAGCAGCCCGGCCAGGCCCTCGGGGACGCGCTCGGCGACGGCGGCCACGCCCGCGGGCGTGGAGAGGTCGCCCTGGATGAAGGTCCCGGCGAAGTCGGCGGGGACGTTGCGGTCCACGCCGATCACGGTGGCCCCGCCCCGCTGGAGCAGGGCCGCCGTGGCGGCGCCGATGCCCGAGGCGACGCCGGTGACGACGAGGGTCTTCCCATCGATGGTCATGGGTGTGTCCTTCCGGTGGTCCGCATCCGATACCCCTGAGGCCTCCGGGCCTGCCGGATGCGTCAGGATGATGATGCCTGCTGAGGGTGTTTCCACCTACTATGTGGCGTCGGGCACGTTGAGATCAGCCCATGTTTTTACTGGACGAAAAGACACGTGGGGCGGCTCACAGACGAGCGCGCAAGCTGGGATCAACAAGCGCGCCCGCCGGCCGGTGGGCGCTTGGTCTGTTGAGCCCGAGGAGGACGCGTGAGCGCGACCTATGCAGTGATTGACCCGGCGACCCTGGAGCCGGTGGGTGAGGTGCCGCTGCACCAGCCCGAGGACGTCGAACGCGCCATCGCCGCCGCTCGGCAGGTCGCCCGCACCTGGGCCGTGGACCGCGAGGCGCGCCGCTCGGCCCTACGCGCCGCCGCCGGCGCCGTGGACGCGGAGTCCGAGGAGCTCGGGCGCATCCTGTCCCTGGAGCAGGGCAAGGTGTGGGCGGAGGCCGTGCAGGAGTTCCGCGTGGCGGCCGGGCTGCTGCGGCACTACGCGGACCTCGACTGGGACGAGTCCGAGACGCTGACGCCCCGCGACGGCCGGCAGGTCCAGGTCCAGTACGCCCCCGTCGGGCTGGTCGGGGCCATCACCCCCTGGAACTTCCCGATCTCCCTGCTGGCGGTGAAGCTGGCCCCTGCGCTGGTGACCGGTTGCACCGTGATCGCCAAGCCCTCGCCGTCGACCCCGATGTCCACCATCGCGCTGGTCGAGGTGCTGAACCGGTTCCTGCCGGCCGACGTGCTGCAGGTGGTCACCGGCCGCGGGGTGCTCTCCCGGGCGCTGTCCGAGCTGCCGGGGGTCCGCAAGATCTCCTTCACCGGTTCCACCGAGATCGGCGCGGCGATCATGGCCCAGGCCGCCCCGACGGTGAAGAAGGTGACCCTGGAACTGGGCGGCAACGATCCGGCCATCGTGCTGCCGGACGCCGACCTGCCGGTCACCGCCCGGCGGATCGTGGGCTCGGCCTTCCGCAACGCGGGGCAGGTCTGCATGGCGGTCAAGCGGGTCTACGTGCCCCGTGCACGGAGCGCGGAGCTGACCGAGGCGCTCGTGGCCGCGGCCTCCGCCCTGCGAGTGGGCCACGGCGTGGCCGAGGGCACCACCATGGGTCCCATGCACACCAGCGCGCAGCAGCAGCTGGTCCAGGACTACGTGACCCAGGCCGTGTCCCAGGGCGGGCGCATCGCTCACGGCGGTCAGTCCGGCACGTCCCTTCCGGGATACTTCCTGGAGCCGACCATCGTGGCGGACGCCCCGCAATCCTCTGACCTGGTCGCCTGCGAACAGTTCGGCGCCGCCCTGCCCGTGGTGGCCTATGACGACCTGGACGCGACGATCGATCAGCTGAACGCGCAGGAGTTCGGCCTGGGGGCCTCCGTCTGGTCGCCGGATCTGGACCGCGCCCACCAGGTCGCCTCCCGTCTGGAGGTCGGCACGGCCTGGGTGAACCAGCACACCGTCGTCGAGCTCGATGCTCCCTTCGGTGGCTGGAAGGGTTCCGGTCTCGGCCGCGAACGCGGACGCTGGGGACTGGAGGAGTACCTGGAACCCCGCACCGTCAACGTCCGGGCGCACGCCGACTGAGCCACGGCCCGCGCCCTGCAGGCCGGCCAGAACGGAACGGGCCCCGCACCAGCTGGTGCGGGGCCCGTTCCGTGGTGGGAAGATGGCGGCCTCAGGCCTCGATGCCGAGCTTGCGCCGCTGGCGCTGCTGGTTCACGAACACCAGGGCCAGCAGGCCGAAGACCGTCAGCAGCACGGCGGTGACCTGGAAGGCCAGCTGGTAGCCGTCGGCCGGCGTCGCGGCCTGGCCGATGAGCACGCCACCGATCGCCGGGGCGAAGACGCCGCCGGTGGTCAGCACCGCGTTGGCGACGTTGAGGTGCGCCCCGCGCTGGGAGATCGTGGTCAGCTCACCGACGATCAGGTAGGTGATGGCGAACAGCGCCGGGGCGGTGCCGAAGCCGAAGCTCATCAGGACCAGGGCCAGGACCGGTGAGGCGACGAACGTCGAGGCCAGCAGGGACAGTCCTGCCGCGGTGCCGGCCAGGCCCAGCGTCCAGCCGCGGGAGCGGCGGCTGGGCACGCCGCGCTGGTCCAGGCGTTGAATCATGGCGTTCAGGCCGATCGTGGCCACGACGCCCCAGGCAGCGGGCAGGGCGATGAGCGAACCGGCCTGCTGACCGGAGAAGCCCATGACGTTCTGGAAGTATGCCGGGCCCCAGGACATGGCCAGTGTGAAGGTCCAGTACCCGAAGAAGGACGCCAGTACGGCGAAGAGCCACGTGGGATTGGCGATGGTGCGGAAGAAGGGCACCTTCTCCTCGCTCACGCTCGTGGCCCCGGTGGGCATGGTCGGCACAGCGGTGCCCTCGATCTCCCGCTCCACCGCCAGGGAGGTGTAGGGCCCCTCCTTGCCCAACCACATCCAGACCGCGCACCAGGCCACGCCGACCACGGCCAGGGCCACGAAGGCCGTGCGCCAGCCATGCTGGGTGACCACCCAGGCCAGCACCGGCGCGAAGACCACGATGCCGAGCGTGACGCCGGAGGAGGCCACCGCTGCGGGCGTCGCGCCCTTCTTGGAGGGGAACCACTTGTAGATGGCGTGCATCAGGACCGGGGCCAGCGGGCCCTCGCCGGCCCCCAGGGCCAGCCGGCTGATCCACAGGGCGGGCAGCGTGGCGAAGACGACGACGGGCATCACGGACAGGGACCAGATCAGGCACATCACGAGCAGCAGGCTCTTGGCCTTGACCTTGTTGGCCAGGGGCGCCGCGACGAGCTGCGCCAGCCCGAAGGTCAGGAACATGGCGCTGGAGACCAGGCCGAACTGCTCCGGGGTGATGTTCAGTTCTTCCATCAGCGGCACGGCCGCGATGCCCAGTACGGCCTTGTCCGCCCAGCTGAGCATCATCAGGAACAGCAGCAGGCCGGTCAGCATCCACGCGTAGCGGGTGCGCTTGCGCGGGGACCAGTACCGCGGATCGCCGCTCTCGAAGGGCGGGGCTGCCGGTAGGCGCGTCTGCGCCTTCGGCGTTCTGGTGAGGGTCATCGGATTCTCCTGAAGGGGACCAAGGGGGTGTGGAGGTGAGACGTCTGCAGGCGAATCTAGGAGCGTGTGAACTGGGGCACATAGGCAGCTTTTCGTCCAGTGAGAAGCGCGCCTGTTGGACCGGTGGGTGGTCGGGCACAGTGGTGGAAACCATTGGATCCACGGAAGGCCCGCAGCAGATGGACGAGCACCGCACCGCCGAGCACCCGGTCCCGGACAAGCGCGGGCTGAAGGTGGTCGCCCTGGGCACGGCCGCGGGCCCCGCCATCCGCTCGGAGTGCGCGGGCATCGCCACGGCGATCGTCGTGGACGGCGCGTACTACCTGGTCGACTTCGGCTTGGGCGTGACCCGGGCGGCCCACGAGGCCGGGCTGCTCGGGGAGAGTCTGCGTGCCTGCTTCGTGACCCACCTGCACTCGGACCACGTGGCCGAACTGCCCGCCTACCTGCTGTGGAACTGGGGCCAGCCGGTGCGGGGATTCACCGGACTCGTGCCGATCCTCGGCCCCGGCTCGGCGGACCCAACGGCAGGCACCGTCGGGCTGGCCGGGCTCGTAGACCATGTGCTGCGGGGCTACTCCTATGACATCGATGTCCGCATCGTGGATGAGGGGCGGCCCCCGCTGTACGACCTCGTGGACGTCCGGGAGATCGACCTGCCGGAATCGGCGGCCGGGGCCACGGGGGAGTCGACGCCGGCGATGGACCCCTTCCTCGTCTACTCGGACGACCGCGTCCGCGTCAGCGCGATCCTGGTGGAGCACCCGCCGATCTTCCCGGCGTTCGCGTTCCGGTTCGACACCGCCTACGGGTCCGTGGTCGTCTCCGGGGACACCACGGAGTCGGACAATATGGCCCGGCTCGCCGCCGACGCCGATCTGCTCGTCCACGAGAGCGTCTACCTGGACTTCTACCGCGCCCAGGACTTCGCCCCGGAGTTCCTCAACCACCAGCTGATCTCCCACACGACCCCGGAGGGGGTCGGCCGGGTGGCCACCCGGGCCGGCGCCCGGCGGGTGGTCCTCTCCCACCTGGCTGGCGTCGCCACGGACGAGCAGTGGACCGCCGGCGTCAGGGCGGAGTACGCGGGTCCGGTCACCGTGGCCCGGCCGGGCACGGTCTTCGCGGTGGATGGCACCAACACCCTGGCGGCTGCGCCGGCGGGCGCAGCCGTGACGGCGTCCACCTGAGCGGCTCGGCGCCCGAGCCGCGGGACGCCGTCACACCGCCCGCTTCAGGGACCGGGTGATCGCGGCCGAGGCCACCTGCAAGGCCGGGACGATCCGCTGGAAGTCGGTGATCCGGGACAGGTTGACGATCCCCAGCGCGGCGATGACGTCACCCTCCACGCCGCGGACGGGCACCGCCAGGCCGTAGGCGCCGGAGGAGTGTTCACCCTCGGTGGTGGCGTACCCCCGCTCGCGCACCATCACCAGCTCGCGCTCGAGCCGGGGCCGGTCCGCGATGCTCTGGTGGGTCTCCCGGACCAGCTTCCCGGAGGCCAGCTCGACCAGCCCGTTCGGGCCGTGGGCCAGCAGGATCTTCCCCGCGGCGCTCGTATGCAGGGGCAGCCGGTCGCCCGGTCGGGCGATCGGTGCCCCGACGCGGGTGCCCGCGATCCGGTCCAGCAGCAGCGCCTCCGTCCCGTCCAGGATGAACAGGTTGACGATCTGCCGGGTGGCGAACAGCACGTCCTGCATGAAGGGCGCCGCCGTCTGGCGCAGCCCGCGTTCCACCGGGGCAAGGAGGCCCAGCTGGGCGATGCGCTGGCCGACCGTGTAAGTCCCGTCCTCGTGGCGGGTCACCGCACCCCACTCGGTCAGGTCACGCAGCAGCCGGTAGCACGTGGCCACCGGCATGCCGGTGCGCCGGGCGATCTGGGACAGGTTCTGGCGGATGTGCTGGGTATCGAAGGCCCCGAGGACGTCGAGCGCGCGCGAGGTCACGGAACGTCCCGGAGTGTGCGCGTTGCCGGCCACGAATCCGCCTTTGTCACTGGGTGAAAAGTTCAGCGTCAGTCTATGTCCCGGTCCGGCCAGAATGACCCCATGGACCTCCAGGCGATCACCGATGTCGTGGGGGCCGTGTCCGTGCCGCTGTTCGCCGTGGCCAGCATGGCCGCCGTCGGGCTCGGCCAGACAGTGCGCCAGTTCATCGCCCCGCTGAGCAGCTTCCGGCTGCTGGTCTCCGGCACCGTGGCGAACTTCCTGGTGGCGCCGGGCCTGGCCCTGGTGCTGACCGCCCTCCTTCCGATTCCGGCGGACGCGCGCATGGGGCTGATGGTCCTGGCCTGCGCCGCCGGTGCACCCTTCGCCCTGAAGCTCACCCGGCTGGCCGGCGGGGACATGCCCACGGCGTCCGCGCTGCTGGCCGTCATGCTGGTGGCCACCACGGTGTTCATGCCGATGGCCCTGCCGCTGCTGTTGCCGGGTGTGGAGGTGTCCTCGGGCAGCATCGCCGCCGTGCTGATCCCCACGATGCTGCTGCCCCTGGGGGCGGCCATCACGGTGCGCCAGCTCCGCCCGGGGCTGGCCGGTCGGCTCCAGGGGCCGGTCCAGCGGCTGAGCTTCTGGTCCATGCTGGTGATGCTGGCCAACCAGTTCGTGGCTGACCACCGGGAACTGGCCGGGCTCATCGGCACCGGCACGGTCCTGGCCATCGTGCTGTTCACCCTGGCGAACCTGGGCGCCGGATGGGCGCTCGGGACCGCCAAGCCCGGGGTCGGGGCCATCGTGGGCATCTCCGCCTCCCAGCGCAACATGGGCGTGGCCACGCTGGTGGCCGTGGCGAACTTCGGGGACTCCTCCGCGGTGGTCACCGTGGTGCTGGCGGGATTCCTCGCCCTGATCCTGCTCCTGCCCCTGACCTGGTTGGCCGGGCGAGTCGGGACGTCCTGGCAGGCAGGACGGCTCAGGCACGGTTAGGCCGGGCGCGCCGGAACCGGGGATCAGGTCCGCTGCGCAGGCCCCGTCTGCTCCCGGCCCGCGATCAGGCGGCCGTAGCCCTCTCGGTAGGTGGGGTGCTCCAGGGTGCCGAGAACGCCCAGGAGCCGCGAGCCGTCCAGCACCGTCCCCGTGGTCTCCTCGGGCTGGAGGCGCGGAGGCGCCGGCACCCCGAGCCGTTCGGCGATGAAGGTGATTACCTCGCCCAGTGGTGCGGGGGAGCGGTCCACCGCGTGCAGCAGCCGCGGCGGTTCCTCCGCCGTCAGCACGGCCTGGAGGGTGCGGACCAGGTCGTCCTCGTGGATGCGGTTCGTGCGGCGGGCGTACTGCACCGGGTCACCGTCAAGGACCCTGCGCAGCAGCATCTCCCGGCCCGGACCGTAGATCCCGGCCGGCCGGAGGACGTGCGCGTCGAAGAGCTCCGTGGCCAGCCGCTCGCCCTCGAGCAGGACCTCGGCCCGGGGCCCCACCGGGGCCGGCTCGTCCCCCTCGGTGAGGGGCCGGCCGCCCGTGTGCCCGCCGAGGACCCTGGTCGAGGAGACGAGGACCACGCGTTCCGGGACCCGGGGCAGAGCGGCGGCGAGGTTCCGCAGGGAGGCGAGGTAGCCGTCGTCGGGCCCGGGACCCGGACCCAACGCCGGGCCAGACACCGGACCACCTGGTGGCAGGGTGATGACCATGGCGTCCACGGCCGGCAGCTCGCGGCCGACCGGAACGCTCAGGTCCACCGCCAGGGCGGTGAAGGCGGCGGGCAGCCCGGCCGGGGAGCGGCGCAGGGCGAACACCTGCCCGCCGTCCCGGACCAGCTGCTGACCGAGCCGGGTGCCGAGGGCGCCGCAGCCCACGAGCAGGGTGCGGCCGGGGGTGCGCTGGGAGGGGGGAGGAGCGGACATTCGCGCAGTCTATCCGCGCCGGCCTCCGTCAGGCGCAGGGTCAGACGCTGAAGAGCTGCCGGTCGGCGGCCAGGGTGTAGGGCCCGTCGTAGGTGTCGGCGATGCCGGCCAGGTCGGCATCGGAGAAGACGCCAGCCATGTGGCTGACCACCACCTTCTTGACCCCGGCCTCAGCTGCGATCCGCCCGATCCCCTCGGGCGTGGTGTGGCTGGACTCCAGGTGGTGCAGGAACTCCTCGGTGAAGTCCTGGTCCCGGTAGTAGTCCATGTTCACGACCTCGTGGACCAGGAGGTCGGCGTCCTGGCTGAGGCGGACCATGTTGGGCGTTTCGGCGGTGTCCCCGGAGAAGGTGATCACGCCATACTCCGTCTCGAAGCGGAACCCGAAGGACGGGAACACCGGCAGATGCTCCACCAGGGTGGCCTTCACGAGCACGCGGTCGTCCTCGTAGATGGTGAACGGCTCCATGTCCGGGACGGGGTTGCGGTCCGGATCCGCCCGCGGGCGCCGGGGCAGCTCGATGTCCACGCCCTCGAAGAGTTCATCGAGCGGGATCCGGGCCTCGTCCGTGGTGCGGATGTTGATGTCATAGGCGTTGGCGCGCATCAGGTTCTGAATGACGTCCCTCATGCCGGTCTGCGGCGGGGAGACGACCGGCCGGATGCCCCTGGGCAGGCGGGCGCGGCCGGGGCCCATGATCCCCACCCGGGAGGTGACGCCCTGCACCGGGGTGTCCCAGTTGTAGAGCATGTAGGCGGTCAGCTCGGAGATGTGGTCCGAATGCAGGTGCGTGACGAACGCCTGACGCAGCTTGTTGCCGGTCAGGCCCGCCTCCGCAGCCTGGCGGGGCATTCCCAGCCCGAAGTCCACCAGGTAGTGCAGCCCATCAACGACGACGGCGCTCGCGATCCCGTGCCGCGTCCCGCGGATCGCCGGTCCGGCAGCGGTCCCGAGGGTGACCAGGTGCATGCCGGTGTCCGGCACGTTCGCGGCCGTGGCCAGCACGGGTCCGGTGGCGGCGGTGGCGGCGCCCGCGGAACCCGCGCCGAGGATCGGGGCGCTCAGGGCGGCGATGCCGCCGGCGCCCAGCAGGGTGCGGCGGGGGACATTCGAGGTGCGAGGCGTGGACGGCATGATTCCTCCGGGGTCGGGCCAGGTCTTCGCGCGCGAGTATGGTGTGATGTAGATCACGCAACCATCATCACTATGGATGAAGGCGTGGAGCGGTGCAAGGGCTGTTACGGGGTGCCCGGCCGGTCGAGTCCCGGATGGCAAGGCTGGAGGCCCGGGCCGTGAGGTGGTTCCGCCGGGTCTACGCCTGGTCCCTCAGGCACCGCACCTGGTGCGTCAACTGGCGATTCCGGGCTTCGAGCTGCAGGACGAGTCGGACTCCGGCCAGGTTGAGGCCCTCGGCCAGCAACTCTCCGATGCGCCGGAGCGCGGCGACGTCCTGGTCACTGTAGAGGCGGGTGCCTCCGGGGGTCCGCTCTGGCTTCAGCAGTCCACGGCTCTCGTACTGGCGCAGATTGTGCTGCTCCATCCCCACCATCCTGGCGGTGACCGAAATGCTGTACACACCCTGGTTGTCCTTGCTCAAAGCGGGAAACCTTTCCACTCGTCCGGGAATCTACCCTTGCACACCTTGTGTCCGTGAGTTATATAAATATGTACCAGCCAGTTGAGATCCTCAAGGCTGGGACCACTGAATACATCGATCATCTGTTGGGAGTGAGTCATCATGCTGATGCGTACCGATCCGTTCCGCGACCTTGACCGTCTCGCCGAGCAGGTGCTGGGCACCCGCTCCAGGCCCGCGGCCATGCCGTTGGAAGCCTGGCGGGAGGGTGACCAGTTCGCCATCGCGTTCGACCTGCCCGGGGTGGACGCGGACTCCATCGATCTCGGGATCGAGGGCAACGCCCTGACTGTCCGGGCCGAGCGAGCCCCACGGGCCCCCGAAGGCGCCGAGATGCTGGCCTCGGAGCAACCACGCGGTGTGTTCAGCCGCCAGGTCATCCTCGGTGAGCAACTCGATACCGGAGCCATCACTGCTGGCTACGAGGCGGGGGTTCTCACCGTTCGCATACCTGTGGCGGAGCATGCGAAGCCGCGGCGGATCCAGGTGGAGGCGGCGGGCGAGCCGAAGCAGCTCGTGGAGTCCGGCGCCTAGGGACGGGGACCAGGGGCCCCGGAGGCCGTCCGGGGCCCCGGCCCCTGTGCCTTCGGTCTGGGGGAGGTGTGCTTCGCGCACAGAGACCATGAACGAGGTGACTGGAATGAGCTCGTGGCGACCCTATAACCACTCGCTGGTCCCGGCCTTCTATGAGAGGTTCGAGGAGCGGTGGGGCAAAGGTGCCGCCCCCTTTCTCGATCCCGAGGCGACGGAGCCACCATTGCCTCGCGCCCAATGGATCAACGTGGATACGGGCGCGGCCGTGGCGGTGGTGCCGATGTGGGCGGATGACTCCGAGCATCGCTCGTTCGGGGTGTTCTATCTGCCACCGCAGGGCGACATCTGGGTTCTGCATCCCGGCCCGACCCAGTACATCGAACCAGAAGATGGGAGGGACCGGGAGCGGGTGACGCTGCGCAACCAAGCGTTCAGCAAGGCCATCCGGCATGCAGAGGAGTTCATCTTCGGGCTCATCGCCTGAGGAATGTGCCGGTACGGACGCGGCTCACCAGGTCAGGAATCCTGCCGCAGGTTGTTGCCCGCGGTCTCACCGCCGTCGATCGCGATGGAGGAGCCGGAGACGAACCGGGACTCGTCCGAGGCCAGGTAGAGCACGAGCGCGCTGATCTCCTCGACCTGGGCGGCGCGGCCGGCGGGGACCTGGCCGTAGCCGCGCTGCAGGCCGGCGGTCAGAGGCGTCTCCACGGAGCCGGGGTGGATGGAGTTCACCCGGATGCCGTCCGCGCCGAAGTCAAGGGCGGAGGTCTTCGTCAGCCCCTGCACGCCCCATTTCGCGGCGGAGTAGGCGGCGCGGTTCTTGAAACCGACCAGCCCGGCGATCGAGGAGACATTGATGATCGAGGAGGTCCGCTGCTTCCTCAGCTCGGGCACCGCGGCTTTCATGCCGAGGAACGTCCCGGTCAGGTCGATCTCGATGGTCCTGGACCAGTCCTCCACGGAGGCGTCCTCCACGGTCCCGGGCGTGTAGATGCCCGCGTTATTGACCAGCACGTCCAGCTTCCCGAACTCCCGGACGCAGTGCCCGACGGCGGCCGTCCAGTCCTCCAGTCGCGTCACGTTGAGCGGGGTGAAGGCGGCGGCCCGCCGGCCGGCGGCCGCGTTGATCTCCTCGGCCAGGGCGGAGCCGGTCTCCTCCTGCAGGTCGCCGATCACGACGCACGCCCCGGCGGCGGCCAGTGCGCGGGCATGGGAGGCGCCCATGCCTTGCGCGGCACCCGAGATCAAGGCGACCTTGCCGGCGGCGCGGCCGGAGCCGGCGTCGTGCTCGGCGTTCTCCGGGACGGTTTCGGCCGGGCGGGTGGGGGAGTCGGCGGTCTCAGTCATGGGCTCACCCTAGGAACGGGCGGGCTGGGGGAGCGTGGGGGTGTTCCGTTGATCGGTATGATCGGAGTCACCTCTGCGTCGAAAGGCATTCCGTGGCCAACTCGCCCTCCGGCGAATCCGTCATCCACCGCGTGGTGCGCATCCTCTCCGCCTTCGGGGACGAGGCGCCAGCCCTGCATCTGCGGGAGCTCGCGCGGATCGTCGGGCTGCCGGTCTCCACGGTGCACCGGCTGGTGGCCGAGCTGGAGGTCGAGGGGCTGCTCGTCCGGGACGGCTCCGGCCGGCTGCGCCACGGGCACCGGATGTGGGAGATGGCCTCCCGCGGCTCGCGAGCCTCCTCCTTGCGGGAGGCAGCCCTGCCGCCCATGGAGGACCTACTCAACCACACCGGCAACCACGTCTCGCTCGGCGTGCTGGAGGGCACGGACGTGCTGTACCTGGAGCGACTGGCCGCGGACGATGCCACGATCAACATCACCCGGATCGCCGGCCGCCTGCCCGTCCACGGCTGCTCCGCCGGACTCGTGTTCATGGCTTATGCGCCGGAGGAGGAGCAGGAGCGGTTCCTGCACCGGCGGCTGGACAAGCTCACCCCAGACACGGTGACCGAGCCGGAACAGTTGCGCGGCATCCTCGCGGACATCCGGCGCAATGGCTACGTCTCCATGGCCGGGATCATCGTGCCGGAGTCCAGTGGGATCTCCGTGCCGATCTTCGTGGAGGACCAGCACGCCGTGGCCACGCTCTCCCTGATCGTGCCCCGGGGCGAGGAGCACCTGGCCGTCTCCATCCCGCAGCTGCAGTTCGCGGCCCGTGCCATCACGCGCCGGCTGGGCCACGAGCCCGCGGCCCGCGCCATGCAGCGCCGCAGTGAGCCCCGCACCCGCGCCTGACCGTGGGTCTCTGACCGCCGCGCCACCGTGGACCGCCGCGTCATCGTAGGAGTGGGGTGGTCAGGAGCGGGGCCAGGGCTGGCCCCGCAGGGCTTCGATGCCCTCGTTGAAGCTGCGCATCAGGGCCACGAACGTGTCGACCTCCTCCGGAGTCCAATCCGCGGTCACGGTGCGGAAGGACGCTGCACGTGCGGCCATCTCTTCGCCGAAGCGGCGGGAGCCCTCGGCGGTGGGGCGGTGCTTGCGCGCGGGGCCGCCGTCGGGGTCCGGAATCCTCTCTACCAGCCCGGTCCTCAGCGCGGCGGCCACCTGGCGGTGCACCGTGGAGACGTCCAGGCCGAAGGCCTCGGCCAGCTCGCCCACGGACAGCGGCCCCGAGGCCTCAAGCCGGGCGATCAGGACCGCGGCGCTGCGGTCCAGCACCCACTCACGGTTCTTCGCCGGTGTTCCCTGCAGTGCGGCCCGGGTCAGCAGCATCTGCTCGTAGGCCAGCTCGTCGTGGGTGCTGCGGGCCATGGTGGCGGCTCCTTCGGGGTCTGCGGGTGCGGCGGTCGCGCCGCGTCGGTGGGCTGTGACAGGCGGGGTGCGGGAGGGGAGGTAACGGTCGGGACGGTGGGGCGACGGGTGAGGAGCCCTGCCCCGACATTTGCATCATACAAAACAGGAGTACGATGTGCATGATGCAAAACCACCGACTGCTGACCCGAACCTTCACCCTGGCGTGGCTCGTCAACTTCTCCCAGTTCCTGACGTTCTACTTCCTCGTCACCACGTTGGCGCTCTACGCCGTCCGCGAGTTCGCGGCCTCGGACGCCGCCGGTGGGCTGGCTTCCAGCGCCTTCGTCATCGGGGCCACCGTCGCGCGGCTGTCCACCGGCTACGTGGTGGACCGGTTCGGACGCCGGCGCACCATGCTCGTCGCCCTCGTGCTGGCGGCGGTCTCCTGCGCGCTGTACTTCGCCGCCGGATCCCTGGCCCTGCTGATCGGCGTGCGCATCCTGCATGGGTTCACCTACGCCTTCGCCAGCACAGCGGTCATGGCCCTGGCGCAGGCCGCCATTCCGCCCACCCGCCGCGGCGAGGGGACCGGCTACCTGGCTCTGGGCACCACCCTGGCCACGGCGGTCGGCCCGGCCATGGGCCTGTGGGTGGCCGGCGGATTCGACTACGCGGTGCTGTTCGCCGTGGCGTTCGGCTCGACCGTGGTCGGTCTGGTCCTCGCGCTCTTCCTCAAGAGCCCCGCGGCCAGCCCCGCGGACAGTCCCACGTCCAGCCCCGAGTCCAGCCCCGAGTCCGGCCCCGAGTCCGGCCCCGAGTCCGGCCCCGAAGCACAGGCCGCTTTGCAACCGCGGTTCTCGTGGTCGGCCATCGTGCACCCGGCCGTGGTGCCGATCGGGATCTTCATGGTGGTCATCGGCCTCTGCTACGGCGGCGTCATGACCTTCCTCAACGCGCTGGCGGAACAGCGCGACCTCGCCACCGGGGCCGGGCTGTTCTTCGTGGCCTACGCGGTCGCGATGCTGCTCATGCGCCTGACCCTCAGCACGCTCCAGGATCGCCGGGGGGACAACCCCGTGGTGGCCTTCGGGCTGGTGTTCTTCGCGCTGGCGCTCGTGCTGTTGGCGGTCTCCAGTCGGGACTGGCACGTGGTGGTGGCCGGTGCGCTGACGGGCCTGGGGTACGGGACCCTCATGCCGGCGGCGCAGGCCATCGCGGTGTCCCGGGTCGAGCCGCACCAGTATGGCTCGGGCGTCTCCACGCTGCTGCTGTTCGCGGACGTCGGCCTGGGGCTGGGGCCCGTCGCCCTGGGCGGGCTCGTCACCGCGGCCGGTTTCGGGGTGATGTATCTGGTGCTGGCCGGGTTCGTGCTGGTGGCGGCGGTCTGGTATGTGGCCGCGCACGGCCGGCATGAGCACGCCAGGAGAGGCCACGCCGGGTCCTGAGTGGACGGTGGTAGCCAGGGCCCTGCTACGGAACTCGATCACGATCCGCAAGGCCGGTGACGAGGTCGAAGCTGAGCCCGGCTTCTTTGAGGCTGACACCGTCGCCCACTGCGGGCCGTGCCTGAAGGGCGAGTTCGTCCGATCGGTGAACCTGACCGATATGACACCCCGACCGAACTGACGGTCCTGAACGAGCTCTGGCCGTCGGTCAATGACCGGCTGAACTTCTACATGCCCACGAAGAAGCCGATCGGCTGGTCTTCCGACCCCTCCGACCCCTCCGGGCGCTGCAAGCGCGTCTACGACACTCCGAAAACCCCGTACCACCGCCTGTTGGACTCCCGAATCCTCAGTCGGGCCCAGCAGAGAGAGCTGGCCGCCTACAAAGCCAGCCTGGACCCCCTATTCAGTGGCGGTACCTGCGTTTTCCCCCGATCTCTTAAGATGATCCAATGGTGACCAGCGTAGACGTGGCTCAACTTGTGGGTCTGTCCCAGTCGACTGTTTCGCGTGCCTTGCGCGGCGACCCAGCAGTCGCCCTGGCGACCAAGGAGCGAGTATTGTCTGCGGCTCGCGAACTAGGTTACGTCCCGAACGAAGCGGCCCGCATGATGGTCACTCGACGAACGCACGCCGTAGGCATCGTGGTGGCTGACCTTGCTAGTGCCGTTTACCCGATCATCATGGAATCGCTGCAGAGCCGACTGCTCCAGCATGGATACCGGATGATCCTGATCCGAGATCCGGACGCTTCTCCAGACCCTCAAGCGGTCGATACGTTGGGCAAAACCACTGTGGACGGCATGATCCTCTTGTCTGCTCGGGACAAGTCCACGGCGCTCAGCAGAGTTCTCGATCGACAGACCCCGGTCGTCTTGCTCAGCCGTGACGACGTCAGCGTAGATGTCGAAGCGGTTCTCGCCGACGACATCAGTGCAGGAGAGCAGGCGATCTCCCACTTGCAGGATTTGGGGCATACGGAGATCGGGGTGATCTCCACCCTCCGGGACCGCTCCAACGGACGTGACCGAGAGGATGGCGCCAGAGAAGCGATGGGGCGCTTGAATATCCCAGTACGGCAGGATTGGCTCCAGCGTATTCGCTTGACGCATGAAGACGGCGTTCGGGTCGCCCGGCGATTGTTGGACCAAGAGGGCCGGCCGACCGCATTGTTCTGCGTCAATGACGTCTTCGCACTAGCCGCCTTGGACGCAGCGTCCCAATTGGGCCTACGGGTTCCGGATGACTTGTCGATCGTCGGGGTGGACGATTCTCCGCCCGCCCGCTGGAGCTTCATCAATCTGACAACCGTCCACCAGCCGATTGCGGACATGGCGAAAGACGCAGTCGATCGTTTGATTCGAAGGATCGACGGCGGCCTTCCGAACCAGCCCAGCAAGGCCATACATCCTGTCCGGCTGGAAGTACGGGGGACGACTGCTCCGCCGCCTCAGGCGGTGTTGCGGCCTCCACTGAGGTCCAGAGTCTGACCAGTCATGTAGCTCGCTTCCTGGGAGAGCAACCATGCAGCTAGGGCAGAGAACTCCTCGGGCAGCCCGATCCGTCCCATCGGCACCTTCGCCAACAGCTGGGCGTTACGTTCTGGGCTGAGGTCCTGGAGGAGCCTGGTCTTCATCATGGACGGGGCGATGGAATTCACGGTCACTCCCATCGGGGCAACTTCCTTCGCGGCCGTCTTGACCAATGCCACGAGCCCGGCCTTGGACGCCGAATAGGCGGCCTGGTACGGGTTCCCTTCCCGCGCTGAAATGGAGGAGAGGATGGCCACCCGTCCGTATCCCCGGCCGGTAAGCACCGGAAGGACGCTCGCCAAACCATGCAGACAACCATCGAGGTTGACGCCCAGGGTTTTGGCCCAGCCATCCGAGGGCATTTCCGTCACCGCTACTTCGGGCCCCTGGATTCCGTGGGCGAAGAGCGCGCCGTCGAGCCGGCCGTACCGGTCGAGCACAGCCTTGACAATGCGGTCCCAATCCGGTCGGTGCGTGACATCCAGCGCCACGCAATCCGCTGGACTGCCGCCGTCGCCTTGGCCGGAAGCAGTGACATCTGTACAGACGACATGAGCGCCTTCCCGCGCGAGCCGATCTGCGGCATTCGAGCCGAGTCCGCCTGCCGCGCCGGTCACGAGGAATACCTGGCCTTGAAATCGGTCCGGCCAGTAGATCTGGTCATTGGCGATGCGAGTCTGCTGCGAGTCTCGTGCCGCCGTGTTCGGGATGGTGGCTGAGGATGGTTCACTCATGATGTGGGCTCCGTTTCGGTCATGTGGAGAGAATCGAGCAGGCTTTCGGCCGCGGTGTAGATTCGGCGTAGATGGACGTCAGTGCCTTCCGCGTCGGCAGACCAGACATCAGGAACCTCGACGCTGATGGGGGCGTCCGGAAGGGCCCGCAAGATCTCCGTCAGAGGGAAATCCCCGCGACCCGGAGCCAGCCTCTTTGCCCGTGATTCGATCTGCCTCGCCGACCCGTTCACGTCCTGCCCAAGCGGCATGAGATCCGGTGTCGGGAGGCTCGGAGTCGAAGCCGGGCCATCACACAACTGGATGACGGCAACCGCGTTTGGCGGCAGGTCTCTCAACTCTGCAACGCGTCCGCCTGCGCGGACAAAATGCAGGACATCAAGCATGATTCCGCACCCGGTCTGCTCGACCAACGCTCCCGCCGCGGTGACGGAGTCGAGTGCTTGATACGAAATCGGTTCAACCGATGGGCGAATCTTGTACGCCTTGGCATCCTCGACCAGCGCTGACAACGCGTCCTTGAGTCGGCCTGAATCGGGATCGCCACAGATCACGTTGAGAATCTCGGCCTCCAGCGCAGCTCCGGATTCCAACGCCGGTATCCACTGTTCTTTGCTTCTGATGCCATCAAGAGTGAACGCTTCGACGTCGCGCACGGTCAGCCCGGTGGCTTCCATACGCCCAAGGGTCTTCTTCGACATGGGAGAGCCGGCACTCACGGGGTACGGGCGTTCATTCTGCGTTGCCGGATGCACGCGTATCCCGACAGAGGTGAAACCCGCAGCGGCTGCGGCGTCGATCAGTTCGGGTGGGCTCAGATGTAGCGCTGACAAGTGTGCCAGCCCCAGATTCCTGTTCATCGTTCTCATCCTGTTCGAAAGGCATTTGACGTCCGGTGAAGCACGTCCATATGATGTGCATCACCCAATGACTACGTAGTCATTGAATCACTCCTCCCGTCTCCGGCCAAACGCAGCGAACAATAGAAAGGTTGCGGTGAACCGCAATGTCAACTTCACCAGCTTCGGGCACCGTAATTCCCGATGGCGTCGGCTCGAATCCACGCCCAGTCGCTAGCGATGCTAAATCTGGCCGCCGTGCGGCTCTCGCCAGCACCGTCGGCGCCATCGTTGATTGGTACGACTTCTTCCTCTACGGCACGGCAGCGGCCGTGGTGTTCGGCCCCCTGTTCTTCCCTTCGGGCAACGAGGTTGTCGGACTTCTGGCTTCTATGGGCTCGTTCGCCGTTGGTTTCGTGTTCCGGCCTCTGGGCGGGGCCATTTTCGGCCACTTCGGGGACAAATACGGGCGCCGCACCATGCTGTTCATCACCGTCATCATGATGGGGATCGCCAGCACTGCCATCGGCTTGCTCCCCACCTACGCCGCCATCGGGATCGGCGCTCCGATCCTGCTCGTGGCACTCCGGGCAATCCAGGGTATTGCGGTCGGCGGAGAATGGGGAGGCGCCGCCCTCATGGCAGTGGAAAGTGCGCCCGCAAACAAGCGGAACTTTTTCGCCACCGGAGTGCAGATCGGATCGTTCGTAGGACTACTCCTCGGCACAGCGGCGTTCTCTCTCATGACTGCGTTGACCACTGAAGAGCAGTTCCTCGACTGGGGCTGGCGAATCCCATTCGTGATCAGTATCCTCTTCGCTCTCATCGGCCTGTGGATCCGCGCCGGAGTGCCTGAGTCGACAGAGTTCACTGAGGCCAAAAGTGATCATGAAGAAACTCGCGCACCCCTAGCGGAGGCTATCCGCACCAGCCCGAAGAAGATCCTGGCCGTGATCGGCATGCGCATGGTGGATCAGAGCACGTTCTACATGGGCTTCACTTTCTCCCTGGCGTATGTGGAGAAC
This sequence comes from Citricoccus sp. NPDC079358, assembly GCF_040702545.1. Lineage (NCBI taxonomy): Bacteria > Bacillati > Actinomycetota > Actinomycetes > Micrococcales > Micrococcaceae > Citricoccus > Citricoccus sp. NPDC079358. Next base: position 336,884 of record NZ_JBFBLI010000003.1, read on the forward strand.
TTCACCGACACCCCGACGTCGACGGTCTTGACAGCTTCTATGGTCGCCATGATTCTGGCCATCCCGTTCTTGGGCCTATGGGGAAGCCTCGCAGACAGGTTCGGCCGGAAGTGGTTCTACGTTGTCGGACCGTTGCTGGCCGCCCTGTCAGCAGCACCATTCTTCATGGCGCTCAACAACGGCGAATTGTTGCCGATGATTCTGGGCTTCATGGCCCTCATCAACCTTGGGCACAACATCTCGACCTGCGTCCAGCAGTCCTGGTTCACCGACATGTTCGATGTGCGCATCCGGTACAGCGGTGCCGGATTCGCCTACGCACTGGCCGGTGCCGTTGGTGGCTTCATCCCATTGATCGCCACGGCCTTGCTGGCCAGTACTGGCAGCTGGATGGCCGCCGCAGCGCTGCTTGCCGCACTATGCCTCGTGGCCTTGGTCTCCGGCCTGTGGTCTTACAAATGGGCCAGCCAGGAACATCGCTGAGCCCACCCAAGACCTCACAACAACTAACTGCATTGAGTCATGGCCGAGTGCATGAACAACGGACGGCAAAGCCCCGGCGTTCATGCACTCGGTTCGTCCCCGACATCTCCCAGTACCAAGAATAAACACACCGAAGAGGGCCAGTCCTGCATGAAGAGCGTTGCATCCGAACCATCACAGACCGCCGCCACCGAGACTTTGACCTGTGATGTCCTCGTCGTTGGCTCCGGCGCTGGTGGTCTTTCAGCCGCCGTGACCGCGGCATACCACGGGTTGAAAGTCATCGTGGCGGAACGAGCTTCCGTTTGTGGCGGTGCCACGGCCTGGTCCGGAGGCTGGGCGTGGACTCCCGGAAACCCCCTCGCTCACGCAGACGGCGTCACGGAAGACCCCAGCCTCTTCCGCACCTACCTCCACCACAGTCTCGGGACGAACTACCACGAGGAGAAAGTGGAGGCCTTCCTCGAGGCCGTGCCACACATGGTGGGATTCTTCGACCAGAAGACCAGCCTGCAGTTCACTCCCGGCGCCAAGATCAAGGACGTCTACGGCAAGACGCCGGGTGCCGGCGTCGGCCATCGCTCGGTGGGTCCCAAGCCCATCAACGCACGTGAGATTCATTCCTGGGTCCGAGCGAAGATGCGCCACCAGCTCTATGAGACTTCGTTCCTCGGCATGGGCATCATGGCTGGCCCCGATCTCACCAAGTTCCTTGCCGCATCACAGGGCAGCATCGCCGGCCTAATCCATGCCGCGCGGCGCTTTACCCCTCATCTGTGGGACTTGGTGGCCCACCGCAGAAATATGCAGCTGGTCAACGGAACTGCGCTCGTCGGTCGACTCTTGATGTCTGCCGACGAGCTGGGAGTCGACATCCGCGTCTCCACCCGGGCGACCCGCCTATTGACTGATGAGGATGGACGAGTGTGTGGCGCTGTTCTCGAAGCACCCGGAGGCGAAACGCGCATCCATGCAGCCCGCGGAGTGGTGTTGGCCACGGGTGGATTCCCGCGAGACATCCAGCGACGCAAGCAACTGTTTCCCAAGGCGCCCACTGGTCTCGAGCACTGGACTTTGGCACCGGCCGAGGCCGATGGCGACGGCATCTCGTTGGGTCAATCCGTCGGGGCCCGGTTCAACACGGAGGTGAAGTCGCCTGCAGCGTGGTGCCCTGTTTCCCTGGTGCCGTACCGCAACGGTCGCACGGGTGTCTTCCCCCACATCATGGACCGAGCTAAGCCTGGTTCCATCGGCGTGCGTGCGGACGGCAAGCGTTTCGTCAACGAGGCCAACGGCTACTACGACTACGTTTCCGCCCTGATAGAAACTACGCCGGAGGATGAACCGGTCGAGTCCTGGCAAATTGCCGACTCCCGGTTCGTTCGCAAGTATCCCTTGGGCATGGCCAAGCCCTGGCCGGTTCCCCTGCTTCCATACCTGCGCTCGGGATACCTGAAGCGGGGCCGTACCTTGGAAGAGCTCGCCGAGCAGTGCGGGATCGACCCAGCTGGACTGACCCAAACCGTGAGACGGTTCAACGAACACGCCCGCTTGGGCATCGACCCGGACTTCAGCCGAGGCGAGACTGAGTTCAACCGATACGGAGGCGATCCGCAGGTTGGTCCCAACCCATCCCTTGGACCCATTGAGAAAGGCCCATTCTACGCAGTCAAGGTGCTACCGGGCAGCTTCGGAACCTTCGCCGGCTTGGAAGCGGACGGGCGTGCGCGAGTTCTAGATGACGAGGGGAACATCATCCCCGGACTGTATGTAGCAGGGAACGACCACAACTCAGTCATGGGAGGACACTATCCTGCGGGCGGCATCAATCTGGGGCCGGCCCTGACCTTCGGGTATATCGCCGGCCGCGACATGGCCGGAGCGGTTGCCTACGAAGACTCATGACATCCTCTGGGAACACCTCTACAAGTCGACTCGGAGTCCTGTCGCGTCAGAAGAGGAGGGACCGGGTTAGTCGATTTCGCGGTGCAGCTTGGTTGTAGTTGATCACCTGCCCTGGCCTCCTTCCTGGGCTCCACCATGGAGTACTACGACTTCTTCATCTACGGCACCGCCGCGGCGCTGGTGTTCCCGCAGCTGTTCTTCCCGGGCGGCGACCCGGCCATCGCGGCCATCGCCTCCTTCGCCACGTTCGGCGTGGCGTACATCGCCCGTCCGCTCGGCGGACTGGTGATGGGCCACTTCGGTGACCGGCTGGGCCGCAAGAACGTGCTGCTGGTGACCCTGATGATCATGGGTCTGGCCTCGCTGGCGATCGGCGTGCTGCCGACCTTCGAGTCGATCGGCATCTGGGCCACCGTGCTGCTGGTGGTGGCCCGCCTGGCGCAGGGCTTCTCCGCCGGCGCCGAGTCCGCGGGGGCCTCCTCGCTGACGATCGAGCACTCCCCGGAGGGCCGCCGTGGCTTCTTCACGTCCTTCGTGATGATGGGCTACGCCGCCGGCATGGTGCTCTCCACCGTGGTGTTCATCCCCATCGCGGCCCTGCCGGAGGAGGACCTGATGAGCTGGGGCTGGCGGATCCCGTTCCTGCTCTCCATCTTCGTGCTGGCCATCGCCTTCTATGTGCGGACCAAGCTGGACGAGACCCCCGTCTTCGAGGAGGAGGTGGCCGAGGCCGGCGCGGTGAAGAAGCTGCCCGCCGGCGAGGTGCTGAAGTACCAGGGCCTGGACGTGTTCCGCGTGCTGCTGATGTCCGCGTTCTCCGTGATGCAGACGATCTTCACCGTGTTCGGGCTGTCCTACGCCGTGGACCACGGCGGCTTCGAACGCACGGACATCCTCACCGTCAACGCGGTGGCCGTAGGCCTGTCCATGGTGTTCATGCCGTTCGCCGGCAAGCTCTCGGACCGGATCGGCCGCAAGCCGCTGATGCTGACGGCCATGATCGGCTGCTCCGTGGCCATCTTCCTGTACTTCCTGGCCCTGGGCACCGGCAACATCTGGCTGGTGTTCGCCGCCTCGTTCCTGTTCATGACCGTGCTGTACTCCGGGTTCAACGGCGTGTGGACCTCCTTCTTCGGCGAGCTGTTCGCCGCCCCGGTCCGCTACACCGGCATGGCCATGGGCAACCAGCTGGGCCTGATGGTGGCCGGCTTCGGCCCGATGATCGGCGGCATGCTGCTCGGCGCTGGCACGTTCGGCTGGGTCCCCGTGGCGATCTTCGGCTGCGTGGTGGCCCTGATAGCCGCCGTGGCCTGCTTCTCCGCCCGGGAGACCGCCCACACCCCCATCGCCGAGCTCGGCGAGCCCTACCTCAAGGGCACCGGCCGGATCTGACCATGGCGACGACCTCGAACGCTTCCCCGACCTCTGGAGAACACATGACTGAGAACACCCCCGCCGCAGACCACGCCGGAACCGTCCACAAGTGCGACGTCCTGGTGGTCGGCTCCGGCGCCGCCGGCATGGCCACCGCCCTGCGGGCCGCCCATGACGGGCTGAACGTGATCGTGGCGGAGAAGTCCGAGCACTTCGGCGGGACCACGGCCCTGTCCGCGGGCTGGTCCTGGGTGCCGGGCAACCCCAAGGGCGCCGCGGCCACGGGGGACACCCGGGCCGAGGCGGAGACCTACCTGAAGGCACTCTCCGGGGACTACTACAACGAGGAGGGCGTGGCCGGGTTCCTGGACACCGTGCCGGAGGCCATCGACTTCTTCGAGGACAACACCTCCGTGGTGTTCTCTTACCCGGAGAAGGCCCCGGACTACCAGATGGACCTGCCCGGCGCGAAGCTCGGCGGCCGCGCGATCCTGCCCTCGGATGCGGACATCCGGATGCTGGGGTCCCGCCGCAAGGAGCTGCAGCCCTACCTGAGTTCCTACACGGTGTTCGGGTACATGCCGCAGGTGGGTCCGGACATGGCCACCATCCTCAAGGCCAACCAGTCCGTGAAGGCCTTCACCTACACCGCGTCCAAGCTGCTGCGCACCTGGGTGGACACCGCCGTGTTCGGCCAGCCGCTCAAGCGCACCAACGGCTCGGCGCTGATGACCCGCATGGTCGCCTCCGCGCTGGACGCCGGGGTGCGGGTGTGGACCTCCACTCCGGTGGAGAAACTGGTGACCAATAGCGGAGGCGCCGTCACCGGCGCGGTCCTCTCCGGTCAGCGGGCCGGCACCGTGCAGGCCCGGCTGGGCGTGATGCTGGCCGGCGGCGGCTTCTCCGGGGATGCGGAGCTGCGCCAGCAGTACTTCCCGCATGACCGCAACGGTGGGGAGCACTTCACCCCGACGCGGGGCCATGACGGCTCCTCGGCCCGGATGGCGATGGCCGTGGGCGGGCGGATCAACGCGGACGTCTCCTCCCCGGGCTCCTGGGCTCCGGTGACGGTGTTCAAGGACCTGGTCACGCGCGCCCAGCGGCTCTTCCCGCACCTGCGCCAGATCGGCCTGCCCGGCATGATCACCGTGGACCGGCACGGCAAGCGCTTCGGCAACGAGGCGCTGAGCTACCACGACTTCGGTCGGCAGATGCTGGACCACATGTCCGGTGAGCGTGAGGTGTTCGCGTGGATCGTGGGCGATGAGAAGCTGATGCGCAAGTATGGCATCGGCTTCGCCAAGCCCACGCCGATCCCGCGCTAGCTTTTCTACGCCGCGGACTACCTGGTCAAGGGCGAGACCGTGGAGGAACTGGCCGAGAAGATCGGGGTGGACGCCGCCGGGCTGAAGACCACCCTGGCGACGTTCAACCGGGACGCCGATGCTGGCGAGGACACCGAGTTCGGCCGCGGTTCCACCGCGTACAACCACTTCCGTGGGGACATGGACCACAAGCCCAACCCGAACCTGGCGACCATCGACAAGGCCCCGTTCTACGCCGCGAAGGTGCGGATGGGGGACCTGGGCTCCTTCGCCGGGATCGACGTGGACTCCCGCGACGCCGTGGTCCGCGAGGACGGCAAGCGCATCCCGGGGCTGTACTCCGTGGGGGCTGCCGCTGTCTCCGTGTTCGGCGGCGGCTACCCCGGGTATGGGTCCCACATCGGCCCGGCGCTGGTGTTCGGCTACCGGATGGGCCGGGACATCGCGGAGCTGGCCGCCGAGTCCGGCTCCGTCGATGCCCTGGAGCGGGCCATGGAGGTCAAGGCTTGAGCCTGGCCGATTCGCTGGGGGCCGGCGCCGGGACGTCTTCTGAACAGACGCCCGACTCCGGCCCCCGGCCGCGTGCCCAGCTCACGTCGGGCGCGGGGCTGGGCGTGGATCCCCTGCCCTTCGCGGGGCGCACGGCGGTGGTGACCGGCGCGGCCGGCGGCATCGGGGCGGCGACCGCCCGGATGCTGGCCGCCCGCGGTGCGGCCGTGGTGATCGGGGACGTGGATCCACGGGCCGCCGAGGTGGTCTCTGAGATCGAGGGCGCTGGCGGCCGGGCCTGGTCCGTGCGGTGCGACGTGACCGATGAGGATTCCGTGGCGGCGCTGATGGATGCCGCCGCTGACTTCGGCAGTGGCGCTGGTGGGTCCGGGAGCGTGGACATGCTGGTGGCCAATGCTGGCATCGCTGAGCGCAAGGGCCCGTTGCACGAGTTGGACGTGGACCATTGGCGCACCGTCCTGGACATTGACCTGACCGGAGTGGCGTTGTCCATGAAGCACGCGTTGCGGTACATGATTGCTGCAGACGGTGATGGTGGTGCCGGCCGGGGGAGCGGTGCCGTGGTCGCGGTCTCCTCGATCCTTGGTCTGGTCGGCCAGACTGGCTCCGGGCCGTACTCCGCGGCGAAGGCCGGGGTGGCCAACTTGGTCCGCTCTGCGGGCCTGGGCTACGCGCCGACCGGGATCCGCGTCAACGCGGTGGCGCCGGGCTACGTGGAGACGCCGTTGACCGCCGGACTGGATGAAATGGTGCGTTCCCAGATGACCGCCCGCCAGCCGATCGGCCGCCTCGGCACCCCCGAGGAGGTCGCCGAGGTCATCTGCTTCCTGGCCTCCGACGCCGCGTCCTTCGTCACCGGCGCCGTGTGGTCCGTGGATGGCGGATACGTGGCGCAGTAGTGCAGGTCGGTCCAGGTGACCTTCCAGGTGGTTTCCCCGGTGCAGGTCAGTCGGGGAACGTGACCAGCATGCGCCGCTGCAGCGCGGCGAAGTGCCTGGACAGGGAGAGCTTGGCCGCCTCCGGAGCGCGGTTCCTCTGGGCCTGGATCAGCTCCTGACGGGTTTCGTGCGATCGGTCCATCGCATCGCACTCCAGGGGTTCACCCTGCGTGCGGTCCGTGCCCGGGTCCGCAGCCTCCGTTTCGTCGGCCCGGAGACTCTGCCGTTCGTCACTCGTGTCGGGACTCCGCACACGACGAATAAAGTCCGACGTCAACTCGCATGGACCACGTCTCGGGCCTGCGTAGACCGACGCGCAGTCCCGACGTGTGCACCTGGGAAGAGATCACCGCCATCCGTGTCGCGATCCGCGACTGGGAGAGGCGACCCATCCTCGCCGGTCCCCGCCCTGACGGGCAGCTCGGTCAGATCGTCGAGGTCATGCTCGGCACATCCGCCCGCATTGGCGAAGTCCTCGCGATCCGCGTCGCCGATCTCGACCCTGATGCGCCTGTGCCGATGGTACGCATCGCGGGGACGATTGTTAGCCGCAAGGGCGAGCCTACGCACCGACAGGAACATCCAAAGACCGCACGCTCGGTCCGTAGAGTGGCGCTGCCCGGGTTCGCGCTGCGTGCGGTTCGTGCTCGAGTCCGCAGCCTGCGGTTCGTCGGCCCGGAGAACCTGCTGTTCGCCACCCGTGTCGGGACACCGCACACCACGAACAACGTCCGCCGCCGCCAGCTTCGCGACGTCATGGACCAAGCCGGCATCAATGACGTCACCCCGCACCGGTTCCGGCGCACCGCCGTGACCGCGATCAACGACGTAGGTGGACTGCAGCTTGCTTCCGAGCTTCTTGGCCACAGTGACCCCGCGGTTACCCGCGAGCACTACATCCGTCGCAACGAGACCATGAACCCCGCAACTGCAGGGTTTCTTGAGCAGGCGTTCGGGAGAGCGAGCTGAAAGCCCAGCCGCCGGAACGACGAACGGGGCAAGAGACGACAGTTTCCGGATCTTCCCTGATGTTCTGCGATCACGACAATAACGATGAGCAGTTCGACGATGGTTGAGCCGCCGATGCTGCGGTACTTCAGCCTCGGCTCGTAACAGGAGCCGTCTAGGTGCGTGGGTCGGTAGTGATTTGATGACCCGCGGAGTGTGAAGGGTCAGGGTCGGCGAGGACGGGGTAGTACTGACCCGGGGCGGCAGCGG